>DASVPU010000397.1:0-12891 GCA_036389475.1 Solirubrobacteraceae bacterium
TCGAGCACCGTCACCTGGTCGAATGACTCCGAAAGCACCCGTGCCGCAAGCAGCCCGGCGATGCTCGCACCGACGACGATCGCGTGCTCTCCAACTCGTTGTGGCGCGGGAGCCAGGATACGCGTGAGTCAGGATACCCTCATTGTCAGCGTAACGTGGTCCCGCACGGTCGATCGAATGCGTGGTAGTCCGACCGTCTACAGCATCGCTTCCGAGCAGTCGCCGGCGCAGATCCGCGGCGCCACGATCGGGACAACGGCGTCCGTCGGCTACATCGGCCCGCTGTCGGACCGGGGTGGTCGGCCAGGTCGCGGGGCTAACGTCGCTACGCGGCATCTTCGGGGGGGCGGGCTGGCAATGGTGGCGCTCGTGCTGGGCATCGGCGCCTTGGCCCCGCCGGGCCGCGCTCGGTCGGACGTGCGGGCGCAGCCGGCCACCGCGTAGTACGGCGATCGGTGTCACCGAGGGACCGGGCGGCAAGGCCTTCGAGGCTTGCGCTGACGCGGCTGCGGATCTAACGTCGAGTTGGGCCGCTGTCGAGGTCGTGCACACGCGCGCGTTGCGCAAGCGACCGGCACGATCGTCACGTCGATCGATCTTGTAGGGGGTAGCGAACATGGCCGCACGGGGATTGCGTCAAGGGGACAGGGGCGACGACGTCAAGGCGTTGCAGCTGGCGCTCAATCAGCGTGCTGAGTCACGGTTCTACCCGCCGCTCGCCGTAGACGGCGCGTTCGGTCCGGCGACCAGCCGTGCGTTTCAGGCGCTCGGATGGGCGCTCGGCTTCACAGACGACACGCTCAACGCGCCTGAGATCTCGATTACCGCGCAGGCGTTGCTCGCCAGTCCCAACGACCGTCAACCCGCGCAACTGGAGCGCGCTCGAGCTCGCGCGCCCAGGCTGCACCAGCGCACGATCGCCTTCGATGGCGCTCCCACGTACTGGGGGCTGGCAAAGCCGCTGCTGCGGGCGCGTGAGCTGAGCTGGAACGGCCAGCTTGTCAGCTCCGATCGTCGTAAGGGCGTCGCGGAGATGTTCGGGAAGAAGTCGCAGTTCACCCTTCACCAATGCATGTTGCGACGCATCGCACTCGGGCGCTGCCCTCCGGAGTGTGGCGGAGATTGCGCTGACGCCAACGCTCCCGGCTCCTCCAGCCACGAGCAGCTCTCCGACGCGCGGGCGTTCGGAGGGCCCGTCGGGCGCCCGCTCGAGTGGTGGCAGCTCGGGTTGGACGTCGCGGACTCAGATGGATTGCTCGTCATCCTCAAGCGGCTCGGGTACGAGATCGCACGCACCTATCCCAAGAACCCCAAGGAACATCACCACCTGAACTTCACCGCCGACCCCGGCAGGGTGCTACCGCCCGAAGGGCCGCTTCGCAAGCCCGGCAAGCCGCCCAAAGCGGTCCAGGCCGCTCAAGTCCGCGGCCCGGCTCCCAAGCGTTCCACGACAAAGGTGACGCTGACCGGTCCGGACGTGAGCCAAAACCAGCCCGACGTCGACTGGGCTCAGGTCGCAGCTGCCGGGCACGGCTTCGCGATCGCGAAGGTGTCCGACGGCCTTGGCACGCCCGACCCGGCCTTCGGCAAGGGCCGCTGGAAGGCGATGCGCGACGCCGGGCTCATCCGCGGCGCCTACCACTTCGGTCGCCCGCAGAAGGGCCGCAATCCCGCCGACGAGGTCACCGAGTTCCTCGCTCGCCTCAAAGCAGCCGGGGGACTTGACCATGGAGACCTGGTCCCTGTCCTCGACCTCGAGAAGCACGGTGCCGCCGGCGCGCTCACAGCGACCGAAACGCTCGACTGGGCGCGACAGTGGGTGGCTGAGCTTCGCAAGCGCATCGGGAAGCGACCGATCATCTACACCGGCGTCTTCTGGCGCGAGACGATGCGCAACCCAGCCGACAACCTCGACTGCAAGCTCTGGCTGGCCGCGTACGTTCCCAAGGCCAAGCTCCCACCACTGATCCCGAGGGCGTGGTCCGGCGAAGGTCTCGTGCTGTGGCAGCACACCGAGACCGGCCGCTGCCCCGGCATCGTCGGCAACTGCGATCTCAACCGCTTCGACGGACCGCGCGCGGCGTTCGACTCGCTGCGGATCTGAGCCCGTATCGGGGATGTGCTTGTGCTGTCCTTCAATCGTCCCGCTTGTGTAGTTCACAGGCGAAAACCTGACAACCTGACGTTGGTGGCCGGCCACAACGAGCCTCCAGTTGGCTAAGCAACAAGTCTCGACGAGCCTCTCGCTTATCCAAACGACCACGTCACCCTAGCGTGTCTACAAGAAGCGAGCAATGTGGCCAACCGGGCTCACAGCGCGACTACAGGCAGCGACAAGGCCGGTCTTCCGGTCAATTAAGGTCCACAGTTTGGAAATTTGGTTTCGGTGCGGTTAGTCCAAAATATAGTTATGTCATGGTTCAATTGAGCCATACGTAATCCAATGAGTCCCTTGCCCCTTGATGGCCGGGAGGGGAGTCAAGCAGCGGGCACGGTCGCCCCGCGCGGCGGGGGCTCCGCTCCCTCGGCGAGCTCGTCGAAGTCCTCTGTTCGCGTCTCGTCCGCGGCGTCCGCCGGGCCGGAGCGGCGCAAGACGAGTGTCAGCACGGCGGTGACGATGAGGTTGGCCGTGAGCGCGAAGACGCCCGTGTAGGCGTTGATCTTCGTCCCGAACAGGTCCAGCGGATACGTCGGCGCGAAGTCCTGCGACTGCGCCATCAGCGTCCCGACGATCATCCCCACCGCCCAGCCGGCGGCGAGCGCCCAGCGATGAAGCCAGCGCGTGTAGAGCCCGACGACGATCGCCGGCAGCGTCTGCAAGATCCAGACGCCGCCGAGCAGCTGCAATTCGATCGCGTACTTCGTCGGCAGCGTGATGATGATCACGAGCGCTCCGAGCTTCACGACCAGCGAGACGATCTTCGCGATCCGCGCCTCGTCGGCGTGTGCGGCGTTGGGACGCAGATAGCCCTTGTAGATCGACCGCGTGAAGAGGTTCGCGGCGGCGATCGACATCACCGCTGCCGGCACGAGCGCGCCGATCGCGATCGCAGCGAACGCGAAGCCCACGAACCACGACGGGAAGACGTCGAGGAACAGGTCCGGAACGGCGAAGTTCGGGTTGCTGGGCTTGATGCCGCGCGCGATCGCCATGTAGCCCAGGAGCGCGATCAGCCCCAGCAGGAACGTGTAGGCCGGCAGCAACGCGCTGTTGCGCCGGATCGTCTGCGCGCTCTTGGCGCTCAGCACGGCCGTGATCGCGTGGGGGTAGAGAAACAGGGCCAGCGCCGAGCCGAACGCCAGCGTCGCGTAGGCGATCTGCGCGTCCGCGCCGGTAGGGATCAGCGCGCCCGGCTTGGGCTTGTGCGCCGGCAGAGCCTTTCCGGCGGCATCGAAGATCGCCCCGTAGCCGCCGAGCTTCGACGGGATGTAGATCACCGCGACGAGGATCGTGATGTAGATCAGCGCGTCCTTGGCGAACGCGATCAGCGCGGGCGCGCGCAACCCCGATTGGTACGTGTAGGCGGCGAGGATCGCGAACGCGATGATCAGCGGCCAGTCGCCCTCGACTCCGAGCGCCGTGAGCACGACCTGCATCCCGACGAGCTGCAACGCGATGTACGGCATCGTCGCGAGCAGGCCGGTGATCGCCACGAGCAGCCCGAGGTGCTTCGACGCGTAGCGCCCGCGCACGAAGTCCGCCGGCGTCACGTAGCCGTTGGCCCTGCAGACGCTCCACAGCCGCGGCATCGCGATGAACACGAGCGGATAGACGATGATCGTGTAGGGCAGCGCGAAGAAGCCGATCGCGCCCACGCCGAAGACGAGCGCCGGAACCGCGATGAACGTGTAGGCCGTGTAGAGGTCGCCGCCGAGCAGAAACCACGTGATCAGGGTGCCGAAGCGCCGGCCGCCCAGTCCCCACTCGTCGAGGTGGTCGAGCTCCGCGCGCCGCCAGCGCACGGCGGCGAAGCCGAGCCCTGTGACGAGCGCGAACAGCGCGACGAATACGACGAGCGCGGTCGCGTTCGTCTCGTGGGCCTCGGTGACGATCGCGCCGAGCCCCGTGCTCATCGCTTCCTCGTGACGAGGTAGACCACGAGCGTGAGCGCGGCCGCGACGAGGACCCAGGCGAACTGGTACCAGTAGAAGAACGGGATCCCGGCGAGCTCGGGATCGCTGCGGGCGTACAGCGGCGGGTACAGCAGTCCCAGCAGCGGCAGGGCGAGCAGCGCGTACCACCAGCGGCTCGGTCGGCGGTTCATGACGATCGTTGCGATGCCCCGACCGCAGGACGAACAAACCGTGCGCCGTGGACGACGTCCGCGTCCGAGCGCGCAGCGCCTCTGTTCGTCCTGTCCCGGGCGCGCGATGACCAGCCAAAGGACCAGTTCGGCTCGGGAGGAACGAACTATCGTCGCGATGTGCCACTTGTTTCGACGCGCCACGGCTGCACCACCGTCCGCCTCTCGGAGGTGCTGGTGGCGCTGTCGCTGGCAAGTGACGTCGGACACGACCAGCCGCTGGAGAAGTCGCTGCGCAACGCCGTCGTCGCCACGCGTCTGGGCATGGAGATCGGTCTCGGCCGCGAGGACCTCTCAGACGCCTACTACGTCGCCCTGCTGCGCTCGATGGGTTGCACGGCCAATGCCCATGAGTCGGCCGCGCTGATGGGCGGCGACGACCGCGCGTTCGCCGGGTTGATCCAGATCCTCGATGTCGGCGACCCGCTCGCCTGGGCGCGCGGGATGTCCGATCGCGTCGCCGCGGGGGCGCCGGCCCTTGCCGGCGAGCGAACCTCGAAGTGGTTCATGCAGCAGGGCCTGAAGGTCGGCCGCGACGCCGGCCGGTCGGCATGCGAGGTCGCGACCGCGCTTGCGCGGCGGCTCGGCCTCTCCGATGGCGTACAGCTCGGTCTCGACCAGGTCTACGAGCGCTGGGACGGCTACGGCAGCCCGGCCGGCCTGAAGGGCGAGCAGCTCTGCATGGCGGCGCGCGTGGCGCATCTCGTCGACGTCGTCGAGATCGTCGACCGCGCCGGGGGCCCGTCGGCTGCCGGCGAGGTCGCACGGATGCGCAGCGGACGCCATTTCGATCCCGCCCTCGCCGAGGCGTTCGGCCGCGTGGCCGACGAGCTACTCGGTGGGCTGGACGGCGTCGACATGCTCGAGGTCGCGCTCGAGATCGAGCCGGGGCCGGTCCCGCGCTGCCCGCGCGACGAGCTCCCCCGTCTCGCCGCCGCGATCGCCGACTTCGCCGATCTGAAGTCGCCGTGGACGCTCGGTCACTCGTCCCGCGTCGCCGAGCTTGCCGCCGAGGCGGTGGAGCTCGGCGAACAGGAGACGATGCGCCTGGCAGCGCTGCTGCACGACCTCGGTCGCGTAGCGGTGCCCAACGGCATCTGGGACAAGCCCGGCTCGCTCGGCGGCGGGGAGCGCGAGCGCGTGCGGCTGCACACGTACTACACCGAGCGCATTCTGGCGCGTACGCCGGTCTTCGCCGGGGTGGCGAGACTCGCCGGCTCCCATCACGAGCGACCCGACGGCACGGGCTATCACTGCGCGCTGCGCGCCGAGTCGCTCAGCGCGCCGATGCGCGTGCTCGCGTGCGCGGACGCGTACGTGGCGATGACCGCCGACCGGCCGCACCGCCCGGCGATGAGCGCCGAGCAGGCGGCCGGCGAGCTGCGCGCCGAGGCGCGCGACGGTCGCCTGTGCTCGGAGGCGACCGAGGCGGTGCTGGAGGCCGCCGGCCACGCGCGCGCGCCGCGCGAGGCGCCGCCCTGCGGGCTGACCGAGCGCGAGGTGGAGGTGCTCTGCCTGCTCGCGCGCGGCCTGACCAACAAGCAGATCGCGGCCGAGCTCGTCGTCTCGCCGCGCACCGTCGGCCACCATGTCGCCCACGTCTACGACAAGATCGACCGTCGCACCCGCGCCGGCGCGGCGATGTTCGCCGTCGAGCACTCGATCATCGGGGCGGCGCTCGCGCCGGCGTCGGCTGCCGCCTGATCGAGCGCTGGACACGGCGGCCTCGACCAGGTACCACGCGCAGCCAAGCCAACCCGGATCAGGGATAGACCCCGGTAGATCCTGCCCGAGCGGCTGGCGTCGGCTCGTGCCATGACGGCCGCATCAGGCCGCACGTGAAGATGGCGCTGCAACACGCCCCACGCCGCAAGAAGATCGCTGAGCCGTCTACGCGCCGAGATGGGCCAGCGGCTGGCCCCACTTCGCGATCGGGACCGGCGGCAGGATCCGGTAGCCGACGGTGCCGTTGACGCCGAGGTCGTCCATCGCCCACTTTGCGAACGTGTCGGCGAAGCGCTCCTGCACGGTCGCGCACGAGCCCATGGGCTGGCCGGGAACGCAGCGCATTCCGCTCGGGATCTGCGCGTCGAGCGCGCCGATGAGCTCGTCGGGCACCAGTGCGCGATCGATGACATGGCCCATCTCGTGCAGGATCACCGCGTCGACGCCGCGTGCGCCGTGGCGTCTGCTGACGCCGGCGAGGTCGACCGTTACCCGATACGCCTTGCCGTCGAAGCTCGTCAGGCCGATCGCTCCCGCCACGTCAGGTACGCCGAATCCGACGGTCACGAGCCCGTCCACGTCGTCGATCAGCCGCCGCGCCTCCGGGCGGGCGATCGCGATCGCGGCAAGAAAGACCTGCTGCTGCCCGGGTGTCGCCCCCGAAGCGAAGCTGAACGTGGCGGCGCGCGTAACGTCGTCGAGGATCTTCACGCCCGCGAGATCGGCGCTCGCTCGATCAAGGCGGTACGTGGCCCCGCCGTCGTGGACGATCGCGCCCGCCCGCGAACCGGAGGTCGCCTGGCGCATGGCCAGGATCAGGCAGGCGCCGACGACGAGATAGAGGCCGAGACGGACACGTGGAGACATCGGCTTCGCATCGGCAGCCGCCGTCGCGTCCGAGAGCGCGAGCGCACGCGGATGCCCGGATGGCGCAGTAGCGTCAGCGGCCGAGCGGTGGCGGATCGAGGACTTTGTCTACGGTCTGCCCCAGCCGATCAATGACCTTCCCCACCACTTCCCGAACATCACCGATCGCCTTCTCGAGCAGGTTCGTGACCGGCTGGGTGGGATCCTTCGATGCCGGCGGCGGCACGGGCGACGCCGGCGCCGCGGGCGAATGTGCGCTCGCAGGCGGGATCGGCGCCACGCCGACGACCGGCGGCGGGATCGGCCGTAGCCGGGCCTGCGGACGCGTCCGCGGCGACCGCGCCCGGCTCTGCGAGCGCGATACGCGCCCGGGTCTTCGCGCCGGCGCCGGCGACGCGGAGCCGGCGGGCGGCGCCACGCGCGCACCGTCGGTTCCCTGCGGCTCGCTGGCCGCGACCTGCTCGGTCGGGGAGACCTTCGGTCCGCCGACCAGCTGGCCGATCGAACCCAGGCCGCCGAATCCCCCGGCTGCCACGAGCACCACGGCAAGCGCCGCCAGCATTGCGACCGGCACGATCGCGGCGGCCGTCCCGGCCCGGAGCAGCTGGCGCACCCATGCGCCGACGAGATCCATGAGCCGATGATAAGCGGCTCGACATCCAGCCCCCAACGCCGGTCCATGGCGCGCACGCTCCAGCTCGCGCTGCTCGGGCTGACGATCGCGCTCGCGCTGATCGGCGCCGTCGGCATTGCGGCGCTCTACGACGCGCGCCAGCAGTACGAGGACCGCCTGTCGGCCAGCTCAGAGCTCGAGATCGCCGCCGCGAACCTCCTTACCGCGACCGTGGCGCTGGAGTCAAACCTCGCGCGCCCGCGCTCGCGCAGCGCCGCTCGCTTCGTGGCGAACGCCGCCCGCGCGTTCGACATGAGCGCCGACCGCGTGCTGCGACTCGCCGACGACGACGCGAGCAGCCGCGCGACCGCGGCAGCGATCCTCCCCGCGCAGCGCAACGCGCAGGCCCTCGCCGAGCACCCGGCGGCCGCCGCCGTCCGCCGCCGGACCGGCGGCGATCTGCTGGATACGCGCGGCACGCTCGCCAAGCTCGCGACCCGTCAGCGCGCGCGCCGCGCCGAGGCTCGCGCGACCGTGACCAGCCATTCGCGCACCGCGCTCGCCGCGATCATCGCGAGCGCCGGGCTCGCCCTCGTCTCCGTGATCGCCTTTCTTACGCTGCTGATTCGCACGATGCGCCGGCCGCTGGACGATCTCGTCGACGCCACACGCAGGATGGCGGCCGGCGACCTCGCGGTTCGCGTCGAGGCCGCGGGTCCGACCGAGCTCGAGCTGCTCGGAAGGTCCTTCAACAAGATGGGAGAGGACCTCGCGGTCGCCAGCCGGCGCATCGAGGCCCAGCGCCAGCGCCTGGCGACGACGATCGCGAGCCTCGGCGACGGGCTCGTCATCTGCGACCCGAGCGATCGCGTGACGACGGTGAACCCGCGCGCGACGGCGATGGTCCCAGACCTGCGACCTGGGTCTTCGGCCCACTCGCCGCACAGCCCCCTCCCCCAGCTCACCGACGCCCTCGCCGGCGAGGTGATCGTCCAGCACGGCCAGGGCACGCTGGCCGTCACCGCGGCTCGCCTCGGGGGACCCGAGGGGGGCGTTGTCTGGACGCTGCGCGACATCACCGAGCGAGCGCGTCTGGAGCAGGCCAAGAGCGACTTCGTCGCGACTGCCTCGCACGAGCTGCGCAGCCCGCTGACGTCGATCAAGGGGTTCATGGAGTTGCTCGAGTCGACCAACGACGAGAACCTCACAGAGCGCCAGTACGAGTTCATCCGGATCGTGCTCCAGTCCACCGATCGCCTCGTCGACCTCGTCAACGACCTGCTCGACCTCGCCCGGATCGAGTCCGGCCAGTTCCAGATCGATGCGCGCGCGACCGATCTGGCTGAACCGGTGATGGAGGTTGCGGCGCTGATGGCAGCTCGTCTGGACGGCAAGCGCCAGCAGCTGCATGTCGACATCCGCGAACCGCGCACGCCGGCGCTCGCCGACCCTGCGCGGGTACGCCAGATCGTCACGAACCTCGTCACGAACGCGCATCTCTACACCGGCGAGGGTGGGACGATCACGGTGCGCCTGGAGGGCGATGACCGCAGCACGCGCATCACCGTCGCCGACAGCGGCCGGGGGATGTCTGCCGAGAACCTGCGGCGCGTCTTCGACCGCTTCTATCGTGGCTCCTCCGACGAGCGCAAGGCGCCCGGCACCGGTCTTGGCCTCGCGATCGTGAAATCGCTCGTGGACCTGCACGCGGGCTCGATCGACGTGCACAGCCACCCGGGTCACGGAACGACCTTCACCGTTTCGCTGCCCGCCGCCTCGGGGATGGCGGTGACCATGGACGCGGGGGTCGTTGCCCCGGTCCCCGCGCTCGCATCCCGTCGCGTGCTAATCGTCGACGACGAGCCCGCGCTCGCAGCCCTCATCGCCCAGCAGCTGCGGCCGCTGGGCGTGCAGGCGGTGCAGGTGCACTCCGGTGCCGAGGCCCTGCAGCGCCTGCGCGACGGGCACTTCGACGCGATGACGCTCGACATCCTGATGCCGGGGATGGACGGCTTCGAGGTGCTCAAGGCCCTGCGCGCGGACCCGAAGCTGCGCGACCTGCCGGTGATCTTCGTGTCCGTGTCCTCGCGGTTGGCCGAGTTCGAGGGCGAGTGGGCGATCTCCAAGCCGATCGACCGCCGCCGCCTGATCGACGTGCTCGACGCGGCGATCAAGGCCAAGCGCTCGCGCGTGCTGATCGTCGCACCCGAGAGCGTCCGCGGTCAGCTCGCGCCGTCGCTCAGCAGCCTGGGCATCGAGCACCGCTGGGAAAGCAGCGCCGAGGGCGCCGCGCGCGCGGGCGAGGAGGAGCTCTTCGAGGTCGCGTTCGTGCACGCGAGCATGTCCTCCGTCCCGGCGGTCTTCGACGGAATCGGCACGGGCCGCTCCGTGATCCTCTTCTCATCCGATGCGGGCGAGCAATCCAACACCTGGGGAGTCGGAATGCCGGTGTTCCCGCTTCCCCAGGCGGTCAGCGCGCTACGCTCGGCACTCGGCGTGGCGGGGACGGCGCAGGAAGATGGGTGGCGGTGAGTACGGACGAACTGCTGCGGACCAGGATCGAGGAGCTCGAAGCCGAGCTTCAGAAGCACCAGCGCGAGGCAGCCCAGAAGGAACGCCAGCTCGAGCGCTACGCAGCCGATCTGCGCGAGACCTTCAAGGAGGAGCGCTTCGGCGCCCAAGAGCTGCGCCGTTCCTACATGCAGACCGTTCGGGCGCTGGCGAGCGCGGTCGAGGCGCGCGACGCGTACACCGGACGCCACGCCGAGCGCGTTGCCGCATACGGGCTGCGGATCGCCGATGCCTACGGCATGCGTCTAGGAGACGAGCCGCAGATCGAGTTCGGCTTCTTGCTGCACGATGCGGGGAAGGTGGCCGTACCGGACGCAATCCTCTTCAAGCCGGGTCCTCTGACGCCGGCCGAACGGCTCGTCATGGAGCAGCATCCCGTGACCGGCTCGGCGATCGTGCGCGACATCGACTTCCTCGGCGCCGCGCGCGAAGTCATTCGCTCCCATCACGAGCGCTGGGACGGCGCGGGCTACCCGGACGGGCTCATGGGCGAGGAGATCCCGATCTCCGCACGCGTCTTCGCGGTCGCCGACACGCTGGACGCGCTGACGACGAACCGGCCCTACCGGCGGGCGTCGACGCTCGCGCAGGCGCGCGTAATCATCACGCAGGACAGCGGGACGCACTTCGACCCGGACGTGGTGGAGGCATTTTCGTCGCTGTCGGACGCGGACATCGAGCGCATCCGGCTGGAGATCGGGTAGCCGATGGACCGCCAACGAGGAGTGCTGATCGTCGACGACGATCCGTTCATCCGCAAGCTCATTCGCACGACGCTGGAGGGCGTCTCGGCGTTCGACCTGCACGAGGCGCGCGACGGCGCTGAGGGCGTCCGGGAGGCGCGCCGCGCAGGCCCGCGGCTCGTCTTCCTCGACATCGACATGCCGCAGATGGACGGCATCGAGGCTTGCCGGCAGATGCGCGGCGAGCCGGCGATGGTGGGCTCGAAGATCGTGATGCTGACCGCCTCGGCTGACGACGGCGCACGCACGCGGGCGGCCACCGCGGGCGCCGACTTCTTCTTGACCAAGCCGTTCAGCCCGCTGGAGCTGCTGCGGCTCGTCGACGATCTCGACGCGCCCTCGTAGTCAGGTCCCGAGCGGACGGCGCAGATCGGGGTCGGGATTCTGCAGCGTCGCGTCGACGCGCAGCGTGCGCGTGCGCAGCAGCTCGGGCAGCACTTCCTCGACGATCTCCGACCCGCGCTTGATCGCCGCCCAAGCGTTGCTCGCGCCGAGCTCGATCCACTGCAGCTTGATCTCGGCGTGGTCGGTCGCCATCTGCAGGTCGGCCGACGGGAGCTGGTCGATCGGCCGGTCAGCGGCCGCGGGGGAATGCAGCCAGTCGTCGAAGACGCCCTTGGCGCGCATGCACCAGCGCATTTCGCCCGGAACGACGAAGTTCACCTCGAAGACGATCTGCGGAAGGTTGGCCATCTGCGGGCGGAGCGTACCCGCTCGCGATCACAAAAAGCCGCCCGTGATGAGCCACCTGTCGTCTTGCTTCTGTAGCTGGACTTCCATCCCCGCGCCGACGACATGCACCGTGGCCTTGTCGCCCTTGACCTTCGCGTGGCCGACCTCGCCGTCCACGAGGACGTTCTTCTGGGCCTGCGTGAGGCTTGCGTGCAGCTTGGTCAGCGCCTCCTCGCAGGTCTTCGCCTTGATGTCCCTCCCGATCGGGTTGTGGCGCAGGACGACGACCACCTTGTCCTTCGCTGCGGGCGTGAGCTTCGCGCAGACCTTGCCGGCATCACCGGCGGCGATGCCCTTGATCGCCGAGCTGACGGTCGCCTCGGCGTCCGCAGCGTCGTTGGTGCCGCAGGCGCCGATCGCGAGTGCGACCAGCGTCGGCGCGATGAGGGTTGCGAGGCGCATGGTGCACGGCAGGCTACCCGCCGCCGCACGGGCCCCGCAAGCTGGGCGACAGGCACCTGCCGTTACAGGTACGTTCCCGTCCGATGACGATGACGCTCGATGAAGCGCTGCTCACGCTGAACGACCGGCTCGGCCAGGAAGTGACGGCGTGGATGGAGGTCAGCCACGAAACGCCGCTGCTCATCGCGACGGGCCTGCTCGAGAACTGGAGCCACGAGACGGCGCCCGACCCGATCGGTGCGGCCGGTGAGTCGCAGCACTTCGATCTGCGCGGCCACTACTCACTCGCCGACGCGCGCTTCGATCTCAGCGATCCACCGATCGAGTCGGTCAGCGAGCGCCCGAACGGGCTGACGTTTCGCTTCACGGGCGGGGCACGCCTCGTGGTGACCTGGCCGCCGACAGCCGATGACGATCTCGTCTAGAGCGCCTCAGCGCTCAGCCAGGTTCGCCGGGGCACGTAACGTCGCCTACCGGCTCCTGGACGAATCCGGCCCGACGGTCTAGCACAAGTACCGCCGAGCCGCCGGCCGTGAACGCTCGTGCTACCGCGATGCAACCGCGTACAACTGAGGTGCAGCGGGGCCTGTCCGATGCTCCCTCGGGTTGACCCTTTCACCCATCGAAGGAGCAGTCATGGCCGTTGGAACGACAGGCGCCAAAGTCACGAAGGATCCCTGAAGTACGCAGGCAACACCTACTTCCGGCGCAATCGCCGCAGGTGAGGCTCGTCGCCTTTGGGAAGAAGCGCCACCCCGTAGGTCAGTCCGGATACATCGGCGTCGAGGGACACATCGACCCACCGAAGTCCAAGATCATGCACCTGACGACGATCGACCTCGAGTGGGACCGGTCACCCTCTGATGAGGTCATCGCGCACCTGTCGCCGGCGCAGCTCAAGCTCGCCGGAGGGGAGGTCAGCGTGGCAAAGAAG
>DASVPU010000398.1:0-4408 GCA_036389475.1 Solirubrobacteraceae bacterium
CGTCGCGGCCGGCTCGACGCGGGCGTGGAAGATCACCGCAGCCGGCCGGTTGATGCTGGCACCACGGCGCGGCCCGGCGCGCGAGCGGCCGGTCATCGGCCCGCACCCGCGCTAGACGCTGGCTCGGCGGCCCGGCCCGCGTCAGTTGTTGAGCTGCTGCTTGAGTGCGGCGGCCGCGGAGAACCTAGCGGCGCGACTGGCGGCGATCTGAATCGTCTGGGCGGTCGCGGGGTTGCGGCCCTCGCGGGCCGCGCGCTCGGTGACGCTGAACTTGCCGAACCCGGCGATCGCGATGTCGCGGCCCGCGGCGAGCTCGCCGGCGATCACGTCAAACGCCGTATCGAGGGCGCTCTTGGCCTGCTCGCCGGTGAGGTCGGCGCCCGCGGCGACCTGCTTGGCGAGCTCGTGCTTGGTCATGCGCTGCTGCGGGGTGCGTGTGCTCATGGCCTGGCACGCCCGCGCGTCGGACGCCGCGCCCGGCGGCCTTGAGCACGATCTGCACGGGACGAGGGGGGCAGCGTCGTGCAGTTCAGCGGTCAGTTGAGGTTGCGGTGCCTGTGCGGCCGGCGCGGCGGTGATCTGGGCAAGCTCAAGGCCGGCTGTGGCGGTCGCAGCGGCGCCTACAACGCGATACGGGTTGGTGTGAGCGACCAGCCCAGGTTAGGGGGCGTGTCGGCGAGTTCGCCGGCGCTACGCGAGCGTGGCGTAGATGGCGGGGATCCCGCACGCCTGGCTGTGGCGGGCGTATTCGGCTGCCAGGCCCTGCAGCTCGGCGTGGCTGTGCAGGTGACGCTCAACCAGGTAGACGCGGTCGTCGTGGTCAACCGGGACGTCGATCAGCGCCACATGCCCGTCGATGCGTTGAGCCTGCAGCGCGCGCTCACCCGCCGGGATCCGGTAGCGGCGCAGCTCGACGATCTCTCCGGCGGTGCTCATCAGCGCTGCCCGGGGTCGGTCGGACGGTGTGCCCAGCGCGCGCACGGTCTGGGCACAACTGTCGGTCCGGCAGCGAACACGCCACCATCCAACGGCGTGCGGCCCAGGCTGGTGAGCGACTCCCAGGACCACGTCTGGCGCTGACGCGATGAGCGCGGGCCAGCAGCGCCGCCGCGATTGACCCCTGATGGAACAGTGCGGGGGCAGCCGGGAGGTGAAGCCGGGTGCGGCGCCTGGCTGAGGCTGCCAGACGCTGTTGGCGTCCGCCAGTCGCCCGACGCAGACAGCACACCCGGTACGGTCGACAACGTTCTCGCGGTGGGCTGGGAAGCCCGTGCTGGGACCGGTCTGACGCTGTGTCGGATGTCACACATCGTGGTGCCCGCGGCTGTTAGCGTTCCGCTGATGTGTCTGACGCGCGCGGGGTTGGCAGCAAGTCCTAATCCGGTGTCTGCGACCGCGCACCCGTCTTGGGATCAAAGCATCTGCACGCTCGTCCACCGGACGCCAATATCGCCGGTACTGCTGGGCCGCGGATGGCAATCATATCTTACTGTTCGCGCCCGTTGATCGCGCCTGGATTCACCACTTAGAATCTCACACAGCGAGATGCCCGCCGAGACTGACCTTGTAAGACAGTATGTCGACCATTATGCCGAGCACGCGGCGGCAGCGCCGCGGGCGCAGCTTGAACGTATGGCGGGCATCATCTGGGACGCATGCCTTGCCGGGGGCATCGTCTACGTGTTCGGTAACGGTGCGTGTGCCGCGTTGGCCGCGCACATGGCTACGGACTTGTCCAAAGGCACTACTGTGGCGGTCACGGCTGCGGCCGAGGGCTTCGTGCAGCCCCGCATCGGGATCGTTAGCTTGTCTGACAACACGGCGCTGCTTACGGCCTATGGCAACGATATCGGTTATGAGCACATCTTCGTCGAGCAGCTGAGGTCCGTTCTACGCGAGGGCGACGTTGTGATCGGGCTGAGTGGCAGTGGCGGCTCACCCAACGTGTTGCGAGCAATCGACTACGCCAAGGCCGTGGGTGCTCATCGGCTCGGGCTGACCGGTCGCCAGGACAGCGCGATCAAGCTCTTGTCCCTGTGCGATGTCGCCGTTCAGGCACCCTCTTCGGTGATCGAGCACATCGAGGACTGGCACGTGATCTACAACCATGTCCTGACGCTGCTTTTACGAGAACGGATGCGCGACCATGTCGCCAGCGCGGTTGTCGACGGATGAGCCAACACCTCCTCGCAGTGGACATCGGCGGGACAAAGCTGGCGGCGGCTCGCTTCGATATCGACGGCCATGGAAGGTGTGATCTGGTCGCAGTACGGCGTGCATCGACGCCGCAAGACGCCGCCGCCTCGCGCGCGATCATCACCGCGCTCGCCGACGAGGTTGCCTGCGGCATATCACTGGACGCCGCCGGTGTGAGCTTCGGAGGCCCAGTGGACGCGGCACGCGGAGTTGTGCGGCTCTCGCATCACGTGCACGGTTGGGAGGATCATCCACTCGCAGAGGAGATCTCGCAGCGCTACGGCGTTCCCTGCGCGCTGCTCAACGATGCCGACGCCGGCGCACTCGGCGAGCACCGCTGGGGAGCCGGGCGCGAGTTCTCTGACATGCTGTACGTCACAATTAGCACTGGCGTGGGCGCTGGGCTGATCCTTGCGGGGCAACTTCACCGCGGCGCTCACGGACTCTCCGGGGAGATGGGACACCTTCCTGTGTCCATCGATGGGCCACAGTGCTCGTGCGGACGCCGGGGGTGCCTCGAGGCGATTGCGAGCGGCCCCGCGATCGCGCGCGCGGCGCGTGACGCACGACGCTCCGCGGCAGCTCTCACGCATTCCGAGCAGCACACAGACGTTGACGACCTCGATGCGCGGGCCGTCGCGCAGGCCGCAAAGCAAGGAGATGAAATCGCCTCCATGGTCTTGGCGGAAGCGGGCCGCGCGCTGGGACACGGGTTGGCCGCTGCGGTGCTGCTCTGTGATCCCGAAGCGATCATCCTTGGAGGCGGTGTGGTCAAGAGCGGACAGCTGTTTCTCCAGCCCGCTGAGACCGTCCTGCGAGCTCGTGCGGTCGGTGACCTGCCGGCAGTGTTCATCTCCGAACTTGCCGTCGAAGCGCCGCTGTACGGCGCGGCTGCCGCTGCTAGCGACCTGCTTAGCGATCCTTGCCAACGCCGGGATCAGCGGTAGTGCACCGGCCACGAGTTCTCGTTGGGTCCTGGGATGCTCACCCGTGGACGCCTGTGGCCGCCTCAAACCCGCCGCCGCAGTCGTTTCACGGTGTCGACGGCCGTCACGGCCCGAGCGGTGCTGTTCCAATCGTGCAGGACTTCCACAGCGCTGTACGAGCCCCAGCAACTGTAGCCGCCAGGCGCACACTCTCCTGACGGATGAGATCGCTATCTGAGACGGCCGCAGGACGGACCGGCCAGCGGCCCTTCACTGCGGTACCCCCCGTACGACCGAGTCATCTGGTACTCGTGTCCGACCGTGGGCCAGTACGCTTCACGCGCCGCTCCTCGCAGTTCGTTTGCGAACGACAGTCCAGCAGCGTCACGGCGCTGCTGGACCGGCTCGCAGGCGCCAGCCCAGCACAGGTCACGTGGGTATCTCCATCAAACTCTGCCGCCGATGCGCAGGCCATGCAGGCGGGCCTGTTCGCCAAGCTAGGCCACAAGCTCGGTTATACCCCCGATGTCGTCTTGGTCGGCAAGCGCGACCATGAGCAGTACTACTACGACGCCGGCGTCAACATCATCTGGTCGGCCTGGCATGGCATCGAAGACCAGACGCCCCCACACTGGAATCGCGATGACCCACTTGCCTCACTCACAGCATATGCCCGCGTAAACCGCCAACTGTCGCTGCGGGCTTCTCAGGTAGCAGCGCAGGATGCGGTCGTGGCGGTACAGGATTATCAGCTGCTGCTCGCGCCTGCGATGATCCGTGAACTGCGGCCGGACCTCCGAATCGTGCACTTCAGCCACACGCCGTTTCCGGACTCGGACTCATCGGCCAAATTGCCCTCACCGGTCCTAAAGACGCTAGTGGCGGGCATGCTTGGCGCGGATGTGCTCGGCTTCCAATCCCCCCGCTGGGCAGAGCGCTTCATGCGGTGTTGCCGTCAGCTCGGTTTGCACGCCGATAGCAGCCGGGGAGAGGTGCGCTACGGCCAGCGTATCGTCTGGGTGCGCTGCTATCCGGTTGCCGTCGACATCCCGTCATTGCTTCGCAGGTCCAGATCTGCGGAGGCTCGCCGATGGGCCGAGATCACGCGAGCCGAGGATCGCCGCATGCGCATCGTCCGCGTCGACCGCCTGGACCCCGCCAAGAACGCGCTGCGAGGCTTCCAGGCGTACTCACTTCTTCAGCAACGCCACCCCTCCCTTGCGCAGGAGGTTCGCTTCGTTGCCTGCTTGGTTCCCTCCCGGGAGCGCTTGCCGGATTATCAACGT
>DASVPU010000399.1:0-2701 GCA_036389475.1 Solirubrobacteraceae bacterium
CCGACATCACGGACGCCAGTTCGCGCCAGGTGGGATCGCCTTGGAGGCCCGGGCCGTAGAGGCGGGCGGCGCCGATTCGCTTGAACCGTGGGAGCAGGCGGAAGCCGAGGAGGTGGCAGAACGCGAAGCCGACGATCGACGCGCCGTGGGTGTCGGTGTAGTTGCGGTCGATTTCGGCTGAGGTCTCGTGGCGCAGGAGCCCTTCGAGGATCGCGGCGACTTCGGATGCTGAGCAGGTCTTGAGCTGGCTGTAGATGCAGAGGCTCTTGCGCTCGACGTGCCAGTAGATCATCACGCCCGGTCCGCCGTAGCGGGCGTGCCATTCGGTCATGAGGTTCGAGGACCACGACCCGAACTTCTTGGAGTCCGACGCGCAGGCGGTGCCCTCGCCCCACAGCCCGCGCTCGCGCGTCGCGAATGTAGCGTTGACGAGCTTGGCGATCGCCCGCCGGAGGTTGTCGCGGTTGATGTAGAGGCGGCGCACGCGGCGCAGCGTCGCTTCGGTTTCGCCGGCGTCGTCGGTGCCGTCGACGATGTGCTTGATCCCCATGTTTGTGCCGAGCGCGAAGAGGACCAGGAGGAGCCGGCGGCGCAACACGGTGCGGCTGGTGATCTCGCGTGAGGCGACGGACCCGAACTCGCTGGTGAAGTCGGTGAAGACATCGGCGTGCTTGAGCAGGTCAAGCAGGTCGAACATCCCCCAGCGGCGCAGGACCTCCTGTTTGAGGGCGTGCAGCGTCTGCGGCTCGGGCTGCGCGTCGAGCGCCGCGACCGCGATCCACGGCTCGCCACGCCTGGTCGTGACTCGAACGCCGCTCGCGTCGCCGCCGGCGATCGCGCGGTCGAGCGACGTGAGGGCGCTTCCGAGGCGCTGCTGGAGGTCGGCGATGAACGCTCGCGGGTCGGGTGGTTGGCGCAGCGCGGCGTAATGCACATCGCGGTTCGCGTCGAAGTCGGCGGGCAGGTCATCTTCGGGGTCGCGCCACCGGTTTGCGCCCGTGACCGAGATTTCGCGTCGGCGGATCGCGTCGCGTAGGGCGCGCAAGACACAGAGCTCGTAGGGGATCCGCTCTGTCCGTCCGGTGTCGTCGATCACTGCTGGGCGCCAGTCGCGCGGCACGACGCCTTCAACCGGGACGCGCTCGGCCACGGGGTAGAAGCGGTCCTGGCCTGGCCGGTTCGCGTAGCGAGACAGGAGGTCGAGGGCGTCCATCACGGGGCGGTAGGCGGTGTTGGCGCACTGGAGTTCCAGTGCGCCGAGCAGGCGCGGCAGCATCCGCCGGTAATGCGAGGAGTAGGAGGAGCGAAGCACGGTCCGCACTCGCTGGCGAAACGCCTGATCAGTGGCTTTGGCCTCGCGCACAAGGTCGCGCAGCGTGCCCTCGTCAACGACCGGGAACAGCGCGTCGCGGACCGTGTCGTCAGGGTGCTCAACGGCCGCCTCGGCCAGCCGGAACAGGATGCCTTCCTTCCCGCGAACCCTGCGGAGATCGCTGATCAGCTCGTGCTCGACACGGTTCTCGGCCCGGGCGCCGATCCCGTGCACGAGCTGGAGCAGGAGATCGACGAGCGCGTCGGTGATCTCCGCGCTCCGCGCCCAGCACAGCGCGGCCAGCAGCGTGAGACGCACCGCCTCCGGCGCGGCACGCAAGTCGGAGGGATAGAGCGCGGCTGCGCGAGCACGCCACGCCGCTACCTGCCGCTCGGAGGCGTGCGCGAAGAGGTCCGCGGGCAGCCCGATCGCCCGGACACGCTCAAGCTTCTCGATCTCGATCAGGAGCGTCTTGAGGCCCACCCTGCCGGGGTCAGCCTTCAGCTCCGCCAGGAACGCCGCGCCACCGCCGATCGCATCTTCGCCCGGCTCAACGATCAGGGCGGCAAGACGATCGACCATGCCCCCAGAGAGCTCGGCCACGGTGCTCGAGGTGAACACGGCGTCGTGTCCAGCGCGAGCTGTGCCGACAACGCGTTCGATCCTGGAACTACGCGGCGGCTCGATCCGGTCGCTTCGGCAGCGGCGCAGCAGCGCGTCGCGAACACGATCTGCGTTGAGCTCGACCGGGCAGACACCGTCCGGAGCCACGCAGCCCAGCGCTGTTCGTCGGCGACCGTCGACTCGCGAAAGCCAAACGCGTCGCGAACTTGCGCCCGGTGGTATTTGATCGAACGGCCCGCCCAGTCGTAGGCGCCCAACTCGCCAGCAGGAACGCCAACCTGGTCAGCGACGAACGCGACCGCCGCCGCCGGCAGCTCGCTGCGGTCGCGCGGGAACCGAGCCTCGATCTCGAAGAACTTCAACAACAACGCGAACCCCAGCCTCGTCGCGCCGGACTTGTTGGCTACCAGCTCCCAATCGGCGTCAAGTAGCGTCCACGACGCAAGGAGAGCCTCCGGCTCCCAGACCTGACGCATCCAGCGAGACTCGCGGCCGCCCGCGCCGGCTGTATCCCGCCCGACCAGCGAACGCCGCATCGTCCGGCAACCAAGTTCGCCAGCGGCCGTTCGACCGTTGGCATGTCGTCCCAGAGTCGAATGACGATCGGGATGAGGGCCGCTCCGTAGCGGCATGACATGGGGACGCGGGGCACGGGTGCCTATGGCGCGGTGCGCCGTATGCTGCGGATATCTCAATTGCGGCCCTTGCCCTGACTTCCGCGGAAATCTCACTGCCGAGTGGCCCCGACGCGTCGCGGGTGCGCGA
>DASVPU010000400.1:0-15483 GCA_036389475.1 Solirubrobacteraceae bacterium
CCTGGGAACAGCAGCCGCGCGCCTGCTGAACCTGACGCCAAGATCAGCCGGCCTCACCCGCTTTCGCAGCTACATGCACCGGCCCTACGAGCAGGTTGGGCCGACCACGCTGCCTGACTTCTACATGCCCTACACCGCGCGGGTGAACCCGAACCTCGCGCATACTCAGCAAGATTGCATCGACTGGTGCCGCGCGATGGGCATGTATGCGGCGCTCCCCGGCGTGCCCGGCGGCTACATCTGGAAGGAGCAGGAGCTCGAGGACTTCGACTTCGGCCAGTGCTCGGCTCGGCTTCATCCCGACGCCACCGCCCATGAGCTGAACATCTCGACGCGCTGGCTGGCATGGGGGACCTACGGCGACGACTGGTTTCCCAAGATCTATGGGCCGACGCGCGACGTGGCCGCGGCGAAGACGCAGAACGCTCGCCTGTCGGCGTTCATGCCACTGGACTGCCTGACGATGCCGCCGCCGTCCAATCCGCTCGAGGCAGGTCTGGCCGACCAGTGGCTGAGCACTGCGACCCCGATGTCGATCGCCGACAGGCAGGCGTTCCGCGACGGGGTCGAGGAGATGACGGCGTCGTGGCTGTGGGAGTTGCAGAACCACATCCAGCAGCGCGTCCCCGACCCGATCGACTACATCGAGATGCGGCGCAGGACGTTTGGCTCGGACATGACGATGGCCCTTGCCCGGATCACGCACAGCGGAGAGCTCCCGCCCGAGCTGTTCCAGACGCGGCCGATGCTCGGGCTGGAGAACGCCGCCCAGGACTACGGCTGCCTCACCAACGACGTCTTCTCCTACCAGAAGGAGGTCCAGTACGAGGGCGAGCTGCACAACTGCGTGCTGGTCGTGCAGAACTTCCTCGGCATCGAGATCGAACAAGCCGTTCTCGTCGTGTGCGATCTCATGACGTCGCGGCTGAATCAGTTTCAGCACATCATCGCCACCGAGCTTCCCTTCGTGGCCGACAGCTTCGATCTCGACGACGTGGACCGCGAGACCCTCGACGGCTGGATCACGATGATGAAGGACTGGATGGCGGGCATCCTCGACTGGCACAACTTGACCCGTCGCTACACACCAGAGCACCTGAAGCGCCGGTTCGAGTCGCCGGCTCCGGCTACGGCCCCGACGGCCCAGCCGACCGCGCCGTTCTCCGCCGTCCCGACCGGCCTCGGCACCTCCGCGGCGCGTCCGCCGTTGCCGCTCAGGCTTCCGTCTGAGACGTCACCGGTTCCCGTCGCGTAGCTGCGCTCGCGCGAGCCGCTACGGTTAGATCGTCCACACATCCCGGGGGGTCCCTGTCGCAGGGGCTGAGAGGGCGCTTCCTAGCGCCGACCCGCTGAACCTGATCTGGCTCACACCAGCGAAGGGAGGAAGCACATGCTGCAGCGCAGCACGTTCTCGTTTGACAGCGACTGTCGGACCCAGATGTATCTTGCCCGCCGGGGCGACGTCTCCCCGGAGATGCAGCGAGTGGCTGAGCGCGAGCAGCTGCCGGCGCACGTCATCCGCGACGAGGTCGCCCGCGGCCGGATGATCATCCCGGCCAACGTCCATCACCGCGCACTGGACCCGATGGCGATCGGCCTGAAGGCGCGCGTCAAGATCAACGCCAACATCGGCAACTCACCGACGACGTCGTCGCTGGACGAGGAGGTCGACAAGCTCGGCCTGGCCGAGCGCTGGGGCGCCGACACGGTGATGGACCTCTCGACCGGCAAGCGGATCGACGAGACGCGCCAGGCGATCCTCGACGTCGCGACGGTCCCGATCGGCACGGTGCCGATCTACGAGGCGATCGAACGCGTCAAGCACCCGGAGGATCTGACCGCCGAGCTGCTGCTCGAGATCATCGAGCATCAGGCTTGTCAGGGCGTGGACTACATGACCATCCACGCGGGCGTGCGGCTCGAGCACCTCCCCCTGTGTCAGCACCGGGTGACGGGGATCGTGTCGCGCGGCGGCGGTCTGCTCGCTCGTTGGATGATCCACCACAAGCGCGAGAACCCGCTCTATGAGCGATTCGACGAGATCCTGGAGATCTGCCGCGCCCACGACGTGTCGATCTCGCTCGGCGACGGGCTGCGGCCGGGATCGATCGCCGACGCGTCCGACGCCGCGCAGTTCGCCGAGCTCGACACGCTGGGCGAGCTGACCGAACGGGCGTGGGCGCGCGACGTGCAGGTGATGATCGAGGGCCCGGGACACGTTCCGATTGACCAGCTCGAGGAGAACGTGCGCCGCCAGCAGGAGGTCTGCCGGCAGGCGCCGTTCTACACGCTGGGCCCGCTGGTCACCGACATCGCTCCAGGCTACGACCACATCACCTCGGCGATCGGCGCCGCGATCGTCGGCTGGCACGGCACCTCGATGCTCTGCTATGTCACGCCCAAGGAGCACCTCGGGCTGCCCAACGCCGAGGACGTCAAGCAGGGGCTGATCGCCTACCGGATCGCCGCCCATGCCGCCGACCTCGCGCGCGGCTCCAAGCGCGCCGCCGCGTGGGATCGCGAGCTCTCACAGGCGCGCTTCTCGTTTGACTGGCGGCGGCAGTTTGAGCTGTCGTTGGATCCCGAGACCGCGCAGGCCATGCACGACGAGACGCTCGCGGACGACTACTTCAAGACGGCTGAGTTCTGCTCGATGTGCGGTCCGAAGTTCTGCCCGATGCACAACTTCAAGGATGTCGACTGGGACGAGCTGCGCGCGGTGGTTGCGCAACGCAAGTCACGCCGGGAGGTTCACAGCTCACTGCAGTCGTGAGCGCGCGCGACAAGCGCTTGCAGTAGCGCCGTGCCGTCGACATCGCGGTGGGCGGCGCGCTGGACTCCGGCGCCGCCACCGTCCGCAAAGAGCTGCGCAAGGTCATCGAGCTGCGACTCGCAGCGCAGCTCGCGCGCTGCGGGACGAACGAGTGCCACGGTGTCCTCCAGTAGCTCGGCGACGGGACGCAGACGCATCTCGTCGTCGGGCAGCGTCGCCTCGATGCCCGCGCGTGCCGCACGAAAGGACGCCTCGTCGAGGATCTCCGCAGGCGGTCCCTCGACCGGATCGGCCTCGGCCTCGTGGCGCGCGAGCGCGTGAACGGCGGCAACGACCGCAGCGCTATGCAGCGGCGAGACCTGCGTGTCGAGCGCGCGGATCTCGACGGTCCCCAGGCGCGGGTGAGGACGCAGCTTCCACCAGTGGTAGGTGTAGTCGGGGACCTCGGCGACGCGGGTCAGCTGCGCGCTGCAGCGCGTGAAGTCGTCGAAGTCGGCCATCGCGCGGGGCACGCCAGCCCGTGGCCAGGAGCGCAGCGTCAGCTCGCGCGCCGAGGCCAGGCCGGTGTCGCGGCCGTGGCGAAACGGCGAGTTGGCGCTCAGCGCTTCGAGCAGCGGCAGGTAGCGGCGCAGGCCGTTGAAGACGCGGATCGCCGTCGTCGCATCGGGCATGCCGACGTGGATGTGCAGCGCACAGACCGGCGTCGCGCCCGCGTCGCCAAGCAAGTCGCGGATGCGCTCGTACCTCGGGCTGTCGGTGACGGTCGAGTCGCCCTCGACGGCGGTCGGGTGCGTGCCGGAAGCGATCAGCCCGACGCCCGTGTCGAGCACCGCGCGGCGCAGGTCGCATAGCTCACCAACCGCCTCGTCGACCGTCGCGCAGATGCCCGTGATGAGCTCGATCTGGCTGCGGTGAAGCTCGCTCTTGACCTCACCTCGCTCAAGCTCGCCAAGCCGCTGGAGCACCTCTGGCCCGACGTTCAGCAGCCGGCCGCTGTCGGGGTCGACGACGAACAGCTCCTCCTCGAGCCCGAGCGAGAACGGCTCCTCCTCACCAAAATGCTGCTGCGATTCGTCGTCCATGCGCTCCGCGGGTCTACCCGCCGGGTCGTCCCGTCACCCGTCCGGCGCCGCTACCCGCGCAGTAGGGTCCTTGGGGGCGGCGCCGCCGTGCTGACCGAGGCTTGTCGGAGGAAAGCCACGAGATGCGGTGGATCCAGACTGAGAAGGAGATGAGCAACGTGGAAGGAGAGCTTGAGAAGACCGACGGCTCGCCGCGGCTGCGGTTCCAGCGCAGGCTTCCGCACCCGCCCGACAAGGTCTGGCGCGCGCTCATCGAGCCGGAGCACCTGCGAGTCTGGTTTCCGACGGACATAGAGGGCGAGCGCAAGCACGGAGCGCCGCTGCGCTTCGTCTTTCGCGACGGCGAAGGTCCGCCGATCGATGGCGAGATGATCGCCTACGATCCGCCCGCGCGACTAAAGATGCGCTGGGGCGACGGCGAGACGCTGCGCTTCGACCTCCAGTTCGACGGCGATGCGACCCTGCTGACGTTCGTCAACAGGCTGCACGACGTCGGGAAGGCCGCGCGCGACGCCGCCGGCTGGCACTCGAGTTTCGACGTGCTCGCCTATCACCTTGACGGCCGCCAGCCACCATGGACGCCCGTCGAGCGCTGGCGTCAGGTCCACGAGTACTACGTCGAGCGCTTCGGTCCGGAGGCCGCGACGATTGGCCCGCCGCAGTCCGACGCCTCTGCTTGACGTGCACAGTAACGTGGCGCTCAGAGGGCATCGACGGTGAGGTCGGCCTGAACAGGGCAGGCAGCACCGTCTGACTTCCGAGGGTTCACTACACCCGGAGGTCACCATGCTCAACGCGCCGGTCCGCTCCGATCCAACGCCCGGCCGCGCGAACGCTCTTGATGAACGGTTTCGTCGCCGGCACGAGCGAGAGCTCTTTCGGCGAGCCGCCGGTGGCGATCGACGCGCGCGGGAGGAGCTCACGACGCGCTTCATGCCGCTCGCGCGCTCGATCGCGATGCGGTATCGGCACTCCTCGGAGCCTTTGGATGACCTGGGGCAGGTAGCGGCCGTCGGCTTGATAAAGGCGATCGATCGGTATGACCAGTCGCGAGGCCTGGCGTTCACCTCATATGCCGTCCCGACGATCGCCGGGGAGCTGAAGCACTACCTTCGCGATTATGCGTGGATTGTTCGTCCGCCCCGCGCTCTGCGGGAGCTTTCGGCACGTGTCGACGGCATCGCCGGGGATCTGACACGACAGCTCGGTCGTGCTCCTACGACCGCCGAGCTGAGCACCGTCGCCGGCGTCGACGAGGAGAAGCTGCGGGGGGCCATCCAGGCGAGCAGCGCGTGCGGCGTGCTGTCCCTTCAAGCCATGACCGCTGCCGGCGGCGACGCCACGCTCCAAGACTCGATCGGACACGATGACGGTGGCATCGGCTGCGCCGAAACCCATGCACTGCTCGACGCCCTGTTCAGGAGCCTCACCGCGCGCGAGCGCTTGATCCTGCGACTGGGCATCGACGAGGACATGAGGCAGGCCGATATCGGGGCGATCGTCGGCGTCAGTCAGATACAGGTCTCGCGCATCATGCGTCAGGCGCTGCAGCGCCTGCGAGACGTCGTCGACCGTCAACGCCAGCCGGTCGATGCCCGCCACGCGAGAGCGACAACGCGGGAACCGCCCCCGGTCGGGGCGCTTCGAGCCTGACGCCATACAGTCCCCGACGGCCTCGAGCTATCCCGTATGTCGCGGCGATCTGGCACGCCGCGCCCGCGGTGGCGAGCGGCGCGCCGGCGACGACGAGCGCCGCGAACCCGGCCACGTCGAGTCCGTCGGTCAGCGGCGTGCCGTCGTAGCGAAACGCCGACAGCCAGCGCAGCGCCCTGGACCGAATCGGCGAGCTTGCCGACCACGTCGAGCAGGTACATCCTGCCAAGCAACCCGGCGGCCGCCCCGAGGACCGGCGCCGTCCGGTGCAGCACGCCCGCCGCCAGCGTCGCACAGCCCGCGAAGAACAGCGCCAGCGCCCGACGCCGGCGAGCGCCGCAACCGGCGGCCGATCGCGAGTGTCTGCCCGGTGAGCGCCGTGGCCGCCAACGTGAGCAGGCCGGCAACGAGTTGCACCGCCGTCGCGGCGATCGCGGTCGTCGCGAACGCACCCACGACGAGCGTGCGGCGCCCCACGGGCGTTGCCAGGATGGTCTAGACCGGGTCGGCCACCGGCAGGTCCTCCTCCACACCTGCCTCGGGGATGATGAGCATCGCGCCCTCCCCCGTGACGTACGCCTCCTCGCCGTGATGGACGATGTCCATCCCCACGGCCTCCTCATGCGCCGTGCCGCGCAGCGGCATGACTGCCCCGATGACCTTCAGCAGCGCGAACGTTGCCGCGAAGGCATACACGGGGGTCACGACCGCTGCCAACAGCTGCGAGCCAAGCTGACCCGCGTCGCCGTACAGGAGACCGTCGGACACGCCGTTCCAGGACTGCTGCGCGAAGAAGCCGATGAAGACGATGCCGGTCAGGCCGGCGATGCCGTGCGCGGCCAGGACGTCGAGCGTCTCGTCGACCCGCGTCCGCGGCCGCCAGACGATGATCGCGTAGCTGGGCAGTGCCGCGACGGCGCCGAGGACCATCGCCCACTGCGGGCTGACGAAGCCGCCCGCCGGCGTGATCCCGACGCAGCCGACGATGATCGCGGTCGCCGCGCCGATCGCCGTCACCTGCCGGCCGCGAATGAGGTCGAGCAGGAACCAGACGGCGAGCGTGCATGCCGGCGTCAGCAGCGTGTTCGTGAACGCGAGCACGCTGGGGTGCCCCGTCGAGAACCCGCTGCCGCCGTTGAAGCCAAACCAGCCGAACCACAGCAGTCCGGCTCCCAGGAGGACGAAGACCGCGTTGTGCGGCAGCAGCGCTTGGCGCCCGTAGTCCTTGCGCGCCCCGACGACAAGCGCGGCGGCCAGCGCCGAGAACCCGGATCCCATCTCGACCGGCACGCCGCCGGCGAAGTCCAGCGTCCCGTTCGCCTGCAGCCAGCCGCCGCCGAACGCCCAATGCGCGAGCACGGCATAGACGAGCACCGACCACAGCGCCGCGAAGACGAGAAACGGCGCGAAGCGCATTCGCTCCACGACTGCGCCCGATACCAGTGCGGTCGTTACGATGCAGAACGTCGCCTGGAACGCGAAGAACAGCAGGTGCGGGATCGTCGTATCTGCACGAGGTTCAAAGGTGACGCCGTGCAGGAAGGCATGGCCGAGGCCGCCGATGATCGCGTTGCCTTCGTCGAACGCAAGCGAGTAGCCGACGAGCGCCCACATGACGGTGACGACCGCGAGCGCGGCGATGCACATCATGAACGTGTTGAGTGTGTTCTTCGAGCGCACGAGTCCGGCGTAGAACAGCCCGAGCGCGGGCGTCATCAGGAGCACCAGCGCCGTCGCGGCGAGCATCCACGCCGTATCGCCGGCGTTCACCTCGGCGGCCGCCGCCAATGGGACCCAGACGTCCGTCATGGGCCGATGGGTGTCACGGCGCCGTGATCGGTCTCGCCGGTGCGGATCCGGAGGGCCCGCTCGAGCGGGACCACGAAGATCTTGCCGTCGCCCACCTCGCCGGTCCGCCCGCCCTCGACCAGAGCGTCTATCGCCGGCTGCACGAACTCTTCGGAGACGGCGATCTCGAACCGGACCTTCTCCTCGAGTCCCATCTTCACCCTGGTGCCGCGATAGGTCTCGACCCGTTCGAGCTCGCCTCCATGCCCCTGGACCCGGCTCAGAGAGAATCCGCGCACCTCGGCGCGATACAGGGCTTCAAGCACGTCGTTTGCCTTGTCAGGCCGGACGATGCCGATCACGAGCTTCACAGTTCTCCTCCCCTTCCTCACGGAGACGCCGGCAGGCGCCCGCATCGAGGGCTGCCTCGCCCGGAGCTCCGCCCTCCCCCCTGGCTGAGATGGCGAGCCTACCGGCCGGAGAGTTGCTTGCGGATCTGGTGTCGCAGCGCGGTCGCCTCGTTGCACTGACGCTGGGAGGCAGTCGACGGCGAGTCGAGCGTCGCGTGTATGCCCTGGCGGCGGGAAGTGGAAGCGCTTGGGTGTGGTTCCGCGTGTCCGGTCGCAGGGCATGGTGGGGTTAGCCAGACCTGGTCTGGGCCCGACAGCTGTTGTGTTCAGCCTCGACGCACCGCCCGGCGCGCGCGGAAACTATCGATTGCTCGCCCTGCGGAAGCGGCGATGGCGCGAAATCACACACGACTGGCGCACGAGCTTCAGCCCGTTCCGGAAGGTCCCGTGGTCACCCGCGACAACGTCCTCGTCGCGCTGACCGAGCTGCACGGTCCACGAGGCGATTTCGGACTCATACGGCTCGGCGGCAAGGGCTCCGGCCGCGTATTCCGCCGCCCGGCGGCAGGACTTGCGCAGGGGGCATTGGCAGTGACGCCCATCGGCTTGTGGATCTGGTGGCAGGACCACATCGTCGAGCCGAAGGGCACCCCCCGGATTAACGCGTACGCCGGCGCTGTGAATTCCTGCACGGGGAAGGTGCACTCGGTGCAACGCTTCTGGCGAGGTCGTGCCGGCGTCCCGATCTCGGCGGAGATCGTCGAACTGGCGGGCACTCCAACCGTTCTCTACATGAAGAGCCGAGCTGACCTGGACGCGTTCCCCGGTTGGCCACCGCGGCCCTGCGGGTACCTCGCGCGAGCTGCGGCTAGCCTGCTCGCCGGCTGGCAACGCCGGTCCCTTGGCGCTAGTGCGTCGCTCGTGTGTCGCCGGGGCGTCGTTGTCGTGTCGTGACGGCGCGGGCCGTGGGGCATGGTGCCTGACCGCCGTGCCGTCATGCTTGTCACATGCCTTCAGCCTTAAATCGTCGCCGATCGCCAGCGCTGGTTGCCGCTGCCGCGCTTGTCAGCAAACAATTGAGGATCGGAGCACCACCGTGCGCTTGACATCGAACGCTGCGTCCGGCGCGCACGATGTTCGTGCCTTGACCGACAGCGCGGCTGGGGCCGTGCCGGGGCGCGGGCGTCGAGCCTTGACTGTCCCTTCGGCGCCGATGTCTCGGCGTGGCGATCTGGTCACGATCGCCCTCGCCACATGGCTGATCGCCGGCGTGTTCCTCGACGGCTGGGCGCACATCACGCAACCGGCGCTGGAGACGTTCTTCACGCCGTGGCACGCCGTGTTCTACAGCGGCTTTGCGGCCATCGCGGCCTGGATCGGCTGGCAGGCCTGGTCGCGCCATGAGCCGGGCGGGTCGTGGGCGCGGGCGCTGCCGCGCGGCTATCTGCCGGCCGGCGCCGGCATCCTGCTGTTCTCCATCTCGGGGCTGGGCGACATGGCGTGGCATGAGACGCTTGGGATCGAGCAGGGCATCGCCGCGCTGCTCAGCCCGACGCACCTCGGGCTGTTCGCCGGCATGCTCCTGATCGCGACCGCGCCGCTGCGCTCGCTGTGGTCAGATCAGGCGCTGGGGCGGGCGGCGTCGCTTGGCCGTCTGCTGCCGGCGGTCCTGTCGATCGCGCTCGCCGGCGCGGTGTGCGCGTTCTTCCTGATGGAGCTCAACGTCTTCCACGGACGCTTCTACAGCGTGGATCTGCAGCAGCTCATCGCCCAGGAGTACATGGGCGACGGCTTCGTGTCCGACCGCAACGTCCAGACCGGCATCGCGGGCTTCATCGTGACGACAGTCCTGCTGTTCGGCCCGTTGCTGTTGCTGTTGCGGCGCTGGGAGTTGCCACGGGGCGCGATCTTCGTCGTGATCGGTACGCAGGCTGTGGCGATCGCGGGCCTGTCGGGGTTCGAGGACCCCACGACCGTCGCGTTGGGCCTGATCGGCGCCGCTTTCGTGGAGTGCTGCGCACTGCTGCTGCGTTCGTCGCCGCAGCGGCTCGTCAGCGTGCGGGCGTTCTGCGTGATCGCGCCGGCAGGCTTCTGGGCGCTGTATCTCGGCGGCGCCGCGATCGCCGATGGGGGCCTTGGCTGGAAGCCCGAGATCTGGGGCGGCGCGATCGCTTGGTCGGCGCTCACATTGCTCGGCCTCAGCCTCGTGATGTACCCGCCGGCGCTGCCCGCCGCGGGCGCGGATCGACCGGGCGAGCAATGACGTAGCGATCAGTGCGGCGCCCGGGTGGTGAGGCCGCAAAGTAAGGCCTCCCCATGCTCATGAAATGATTTCTTGACGCAAACGCCGCGCTCTGAACCGTCCAACCGGCTGCCGATCGCCACCCGCACGATGTGGTGGGGCGAGTCGTTGGGGATGTGCGTCGTGCTCGTCGGCGCCGCGCTGGCGCTCACCGCGAACGTGGCGTGGTTTCCGCTCGCGCTCTCACTCGCTGTCGCCGCTGCCGCGGTTCTCTGCACCGCCGCCGTGCCGGTCATCCGCTACCGGCACTGGCGCTGGGACCTGCACGAGGAGGATCTTGACCTCCTGCATGGCGCGTGGCGCGTGGTCCGCACGATCGTGCCCGTCACACGGATCCAGCACGTCTCGGTCGAGCGCAGCGGCTGGACGGACCTGTTCGGCCTCGTGCGACTGCACGTGCACACGGCGGCGGGCAAGACCACGATCCCTGGCCTCGAGCGGCCGCAGGCCGATGACCTGCGCGACCGCATCCTCGCGAAGCTCCGCACGCTGGATGATCTCTGAGGTCCCGCGGCGCCTGCACCGCGCGGCGATCGTCGTGGAGGCGGTCGGCTTGGCACTGCGGCTCGTCGCCGGCGCGGTGCTCGTGGCGATCGTCCGCGGAGGGACACCGGGGACCGCCGCCGCGCTGGCGCTGACCGGCATCGCTGCCAGCGTCGCCATGGGCTACATGAGCTGGAGCAAGACGACGTACTGGCTCGACGATGTCGCCCTGCACTATCGCTCGGGGATCTTCACTCCCGACGAGCGCGTCGTGCCGCGCGCGCGGGTGCAGGCGGTGGACACCACGACCGGACCGCTCCAGCGGATCTTCGGCGTCGTCGAGCTGCGCGTGCAGGTTCCAGGTGCCGCCGATGACGAAGAGATCGTGCTCTCGGCGGTGACGAGGCTTCGTGCCTGCGGAGGGCGCTCGGGCAGCCGGAGCCTGCGGCGCCTGACGAGCGGGTGGCCCTCAGGGTCGGGGACCTGCTGCTTGCCGCACTGACGGGACCGGAGATCAGCGCCGCGATATCGGCCGTCGCAGGCCTGTACGCGCTCGCCGACAACGTCATCGACGTCAAAGACGGCGAGGGATTGCTCGCGCGGTTGGACACGCCGCGCGAGATCGCCGCCGCCGCTGCGATCGCCCTCGCAGCCGGGTATGTCCTGTCGTTTCTCGCCGCCATCGCCGTGTTCGCGGGCTTCGTTGCCGAGCGTGACGCGCACGTGCTGCGCATTCGTTGCGGGCTGCTCGCACGGCGCGCGTTGAGCATCCCGCTGCAGCGGGTCGACGGCGTCGTCATCGTCGAGGGCTTGCTGCGCGCACCGCTCGGGCTCGCCGCACTGCGCCTGGAAAGCGTGGCCCACGGAAGCGAGCGCGCGGGTGGGCGGACGCTCCTGCCGATCGTGCGGCGTCGAGACGCGGAGGAGGTCATCGCACGGCTCATCCCGGGGCTCGCGATCGGGCCGGGTATGTTCGAGCACCCGCCGCAGCGGGCGCTGCGGCGCTTCGTCCTCATCCCCAGCCTCACCGGCGCGATAGCCGGAGCGGCCGTCGCACTGCCGGTCTATCCAGCGGCCTGGCCGGCCGCCGCCGCGCTCGCCGGCGCCGGTGCGCTGATCGGGCTGCGCGCCTACCGCGCGACCGGCATCCGCCTTGCCGGTGAGGTGGTCGTCGTGCGCGAGGCGCGTCTGGCGCGGCGCACGCTGCTCGCGCGGCGCCATCGCCTGCAGCGCCATGCGCTCGCGCGGACGCTGCTGCAGCAGCGCTCCGGACTCGCGGACATCAGCGTCACCGTCGGGTCAGGAGGTCACGGCAGGGCGCGGCAACTCGAATCAGCCGCCGCCGAGGCGGCGTTCGCCGCGCTGCGCCGGTAGCCCGCCGGACGCGGCCGCCGCGGGCCGGACGCCGGCAGCCCGCGAAGGCTTGGTTCGCCGCACGCGCGGCCTACCGCCTGTCCGTGACGGACCATCACCTCAATATCGTGCCGCTCTCCAAGCAGCACTGGATCGTCCGCTACGAGGGGGATGTCTCGCCGGTCGCGAAGGCGCCGACGCTCCAAGAATCGCGTGCGGAGGCATGCAGCTTCGCGCGTCAGTTCGGCGAGCCTGTCATCCACGTCCACGTGCTCGACGGCGAGTGCCACACCGAGCACGTCGATCCGGACTTCCAGGTGCCGACGCCGCGGGACGTGAAGGGCCCGTACTTCGAGCGCGCCCAGCGCGTCGAGCTCACGAAGGACGGCGAGCGGACCTTCCTACGACTGCGCGATGCCGCGCGGCTGTTCGACGCGCGGATTCGCACCGGCCTCAGCGACGCCGACCGTCGACCGGCTGCGCGAGTTGCTCGCCACGCTGGATGCCAACGGCACCGGCTCTGATTCCCGGCGGCGATTGACTCAGACAGCGACCGGCTGCTTGAGCGCCGCGTCCTTGTCGTAACGCGCGAGGGCCGGGAACGCTGTCGCGATGACGAGCGCGGCCGCCACACACGCGAGGCCTCCCGAGAGGACCGAGAAGCGCGCGCTCGTCAAGGAGGCCACAAGCCCCGCTTCAACGTCGCCCAGGCGGGGACCGCTGGTGACGACAAGCGAGAAGACCGACGACATCCGGCCTCGCAGCGCGTCGGGCGTGACCGTCTGATTGATGACCGAGCGGCAGACTGCGCTGACGCTGTCCGCCGCGCCGGCGATCGCAAGCAGCGCAGCGGCCGGCCACAGCGATGTGACGATCCCGGCGCCGGCGATCGCCAGCCCCCAGATGCAGACGGCGGCGATCGTGACGAGGCCCAGCCGCCGGACGTGGTCGAGCCAGCGAGTCGTGAGCGCTGCCACCGCGGCGCCCGCGGACACGGACGCGAACAGCAGCCCGGTCCCGCTCGCGCCGGCGCCGTAGACACTGACGGCCAGCACCGGGAAGAGTGCCCGCGGCATGCCGAACGTCATCGCCGACAGGTCGATCGCAAACGAGCCCAGCAGCGCGGGGCTGCGCCGCACGAAGCGCAGTCCTTCGAGGATCGATCGGCCGATCGCCAGCCGCTCACGATCGCCCTCGGGCAGCTGCGGCGACAGCTGGCGTAGCGCCGCGACCATCGCCAGGCAGCTCAGCGCGTCGGCGCCGTATGCGCCGGCCACACCCACGGCGCCGATGAGCAAGCCGCCGAGCCCGGGGCCGACGACCATCGTCAGCTGATAGAGGCCGAAGTTCACCGCCAGCGCCGCGGGCATCTGCTCCCGCGCGACGAGGTTCGGCACGATTGCCGAGCGCGCGACGTTCTGCAGCGCGCCGAAGCCGGCGAGCAGCCCGCCAAGGACGTAGAGCAAGCCCAGCGGCGGGCTCCCGGCCAGCGTGGCCGCGCAGAGCGCGGCGGGGACCGCCACGAGCCCGATCTGGTCGATCGCAAGCAGCCGGCGGCGATCCATCCGGTCCGCCAGCGCCCCGCCCAGCAAGGCCATCGCGATGAGCGGCCCGAGCTCGACGGCCCCGAGCAAACCCGTGAGCAGTGCCGAGCGCGTCTGGATGTAGATCTGGTAGGGCAGCGCGACGAGCCCCGCCTGTGTGCCCATCCCGGAAACAAAATTGCCCAGGACGAGCCACCGCAACTCGCGCGAGGCCCGCAGCGCGCCGAGGTCGACCGTGATGCGCGGCAGGTGCAGGCTTCTCAGTGGCAATGGCGCGCGGCGGGCCGGCGCCGTGCCGAGCTAGACGTCGCCCTCCGTAGTCCCGCGGTCGCCGTTCGCCTCGTCTTCGGCCTTCCTGCGGCCGGGATGGTCGAGCGGCAGATCATGGGGTGATATCTCGTCGTGGGCCTCGGGCGTGTCCCCAAGCTCCGTAGCGTCGTCGGGCGTCATGGGTCCCAACGGCTCGTCGTGCGACTTGTCGTGTGGCGGGGCTTCTTGCTCGTCTTCCGTGCTCATCGCACTGCATCCTCCCGCCGCGGTTCGGATTTCAAACCCGCACTCCGCGATGTTTCCGTATCGGCTCCATGGTCATGCTTGACGTGGGCGGGGGGGGGGCTCGATGTCCGGGGCTTTAACTCATCTCTTGGTGTCGGCCCTGTGCTTGGGTTCGTTCCACCGGGGCCACCTCAGAAGCTGCGTAGCAGGGCAGACGGGACGTTCGTCGACGAGCATTTCTGGTCGCACTGCGAGCGCGCCGGGCACCCGACGATGGAGCGAGAAGGACAACACCGCTCCCGCGGGCGATCGTCGAACGCCTCCTATAACAGGCAGAAGCGCAATCAGGGCGTGACCGACATCGTCGACATCCCCGACCGCGGGCGCGCGCGCGCAACGCGCACTCACGATCGAAAGCGGCTGGCGGGAGGTCGCTGACACGGCCCTCGCCTTCATCCAGCGATTCGCCTGACGGGGGCCACAGGCTCGGGCCCGCCAGCCGCCGAGAAGGATCTCGTGCGGGGTCCGCGGGGCTGCAGGAACTCACGCATGGACGCATGCACGTATTTGAACAGCGGCGCTCGCGCGGGCCTGAGTACCAGCCGATGGCCTCGCCATGGCCAGCAAGCTCGTTGTCTTTTACAGGAATCTCAGTGTCGGCCTGGCGATGGCTCTCCTCGCACCCGCCACGGCGGCAGCGGCGCCGGACCCGATGATGTCCCAGCAATGGGCGCTCGCGGACCCCGGGGCGATCGGCGCGCGGGAGGCGTGGACGCAGTCCAGCGGCGACGGCGTCCTGGTTGCGGTGCTCGATACCGGCATCCAACTCGACCACCCGGATCTCGCCGGCAACGTCTGGACAAATCCCGGCGAGGTGCCCGGCAACGGGCGCGACGACGATGCAAACGGCATCGTCGACGACGTCCACGGTGCGAACATGTTCAACCTCAACGGTGACGTCGATGACGACAACGGCCACGGCACGCACGTCGCGGGGATCGTTGCCGCGAGTCAAGGCAATGGAATCGGCGGTTCAGGGCTGGCCCCCGGAGCAAAGATATTGCCGGTCAAGGTGCTGGACACGTCGATGGCGGGCACGACAGACACGCTGGCACGAGGGATTCGGTACGCGGTCGACAGGGGGGCGAAGATCCTCAACGTCTCGGTCAACAGCGATCGCGCGACCGACGACGTCAAGTCCGCCACGCGCTACGCCGGCGAGCGCGGCGCGATCATCGTGGCCTCGGCAGGCAACAACGGCCGTAACATCGACTTGCAGCCCTCCTATCCTGCCTCGCTGCCCGATCTGGCGATCCTCAGCGTTGGCGCCAGCACGTCCGCCGGCAATCTGTGGAATCTCTCGAACACGGGCGTGCTGTCAGTCGACCTCGCTGCTCCGGGCGAGCACATCGTGTCCACGGCGCGCGCATCGTCTTACCAGTCGCGGACGGGCACGTCGGCGGCGGCGCCCTATGTCTCGGCGTCGCTCGCGCTGCTTTCCGCGGCACGACCGGACCTGCCGATGAGTGCCCTGCGCGACGCGATCCTCAGCACGACCCGCCGCTCGAACATTGCCGCCTCGGTCCTGGCCGGCGGCCATCTCGACGTCGGCGCCGCGATGCATCGCGTGCTCGCCGGCCTGCGATGGAACATGGCCACT
>DASVPU010000401.1:0-11800 GCA_036389475.1 Solirubrobacteraceae bacterium
GGAGATGATCGACGACAAGCGCCGCCGCCCCGCGCGCGATCGCATCGGCGGCGAAGTCATGCCCGTCGCGCGTGAAGCCGCGCACGCAGAAGAAGACTGAGCCGGGGACGACCCGGCGGTTGTCGTAGGCCAGCGCGGCGACTTCGACCGGAGGAGCACCGGAGGCCGCGTCGCCGAGCACGTCGCGCAGCGTCATGACGTGCTGGATTCTAGGAGCCGGCGGGGATGCCGAGGTATGGCAGCGCAAAGAGCATGATCTCCTGGAAGGCGGGTGCCGCGACCTCTGAGCCGTAGATCGCGCCGTGCGGCTCGTCGACCATGACCGTCACGAGCAGCTTCGGGCTGCGCGCAGGCGCGAAGCCCACGAACGAGGCGATGAAGCGCGTCTTGGAGTAGGTCCCCGTCGCGGTGTCGATCTTGTTCGCCGTGCCGGTCTTCCCGGCGAGCGAGTAGCCCTGAATCGCGGCCTGGCTGCCGGTGCCGCCGGCCTCGACGACTCCCGCGAGCATCTCGCGTAGCTGCGCGGCGGTCGTGGTGGAGATGACGCGCCGCCCGCGCGGGGTGGGACTCTTGGCGCCGCCGACGCTGTCGACGATCCGGGGGCGGCGCATCATCCCGCCGTTGGCGATCGCGGCGTAGGCCGTCGCGAGCTGCATCGGCGTGACCGACTCGCCCTGGCCGATCGGCAGGTTGCCCATCGAGGAGCCGGAGTACTTGTCCAGCGTGAGCACCTGGCCGGACTCCTCTCCGGGCAGTTCGACGCCGGTCGGGCGCCCGAAGCCGAAGCGGCGGACCCAGGAGTCGAAGCGCTTGCCGCCCAGGCGCAGTCCGATCCTCACCGTGCCGACGTTGCTTGACTGCGCGAGGATCTGCGCCGTCGTGAGGTCGACCGTTGCGCGCGCATGCGCCTCCTCGATCACGCGGTCGGCGACCCTGATCGACGGTGGCAGGTTGAAGATGGCGGTCGGCGTGACGAGCCTCTCCTGCAGCGCAGCGGCGACGGTGAACGCCTTGAAGGTCGAACCTGGCTCGTAGTTGAAGGCGACCGCTCGGTTGCGCGAGGCGTAGCGTGGCGCGCCTCCGAGATCGTTTGCATCCACGCGCGGCCAGTTGGCGAGCGCGAGGATCTTGCCCGAGTGCGGGTTCATGACGAGCGCCGTGGCGCCCTTGGGCCGCCATGCCAGGCCGACCTGCGCCAGGACGTCCTCGACCTTGCCTTGAAGCTCGGCGTCCAGCGTGAGCTTGAGGTCCTTGCCGGGTCGGGCGCGCGCCGTGTCCTGCAGGACGATCGGCTGGCCGAGCGCGTCCTTGACGATCCGGCGCCGGCCGTCGGCGCCGCGCAACACCTTGTCGCTGGAGTACTCCAGGCCAGTGCGCCCATCCCCGTCGATCCCGACGATTCCCAGCACCTGCGAGGCCAGCCAGCGGCGGGGATAGTCACGGCGCGCGCTGGGGATGAACTGCAACCCGGCGATCTTGAGCTTGCGAACCTGCTCGGACTTCGCGCCCGACACGCTGCGGCTCAGATAGACGAACCCGCTGCGAGCGTTGAGCTTCGCCAGCACGTCGGCTTCGCTGTCGCCCAGCAGCGGCGCCAGCTGCTTGGCAACCTTGAGCTTGTCCTTGACGAGGTACGGCGTTGCCGCGACGTCGTCCGCGGGCTGTGAGACGGCGAGCGGGATGCCCTTGCGGTCCGTGATCGTCCCGCGCCGCGCGGGGACCTTGAGCTCGTCGACCTGCTGTGTGCTGGCGACCGCCCGCAGCGATTTCCCTCTGACGCCGCCCAGCCACGTTGCGCGAGCGGCGGCTGTGAGCAGCAGTACGAGGAAGATCGCGAAGAGCAGGCCGATCCGCCGCTCGGTCAGACCCATCTGCTCAAGGCGACGGCGGGGTCGCTTGGGCGGATCTGGGCGTGACGTTGCCTGGCGACGGCGTTGCGGCGACGCCGTTTGCAACCGCCGCGGTTCCGCCCGGAGCTGTGCCGGCGGGAGCGGTGCCGGCGGGAGCGGTGGGGCCCGGCGCGGTCGCGCTCGTAGCGGTCGCGCCCGGAGCCGTTGCGCTAGGGGCGGTGGCTCTCGGTGCGGCGGCGCCCGGCGCGATCGTTGCGGGCGCGGCCGTCACCGGCGCCGTGGTATGCGGCGTTGCCGTCGCGGTTGCCGTGGCGCTCATAGGAGCGCCCGCCGCCCCAGAAACGGTCTGCGCGGTTTGAACCGCGGGTCCGGTCGTGCCGGCAAGCGCGTCGGCCACGACCGTGGATCCCGCCGAACCGGCGATCGACGAATCCGGCGCGTGCATGATCTTGGCAGCGCGGAAGCCGTCGGAGCGCAGGTCGCCGGCTTTGAGGAACGTCACGTCTGCCGGCGCCGGCATGACGTAGCCGCGGGCGCCTGCGAGCGATTGGATGCGCTCGCCCGAGCTCAGGCGCGACATCTCCGCGCGCAGCGACGCATTGCTGCGCTCCAGCGAGCTCATCGTCTCGACCGCGCGGCCGATGCCTGCGTTGAGCCTCAGCATCGAAACCTGCATCGCCACGATCCCGATGAGGCCGAAGGCAACGATGACGATCCACCCGCGGCTGCGCACGAGGCGATCCATGAGCTTGCTGCTCGAGACGTCGAGCGCCACGCCGGCAACCGCGGAGGCGAGGCTCAGGCCACCCTCTGCTGCGATGCGCAGCGGCGGCCGCGTGACGAGCGAGCGCCCGCGCGGATACACGGGCATGAGGTCGCGCGTGTCCACCCGTGCCCTGGGACTGCGCTGCTTCGGGCTGAGCGGGCCGGACACCCGGCGCGGCGAAACGGGCGCCGCGACGGAACGGCGCACGCCGTGGTGGCGGGGAACTGCGGTTGCTGAGCGGCTCATCAGTGGTCCTCCTTGATCTTCGATGCGACGCGCAGGCGCGCTGAGCGCGCTCGCGGGTTGGCGGCGATCTCGCCGGCGGTCGGCGCGATCGCACGACGGCTGACGAGCTCCGCCTCCGGCTGGCGTCCACAGCCGCAGACGGGCAGATCGGGCGGGCAGATGCAGCCCTGCGCCCGCGCGACGAGGAAGCGCTTGACGCGCCGGTCTTCCAGCGAGTGGAAGGAGATCGCGGCGAGGCGGCCGCTCGGTCGCAGCAGCTGCCACGCGAGCGGCAGCGCGGCGTCGAGCTGCCCCAACTCGTCGTTGACGGCTATGCGCAGCGCTTGGAAGACGCGCTTGGCTGGATGGCCGGCGGCGAAGCGGGCGGGCGCGGGGACGGCCGAGGAGATGACCTCGACGAGCTGGATCGTGGACGTGATCGGACCGCGGCTTCGAGCGCGGACGATCGCGCGAGAGATCTGGCGCGCGTAGCGCTCCTCGCCGAGGTCGCGGAAGATCGTCTCGAGGTGGCGCTGCTCGGCCTCGTTGACGAGCTCGTGCGCGGAGGTCGCGAGGCCCGGGTCCATGCGCATGTCAAGCGGGGCGTCGTAGGCGTAGGAGAAGCCGCGCTGCCAGGTGTCGACCTGCATCGAGGACATGCCGAGATCCATGAGCACGATGTCCGCCCGGACGCCCTCTTCGTGAAGCTGCTCGAGGCCGTCGACGAACGAGGCGCGGATGAATCGACTCGTGCTCGGAAGCTCAGGCGCGAGCTCGGCGAACCGCTCGCCGGCGATCGGGTCGCGGTCGATCGCGATCAGCGTGCCCGCCGAGCCGACGCGCGCGGCGAGCAGGCGAGCGTGGCCGCCGGCCCCGAACGTGCAGTCGACGACCAGCTGACCGGGCTGCGGGTCAAGCAGCTCGATCGCTTCGCCGGCAAGCACCGGCACGTGCGGGATCGTCATCTCAAGCAGTGTGGCCAAGGGAAGCGGTGATGTCGGTGATGTCGGAAGCCAGCGCGGCGTTGTACTCGGTCCAGCCCGCGCGGTCCCAGATCTCGAGGTTGTCTCCCGCGCCGGTCACCGTGACCTCCTTGCCAAGGCCGGCGTGGTCGACGAGAAACGGCGGCATCATCACGCGGCCCGCCCCGTCGAGCTCGGTGTCCAATGAGTTGGCGGCGAAGAAGCGCTTGAGCTTGCGCGCCTCGTCTGAGAGGGGATGAAAGCCCGCGAGCGAAGATTGCGTGTAGGCGTCGTAGCCGCTCGGGGTCCAGAGGGCGACGCAGCGTTCAAGGCCCTTGGCCAGCACGACCCCTTCGGCGAGTGCGGCGCGAAAGCGTGCCGGGACGGTGAGCCGATTCTTCGCATCGAGTGAGTAGTCGACGGTTCCGCGAAAGACCATGGGAGAGCTGGCTCTGCAACTGCTTGGAGCCGGGGTGGAGGGGTGGGAGGAGCCCCTCCACCCCGGCTCGCTGCCGCGACGCTATCCCACTTTCTCCCACGCTGCAACCCAAACTGCACGCTTTCTCCCACCGTTCCACTCCGGACGTTCTGTCGCCGCGCCACAATCTGCGCTGAGCAGGGACTTTTGCCGTGGGAGGCGATGGCCTTGTCAGGCGACGGGTCGTGCAGCCGCGCGTGCGCCAGCGCGCTTTGGTCGCGTTCTTGCGATCTGCGCAGGATTCCGCCGGTCGATGTGCTGTTGGCGGTAGGGGTCAGGCCGCTGACGTCGCCGCGCCGTGCGCTTCGCACTGGAAGCCCCTTTCGTCGCGTCGTCGTAGAACGAGTCGCTTCGGTGTGAACGACGGGTGCCTTGACATTCAACGTGGTGTACGACGAGGACGCCGGCGAAGCCTGCAGACCGGTTGGGCGCTGGTGGAGCCGGTCGAGATCGCTGCGTGAAGAAGCGGAGCTTGAGCGGCACCTGATCGATCACGGCTGCGCGTTGGCGCGTCAGGCAGCCAAGCACGAGCTATGGGAGAACGCGGCGACCGGCGAACGCACCGTCGTGCCGCGTCACAGTGAGATCAAGCCGGCCACTGCTCGCGGAATCTGCCGGGGCAACTCGGCGTGCCGATGCCGAGTGAACCGCGCTGAGGTGCTCCTACCGCGCCGGGCAGAGTTGCTGTTCAGCGCAGCCCGACTTCGGGCGCCGCGTCCCGCAATAGTGCGGGTGGCTCACGCAAGCGTGTGCACGAGCACCGCCGCGACGAGCAGCATCACGGCCGGCACGAGGACCAGCGCGACCACGAGCTGGATCTTCGGTGCCGCGCGAGCGGCACCGTCCCGTAGCCGGCGGGCCTGATCTGCACGGGCCTCGGCGGCGAGAGATCGAAGTGCCGGGGCCAGCGGGGCGCCGTGGCGCTCGGAACGCACGATCGCCGCGACAAGGGCGTCGACGCCGTCGACCCGGCAGCGGGTGGTGAGCTCGGCGAGCGCCTCCGTTCGGTTCGCACCGAGCTCGATACGCGCGGCCGCCGCGTCGAGCTCGGCGGCGAGCAGGCCGCTGCCGCGCCGGCCGACCTCGCCCAGAGCCCTGCCCACCGGCAGGCCGGCCTGGATCGCGACGCACAGCAGGTCGAGGACGTCGGCGAGCTCTTCACTCATGCGCGCGGCGCGGGCGCGGGCCCGGCGGCCGAGCAGCACGTCGGGCGCCAGGAAGCCTGCGGCGGGTGCGCACAGCAGCGCGCCGAGGCCAAGCCGCCCCGGCAGCGTCGCAGCGAGCGGGAACGCAAGGAGCAGGCCGGCGAGCGCGGCCGCTCCCTTGAGCGCCATCACGTCGGGGGCGCTCAGGCCCAGCGGCGATCCGGCCGCCACCAAGCGTGCCTCGAGGTTCGCCGGCGCGGGGCGCACCCCCACACGACGGGCGATCCGAGCGAGCAGGACGGTCATGCCGCCGAGGTGGCCGACGGGCGCCGGCTCCCTGGCGCGAGTTCGAGCCGCGCCACGCCGCGAGCCGACGAGCTCGACGATCGCAGCAGCAGCGACAACGCCCGCCGTGGCAGCCAGCGCCGCTACCGCAGTCACCACGTCTCCCCCACGCGCGCGATCCGGCGCACGCACAGCATCGCGACGACCTGCAGCGCGATCGCTGAGACGACCAGCAGCGCCGCAAGCGGCTGCGAAGCAAGCCGGATGACGAACCCCGGCTGAGCGATCTCACCAAGCGCCATGCCGGCGATGGGCAGGCAGCAGACGACCAGCGCGGTGAAGCGCGCCTGAGCGGTCGCGGAGCGAGCGTCGGCGACCGTACGGGCACGTTCCTCCAGCGCCACCGCGAGCGACCGCAGCAGCCCCGACAGATCGCCACCCGCATCGCGCTGCAGGAGGATCGCGGCAACGAGGGTGTCCAGCGCGCCGCCGGGCCCGGCGCGCCGCGCCAGCGCGCGCAGCACATCGTCGGTGCGCTCGCCGAGCTCGAGCGCCGCGGCCGCGATGCGCAGTTCCTCCCCTGCCGGACCCGCACCGGCGCCTGCGGCGGCTGCGGCGAGTGCGCCCCGGACGGAGTGGCCGCCCGCCAGCGCGTCGGCGATCGCCCGGGCGACAGCGGGCGCCGCCGCCGCAATAGCCGCTTGCCGGCGCCGGCGGCGCATCCGCAGCAGCGCCCGCGCGACCCACGGCGCCGTCGCGCCGAGCGCCAGGCCGGCCCACACGCCCGTCACGAGCCATCCCGCAGCGAGCAGCGACAGCGCGCCGACGAGCACGAGACGACGGCGCTCAGGGCTCGTCGGCTCGCGTCCAGAGCGCAGAATCTCCAGTCCGGGCGCCAGCCAGCGCCCGACGGCGCGCACAAGGCGCTCCTGCTCGGCGGCCGCGATCGCCTCCCACGTTGCGAGCACCGCGCACACTCCGGCGAGACCACCGAGCGCGGCTGCGAAGCTCACGCCGCCTTCGGCGCCAGCCGCCCGGCCAACCGGTCCCCCAGCGGAGCCCTCCATGTAGGCCGTCCATCCCGTAGCGCGTACAGCTCACGTGTCGCCGGCCCGCCGGCGACACGAACGACTTCGCTTACCGCGACCACGCGCCGTGTCCCGTCCACCATTCGCGCCTGGTGTACGACGAGATCCAACGCGCCCGCGACCTGCTCCCGGATCGCCTCGTGCGGCAAACCTAGTCCGGCCATCAGCGCGAGCGTCTCCACGCGGCGAAGCGCCTCTTCGGGCGACCCGGCATGGACCGTCGACAGCGACCCGTCATGGCCGCTGGACATCGCGCTGAGCATGTCGAGTGCCTCGGCGCCGCGCACCTCTCCGACGACGATCCGGTCCGGGCGCATGCGCAGCGCGTTGCGCACGAGCCGGCGCACGGTCACCTCCCCGCGGCCCTCGAGCGATGCCGGCCGCGCCTCCAGCCGCACGACGTGGGGGTGGCGCAGGCGCAGCTCGGCGGCATCCTCGACCGTCACGATCCGCTCGCCGTCGCCGATGAACTCGGTCAGGGCGTTGAGCGTCGTCGTCTTGCCCGAGCCGGTACCGCCGCTGATGAGCACGTTGCAGCGCGCGCGGACGGCGGCGGCGAGCAGGTCGCGCAGCGGCGCCGCCCAAGTGCCGGTGGCGACGAGCTCGTCGGGGCCAAAGCCGCGGCGACGAAAGCGCCTGATCGTCAGGACCGAGCCGTCGAGTGCCAGCGGAGGGACGACGACGTTCACACGCGAGCCGTCGGGCAGCCGCGCGTCGCACAGCGGCTCGGCCTCGTCCACGCGGCGCCCAAGCGGCGCGAGGATGCGCTCGATCGCGTGACGCAGCTCAGCCTCATCGGCGAACCGCGCCGTCGTCGCCTCGATGCGCCCCTCCCGCTCGACCCACACCTGATGGTGCCCGTTGACCATGACCTCGTCGACGGAGGGATCGGTGAGCAACGGCTCCAAGGGCCCCAGCCCGAACGAGCGCTCGGCGACGCGCGCCACAAGCCGCGCGCGGGCATCTTCGTCCAACAAGCCTGCCTCACGGTCGACGAGCGCGCGAATGCGCTCGTGCATGTCGCCCTCTGAGGTGCCCGCGCGTCCGGCCTCGCCCAGCAGCCGACCGCGCAAGGCGACCGCCAGTTCGTCTAGCGCCTCGTCGCGTTCGATGGGCTGCATACCTTCCTTAGGGCTCCTAGCCGCGAAGTTCGCCCCCCAAGACACGACGAAGCCGCTCCGGAGGGCGGCTTCGCCTGCCTGACCCGCTCAGAACGTCGAGGTCACGGCACGGCACCGGTAGACGCAGCGGCGTCATTGGCGGCAAGTCAAACGGCGCGTAGATCGGGATCCCTTCGCGCCCGTCACCGGTGGCGGCGGCCCCGGCTTCATCCACCGCAGCGTGATCTGGCCCGCTCCACCGGCTCCGGAAACAGCCAGTCCGTCCGCACCAACAGCGGCGCACGACAAGCTCTTGTCGAGCAGCGGTCATACATTCTCGCCGCTGCTCGGATGAGCTGTTGCCGCGAACGATTGAGGTGCTCGCGCACGATTCGCCATTTCCGCTGACTGCGCGCGACAACAGCCTGCGCACCAGCATCTAATGCAGAGCCTTCCCTGGGGCCGCCGCTACGCGAAAGACCGAGATCCTCCGGCGCGACGACAAGCACCTCAGCGATCAGCCGAAGAGCATCACGATCACGGATCTCCCGGCCCTCCGACTCCACCTGGGAGACATACGACTGATCGAATCCGAAGCGCTCGGCGAGGGCGGCCTGCGCCAAGCCATGTTGCGCCGATACTCCGCAGAAACTCTCCCAAGGCGATCCTGCCCCGATTGGCACGGCTCAATCCGCTGCCACGCAGCCACGCGGTGGTCAGCAGTGACGTTGAGCTTCTGCTCACACACGAAGCGCACGCCGCTCCCGAATGAACGGGCTGAATGGCGCCCACATCGCACGATGCCCGCTGGCTCGATCGCGGATGTGATCCGCCTAGGACGAACACACATCTCTTGAAGTAGGTCACCCCGGATAATCTGGCGTAGCGACGTCACACCAGTGAGCGAGGCGGATTACGCGACTGTCACCCACGCGAAGTGGAGCGACGTTGGAGGTTTGTCATTCCCTTCAAGACGCCGCTATGCAACGCTCGTCGAGCAACCGCCTGAGCGCTGCTCCGTGCAATCACCTAGGACCTGACGCAGGCATATGAGTCGCGCAGTCCGCGCAGCACTGGACTGCGCGCCAGTTGTAATAGTCCACCGCCGCTCAGGGTTAAGTGGAAGCGGACCTGAAATCGATCCTTCGGCACAGGAACCCACAGCGCCGCTCAACAAACCCCTTCCTTGCCACGTTCACCTTCAGCCAACCCACTTGGACGTCTATGTCAAGCAAGCAGCAAAGCCTAGTCCTGCTTGAGGGATCCGCGAGAGCCCGCTCAGGCGGATCTTCATGTCGGCGGGCTGAGGCGTCCGCCTGCTGACGGTGGTAGCAGGCTGACCATAATAGTCCCGAGCCCGGCGGGAGTCTCCTCGCCGGGGTGCCTAAAGATCCGCAGCCCCTCGCGGTGCTGATGTTGTATTGGGATTGGGGGCTTGCAAGGACATGGTCATGTGAGCCCGTCGCGGGACTCGCTCCAAGCCCCACGGTCCACCAGCGCGCGAAAGCGCTCGTGTATGTCGCTCTGGGAGGCGCCCGCGCGTCCGGCCTCGCCCAGCAGCCGACCTCGCAAGGCGATCGCCAGTTCGTCCAGCGCCTCGTCGCGTTCGATGGGCTGCATACCTTCCTTAGGGGTCCGAGCCGCCAAGTTCGCCCCCCCAACACGACGAAGCCGTTCCGGAGGGGCGGCTTCGCCTGCCTGACCCGCTCAGACGGTCGAGGTCACGGCCACGGCACCGGGCTGGACGGCAGCGTCGGCCCGTCGAACGGCGCGTAGATCGGGACTCCTTCGGGGATGTACCGCGGGCAGCTGCGCGACATGTAGTCGGGCAGGCACGGGTTCTGCGGGTGAACCATCCAGGGCCCGCGGTTGAGCTCGTCGACGTTGCTCCAGTCGTCGTGGTCCTGATCGTCGTTGCCGTCCAGGATGCCGTCGCCGTCGGTGTCCGGGTCGAGGAAGTCCGTCCCGGGATAGACGTCCGGGTACATCTTCTCGTTCTTGTAGTTGATCCTCCAATATCCGGCGAGCATGCGACCGTGAGTCTCGTCGAAGTTCCCGAGGCGATCGCCGTCGGCGTCCTTCTCATCGTCCGACAGCTCGGCGACGTCGCGTGGACCGTCAGTGGCGTGCAGGACGTTGAGGTGCACGAGAGTGGGATCGGTCGGCGCCGGCACGGGAACGCCGGTGAACTGCGTCCCGTCGCTGTAGCTCAGCGGGAGGGCGCGGTTTGTGAACTTCACCCACAACGCGTGCTCTTCGCGCGCCGTCAGGGAGTCGCCGTCGTGGTCGATCCCGGCGTCTGAGGCGTCCAGCGGGTTCGGGTAGGGGCGCTTTCCGGGGTACGGCGCCCGTGGATCGCTCGGGACGCCGCTGGGCGGAATCGCGCTGGGAACGTTGCTCGAGTTCAGATCGATCGCCGAGTAGTACTCCCAGCCATCCTCCAGCCCGTCGCCGTCGGAGTCCTTGGCGCACGGATTGGTCTTCAGGGTTACCTCCAGCACGTCGCTGAGCTGGTCGTTGTCATCGTCCGGATCGGCGGCGTCGACGATCCCGTCGATGTCGCAATCGGGCGGCGCGGCGGGCGCGGCAGGTGTGCCGGCAGCGACGCCCGGGGCACCCGCGCCCGGCGCGCCCGGGGCGGTGGCCCCGGTCTTGTCGTCGACCGTCACGGACGGGTCGATCGTCGGCGAAAGCTTGTCGGGCGTGTAGCTCTTGGCGAAACGACGGGCGAGGATGCGCATGCGAAAGCGCGTGGCCAGGGCGACGCCGCCTTTCGTGGCCAGGTGCGTGCGGATGCTCGCCGGGACGATGACCTTCATCCGGGTCCGCGTCGACTCAGCGGCCTTGACGAACAGCGCCGGGGACCCGGCGCGCTTGAACGCCACGCTGTTGACCTTCTTGCCGACGATGAAGTTCGTTCCTCGGATCGTGAGCATGTCGCCGACGCCGAGCTTGAGAGGGGCGACGGAGGTGATGGTGGGGCGCGCCGGGGACTTGCTCTTCTTGGTCGCACCGGCCGCGCTCGAAGCGGGGAGAGCGAGGAGAAGGAGGCCCACGGGCAGCATCCGATACGAGCGCGTGAAGATCATGTGGGCTCATCGGCTCACCGCGGTCAGCTTTGAGCGCGTGCCGCGCCGCTGGACGGTTAGCGGATCACCGCTGGGGGCGGATCGCCGGACCTGCGGAGGGACTGCCCCGGACTATCCAGCCGCCATGCGCAGCCCCGCTGCACCGCGCCGGCGGTCGCCCGCTGCGCGCGGCAGCAGCCGTATCTCGCGGGCGAAATCCTGTGCCGCAGCAAGGTAGACGGCCTGGCGGAGCGTGACGCGAAGCGAGACTTCGATTCGCGTCCCGGCCGCGGCCTTCGCTGTGCCCGCCGGCCCGTCCTCGGCCTGCGCGGGCGCTGCCGCGAGGACCTCGACGTCCTCGAGGGCGAGCACCGCCGCGCCGGCGTCTCCGGAGCCGGGCTCAGGCGTGACGAGCACATCGACCCGGCTACCCGGCGTCACGAGCTCCGGCGATCCGAGCCCGACCACCTCGGCGGCGCGCTCGCCGCGACCGATGCTGGGTCCCAGCGGCGCCGGACGTCCGTCGCCGATCATGGCCGGCGTCAGGTCGGTGTCCTGCGGGATGTCGACCGCCGCGCGCAGCCCGCTGAGCGCACGGGGAGATCCGATCGCATCTGCGGGTGCAAACCGCCGCGGCACCCGGCGCACCGCGAGTGCCGTGGGGCGGATCGGCGATCCCGCGGAGATCGGCTGGCGCGCGACGACGACGTCGACGAGCGCTCCGATGCGCCGCGTGAGCGCCGCCTCACGACCAGCGACGTTGGACGCCGCGAGCCCTCCGAGCACGAGCGCGAGACCGCCGAGCAGCAGCGCGTGCCGGCGGCGGCTCATGC
>DASVPU010000402.1:0-17408 GCA_036389475.1 Solirubrobacteraceae bacterium
GCAGACCTCCCGCGAACAGCGCCTTGCGCGACAGTCGAAGCTTGGCGTTGCGTAACCCCCAGCCCTCCCCTTTCCTGTCCCGCATCTTACTTTCGAAGTCGACTGCAATCGTCCGCCAATACCGAATCAGGTCATTGAGCAAGAATCGAGGGGGCCGGTAATCCTTGACGTTGGCCTCAAGGTACCCGGACAGTAGCCGTAGGACAGGACGGAGGTGACTGGTGTCGCCGCAAACCGCGACCGACTCGAGCACGAGGAGCATCCGACGAGTGAGATTGGTGTTGATGTCCTCATCGCGTCCGATCTTGCCACGCAGGTCATCGAGCCAGACCTGCCTGCCGAAGGTCTCCTCGGTGCCTGGCGCGGGACCGCCAAGCAGGTCAGCAACCGCGTCGATCGTCGGGCGCGCCCCCTCCCGGGACGGGCCGTCGAACACAACCATGAAGTCGTCGTCGCTCTCGCTGGTGACCTCTCCTCGGCCCCACGAGCCCATTAGGACGACGGTCGCATCCTGATCGATGCTCAGCTTGTCGAGTTTCCTGCGACGCTCAATCAGTCCGCGCGCGGTCCGATCTTGAGCCGCCGCGATGCTGTCGAAACGAACGCCGGCCACAGCTTCCAGACCAGCGACTCCGCTCACGGCCGGCATGGTGCTACGTCAGAGTCTCGCCGCTTAGCAGACCTGGCGAGCGCAACTCATCAAGCCAGCGAGCCGGTGGCTCTGCCTCGAGTATCCACGGAACATCGCGGCACCGGTCGAGAATGTCGGCGAAGCGCTCCTCGTCGTGGTATGTCAAAGGCACGTGGTGCCCGTCCTCGAGCGAGCTCAAATGTACCTGGCGTAGTCGCGAGCGAAAACGGTCGAGCAGGTCGGTTGCTACACGCATATTCGGATCGACCGACGACGCATGCGCGATGTCAAAACAGAAGCCAGCGTGAGGAAACTGCTCGAAGAAGAGGTCAAGCTCGTCTGCGGTTCGCCCAGTGCTCTTGCGGTCGTCCATGTTCTCGAGCACGAGTCGCGTACCGAGCTGTCGGAAAGCGCCGGGATCGTCCACGGCGTCGGGGTGGGCCACTATCGACCGCACCCACAATGGCAGCCCAGTCAGCAGCCTCGCGCGCGACATATCATCCACCAGTCGGTTCTTGACGGGCGCGTGCACGCTGACGTAGCGGAAGGGCAGGCGCGGCTTTGCGGCAAGATAGTCACTCAGCCCTGGAAGCTCGTCATCGGAAAGCGCCGATAGCTCTACGGCATAGGTTGAGACCTCGCACGCCTTCACGACGAGTCGCTGCCAGACACCGCGTATGTCGCCGAAGATCCCCGTGGACACGCCCAGCGGGTGATGCGCGGCCAGCGAATCCAGACCGTCGTCCGGACGCATACTGATTCTCGCGGCCACTGAATCAGCGTACTGCGCGCCGAGGACGGTGCCGCGCCGCGTACGACGTCTGGCCAATCGATCAGGATCGTGCGCGGTTTGCGTCTTGCCACGAGCCGAGCACGCGGCCAGACCGAGCGTTCGCGGCCCTCAGCGGCACGAAAGCTGCATGCGTAGCCGGGCCGCATCAGCACGGCACGTTGCCCTGTGGTCGCCCAGGCAACCGCAGTCGACGAAGCGAAGGGGCATTGACGCGCTGACAAGCTTGAGCGCTTCGGACGATTCTGCACGAGGCTGCCCCTCGGACGAGGAGCCGCAGCGCACGCATGGGTTCAGACGCTGCCCCTTCTCACGCAAACCGACAGCGGAGCGCCGGCTGTTACCTTCGTCCAGAAGCAGGCGTGCGAAAGCGCTCCTTGCGTCCAGAAGCAGGTCGGTGGAGAGCGGCTCCCTCCGTCGAGGAGCGAGTCTCTGCGGAGTGGAGATCTGACCGCAGATAACTACGACGCTGACCAAGAGCGACTGCTTCACGACGCCCCGAAGGCAGGATGGGCAGCCCGCGCCGAGCTGCGCTCGGCGATCTTCGAGTACATCGTGGGCTTCTACAACACGGCCCGGTTGCACTCGACGCTGAAGATGCGTTCCCCGGTCAAGTACGAGGCCGATCACGTCGCCGGCGATCCCGACGGCCTCGCGCGCCTGGGCGCACGCGCGGGCGCGCGCGAGAAAACTGTTCACAAAGCCTCGGTTGCGCAGCTACTACGACAACAACAGCCGACTCCACGAAACCGGGGGAGGTCCATTACCGCGTACATCACGCCGGCGGCGGGAGCGAACCTTGGGAGGCGTGTCCGCGGGATAACCGCTCGCCGGCGATCTGGCGGTTTTGGCGACGCACGCTCGATGGCACCGCGGCCGTCAGGCGGAGGACAACCGCAACCCCAGTTGGGCGCGGCTCGAGATCGACAGCTTGCGGTAGGTCGCCGAGAGGTGCCCCTCGACGGTCTTCTGGGTGACGAACAGTGCCTGCGCGATCTCGCGGTTGCTGGCACCGTCGGCGGCCAGGCGTGCAACCCGGCTCTCAGACGCCGTCAGCAGGTGCGGCCCCGTGCCGCCGCGCCGGCGCGGCCTCGCGCCGCTGGCGGCGAGCTCGTCCAGCGCGGCGTCGACGATCGGCATGGCCGCGCACTCGGAGGCAATCTTGCTGGCCTCGTGAGCGAGCTCCCGGGCTTGCTGGATCCTTCCCGTGACGCGCATCTCGCGCGCAGCGGCCACGAGGACCTTGGCTATTGACAACGGCGCGCCGGCGCTCAGCGCGACCTCAAGCGTCTCGTCCAGGCGGCGCGGGCGCTCGTCGTCGGGCGCGAGCGTCGCCTGCACCAGCAACGCGTCTGCGGTGGCACCGCGAACGCCGAACGCCCGACAGCGTTGAACCTGGTCGGCCGCGAGCGCGCGCGCCTGCTCGACATCTCCCAACGCGGCGGCAGCCGACGCGCCGATCATCCGCCAGGGGATGTGGACCGCACAGCCGAAGCGCCCCTCGTCCGCGCACCGGCCGAGGTCCAGCGCCTCCGCTAGCGCGCGCTCGGCTGCGTGCTCGGCAAGCAGGAGTCGGGCCTGACATGCGCGGACAAGCAGCTCAACCGCGATTGTGCCGGAATCCCGCTGGGTGGGCGAGAGTCGCGCAAACGCTGCCCGGGCGTCCGCGGTACGGCCCTGCTCGAGGAGGATGTCGACTAGAAACTGCGTGCAGGCGGCTGCGCCGAAATGCCATGAGGGGTAACGCGCGAGCTCCAGCGACTCGACGCAATCGGCCTCGGCCAAAAGCAGGCTGCCATGGCGCAGGTGAACGCCTGCGCGAAGGCACAGCGCGAGCGCCAGCACAACGAGCTGGCCCGAATGGCGTCCCTGCTCGACTCCGCGGTCGCACTCGCGCAGCGCTTCGGGCCACCGCTCCGACAGAATGAGCGCCCAGATCCCGTATCCCCACGGGGACGTCGCACGCATGTCGAGCGGCAGCCCGCCGCCGCGCACGGCCGGCGCGATCAGCGCCCATACAGCGTCCGCCGGATCGCCGCGCGATGCCCGCTCAAAGGCGTACGTCGCGCCCAGCAGGCGCGACCCCAGGTCGTCGGCCTTCGCCAGTCCGGGCGCCTCGGCGGCGATCCCCGCGGCAACGAGATCGCGATGCGCCAACGCCGCGGGCGAATCGCTGAACAGCGCCGCGGCGTGCAGCGCTGCGCGGGCGGCCGGGGGATCGCCTGCTGCCGCGGCTGCCAGCAGCACGTCGAAAGCCTTCGCCGTCTGGCCGGACATCGCCAGCGCACCGGCGTACTGGAGCTCGAGCTCGGCGGCGCGGTCCCTCGTTGCCACTGCGATCGCTCTGCGGTAGTGGTCCAGTCCGCCGGCCAGGCCCGCGTGGGACTCCGCATTGGCCAGCAACGCCAGGAGACGCGCGTCCTCACCGGCATGCTCCACCGCCCGCGCGAGGAAGCGCGCCGCGGTCTCGGGCACACCGAGCGCCAGCGCATGCTCCGCGGCGCGTTCGAGCACCGCCGCCATCCAGGGCTCCCGGCTCGGACCCGCCGCAGCCAGATGCGCGGCGACCTCCTCAGCGCCGGCGCCACTCTCATAGAGCATCCGAGCAGCACGCGTGTGCGCGTCCTGGCGCTGCACGGGCGACATCATCATGTGCACCGAGATACGCACGAGCGGATGCGCGAACCGCAGCCCTGCAGGCGCCTCTTCGAGCAGCCCCAGGCGCAGCAGGACATCGAGCGCGGGCGCTGCGTCCTCGCGAGCCACGCAGGCCAGCTCGATCGCCGAGCCCAGCGGCACATCTGCGCCGAGGATTGCGACCGCCTGAGCGAGCGCCAGCGCGGCCGGCGGCGCGCCCGCAAGCAAGCGCTCCACACGCTGACCGATCGAGCGCACGCCCAGCTTGCGCAACTCGGCCCCACTTACAGCGTCGGGTGCCACGCCCGTATTTCGCGCTTCGTTCACGAGCGATCGAAGCATCAGCGGGTTGCCCGAGCTCAGCTCGTGGCACACCTGGGCGAGGCTTTCAGCCTCGGGACTCCAAACGAGCCCCAGGTATCTCGCCGTTCCCGCCGGTGACAGGCGATCGACGGTGACGATGCGGCATTCGGGGTTCTCGAGCATCTCGACGACCAGCGTGTCGGAATCCAGCTGCTCGGGTGATCGAACGGCAAGAACCTGGACCAAGCGGAGTCCATCGAGCCGGCGGCTCAGAAAGCGCAGGAACCGCAACGAGCTCTCGTCGGCGCTGTGCGCGTCGTCAACGATAAGCAGAAGCGGGCCGAGCTGATCGATCAGCTGCACAGTCAGCCAGTAGAGCCCGTGCTGGTGGGAGAACACGGCGTCCTGAGCCACACTGTCGTCGGGCTCGATTGGGTTAAAGACACCCCGCGCGAGCTCCGCAGGGCCCGCGAACGCCGCGTCGCTATCCGCCACCGTCCGCAGTGCACCCTCAAAGAGCTGGCGGACGATGCCGTAGGGATAGTCGTGCTCAAGCTCGTCGCCGCGCGCGCGCAGTATCCCGAACTGACGCCCAAGGCTCGCAACTTCGCCAAGCAGAGTCGTCTTACCGGCGCCCGCCTCGCCGACCACGCAGACGGTCGTGCCCTTGCCAGCGAGCGCATCGCCCAGAACTTCCTCGATCTCGCCGAGCTGGCGGTCGCGCTCGAGCAGGGCTGCCGAAGACGGCGCCAGATTGCGGCCCACCGATCCTGACACGCGCCGACAATATTCCACCGTCGGGGCCGACGCCACTCGATCAGGTCTACGGCCTAGGCCAGCACCGCGAGTCACCGGAGCGTCGGGATGTCGAGCGCATGCATCGGCTCGATGATCGCAATTCACGCAACATCGGCCCGACGGCCGCCCTCCGTCGCGGCCACAAGAGAACGGCGTGGCGCCGGACCCGCCAGGTGGCCGTCATGGCGGCCCGCGCACGTCAAGAATCTCGCCCAGCAGGAGCGGCCGTCGCCCAGCCGAGGACGGCGTCGTGCCGACTGCGCAAATAGTCAACGCGTCGGCCGCACGGTCGGCACGAGCAGGCCCTCGCTCGGCAGTTGGCTTCTTTCGCGTGAACGCAGCCACCGGGCCCGTGTCCACGCGCGAGCTCAATCTTTTTCGTCACTGGACGAAGACTGCTCCTCGTCGCTCTCAGGCAACACTCAGCTCGCCCACGAGACGACAGCCGCTGGTCGGCAACCCGGGGGCGCTAGCCTCGAAGCGAATGAGTGTCGCCGCTCGGTCGCTGTTTGCCTTTGACAACTCCTTCGTGCGTGAGCTCGAGGGGCTGTACGTGTCGTGGCAGGGGGCGGCTGTGCCCGAGCCACGGCTGTTGGCGCTTAACGAGCAGCTGGCCGCAGAGTTGGGGGTCGACGCCGATGCGCTGCGAGCCGGCGACGGCGTCGGCGTCCTGGCCGGCAATGTCGTTCCGGACGGCGCGTCGCCGGTCGCCCAGGCCTACGCTGGTCATCAGTTCGGTTCGTATTCGCCGCGCCTGGGCGATGGTCGGGCGCTGCTACTCGGCGAGCTCCTCGATACGCGCGGCGATCGTCGCGACCTGCACCTGAAGGGCTCGGGGCGCACGCCGTTTGCGCGTGGTGGCGACGGCAAGGCGGTCGTGGGCCCGATGCTGCGCGAGTACGTGCTCGGTGAGGCGATGCACGCGCTGGGCATTCCCACCTCCCGGGAGCTCGCGACGGGCGAGGACGTCGTGCGCGAGGCGGTCTTGCCGGGTGCCGTGCTCGCGCGGGTCGCCGGCAGCCACATCCGCGTCGGCACGTTTCAGTACGCGGCGATGAACGGCGGCCCCCAGCTCGTGCGGCGCCTCGCGGACTACTCGATTGACCGTCATCACCCACACGCGGCCGAGGTCGAGAGCCCGTACCCCGCCTTCTTTGAGAGCGTGATCGACACGCAGGCGTCGCTGGTGGCGCGGTGGATGCTGGTCGGGTTCATCCATGGCGTCATGAACACCGACAACATGGCGATCTCCGGCGAGACGATCGACTACGGACCCTGTGCGTTCATGGACGCCTTTGACCCGGCCACCGTCTTCAGCTCGATCGATCACGGCGGCCGCTATGCGTACGCCAACCAGCCCAGCATCGCGCAATGGAACCTCGCGCGGCTGGCCGAGGCGCTCTTGCCGCTCATCGACGAGGACCCCGACGCGGCGATCGCTTCGGCGACGGACATGCTGCAGACGTTTCCCGAACGCTTTTTCCGGTACTGGAGCGCGGGGATGCACGCCAAGCTGGGGATGACCGAGGCCAACGAGGTGACCGGCGCGCTGATCGACGACCTGCTCACGCTGCTGCACGCGCAGGCCATCGACTACACCTCGAGCTTCCGTGCACTGGCGGCGTCGCTGCGCGAAGACTTGTCAAGCGCCCGTTCTCTGTTCGCCGAGCCTTCCGCATTTGACGCGTGGGCGGAGCGCTGGCGCGAGCAACTTGCGCACGAGCCTTCTGACGCGGATGAGATCGCGGCGGCGATGGATCGTGTCAACCCGATGTACATCCCGCGCAACCACCACGTCGAAGACGCCTTGACGGCCGCGACCGCCGGCGACCTCGAGCCGTTCGAGCGCCTGCTCGACGTCTTGGTCCATCCGTTCGACGAACGTGGCGGTTTTGAGTCCTACGCCGCCCCCGCCCCGGCGAGCTGGGGCTCCTATCGCACCTTCTGCGGCACGTAGCCACAAGAGAGAGACCCGCCGGGTGTGCCACAACGCACACACATCGTCCGTGGTCGCGAATAGGTTCTTTTTCACACCAGCAGATATGGAGTGATGGTATGGGGAGCGAGGCGAGCAGCGTGCTGGATTTTGGGGCCCAGGGCGGCGATCCTACGCGCGGTGTGACGATGGATCTCAGTACGTGCGTCAATCGCTACGGTCCTGCACCCGCGGCGCTCGAGGCGCTGCATGCGATCGGTCCGCAGGACATCTTGCTGCATCCTTATGACGCCCAGCGGCGTCTGAAGGAGGTCTACGAATGGGCGGCTGACGTCGATGCTGACGATCTCCTCGCGGGGCGCGGTGCGAGTGAGTTCATCTGGTCGATGGGCCGCGAGGTCGATCACGACGACGTCCTGATCCCGCTGCCGGGCTACACGGATTACCTTAAAGCTTTTCCAGGCCGTGGCTATAGCCTCGACGGGGAGCAGATGCCCTCGTTGCAGCAGCTTGATGCTGCGCTTGGCATCGGCAGGGTGGTGATCGTGTCTAACCCGCACAACCCGACAGGGGTGCTGCTGGACCGCGACGCGCTGGTCGCGCTCGCAGCGGCGCATCCGGACTCGACGCTGGTCGTCGATGAGTCCTACATCAACTTCGCGTCTGACCCGGCCAGCAGGTCGGTCATCGGATGTGAGCAGCCGAACATCGTCGTTCTGCGCTCCACGTCGAAGTTCTATGGGATCGCCGCATGCCGTGCCGGGGTCGCTTGGTGTCGCGACCACGGCCGAACGTCCGCGCTGTTTGGTCGCCAGGAGAACTGGGGTCTGTCGGGCGTCGACGTGACCGTGGCGTGCGCCGCGGTGCGCCACGGGTGGGATTGGGCAGACGACACGCGCAGCCGCATGCATGACGACAACCGGTGGCTCGCCGACATCCTGGAGTACGTCCCGGGGCTTGACGTGCGGGCGAACGCCAATGTGCACTTCCAATACGCCTTCTGTGATCGCTCCCAGCGCGTCGCTGAGATCCTGCGCGAGCACGCGATCGGAGTGCGAGTGCTCAGCAAGGCACACGGCGTCGTGCCCGACGCGCTGCGGATCGTCGCGCCACGCGCCGACGAGCGCGAGCGCTTCGCGGCCGCCATCGACGCCGTGGTCGATGCGCGCGCCGACAGCTGATTTGCCGCGATCCGCTCGCGCGGCGGGTGTGCTGCTGGCAGCCACCGGCGCCATCGCGTACGGCGTCGCGACGGTTATCGGCCGTCAGCTCGCGAGCGCCGGCGTGGACTCCGCGATAGCGCTCGGAACGCGATTTACGATTGCTGCGGCGCTGCTCGGCGCCGTGCTGGCGCTGCGGGGCGCCCGGCTGCGACCCTCGCGCGGCGAGTGGGGGCGCATCGTCGCTCTAGGTGCCTTTGGCTACACCCTGGAATCCACGCTGTTCTACCTATCGCTGCAGCGCGGCACCACGGCCGCCTGCGTGTTGCTGTTCTACGCCTATCCCGCGATCGTCGCCGCGATCGAGTTCGCGCGCGGCAACGAGCCACTGACGGCCGCCACTGCCACCGCGCTCGCACTGTCGGTGGCAGGTACGACGGTCGTCGTCGCGACCGGTAGCGATGTCTCGATCACCAACACGGGCGTCATGCTCGCGCTCGGCTCGGCCGCGGCATACGCCCTGTACCTCGTCGTAGGCCGTCAGCTCGGCAGACGTACCGACGCGATGACCGCCGCATGCTGGGTCGCCGTCGGAGCCGCCGCAGCCTCGCTAGCACGCGGTTTGGTCGGCGGAACTCTCACCGCCCCAAGCGACCATCTCCTCGCGCTCATCGCGTACGGTGTTTCGACGGCAGCCGCCTTCGGGCTGACGTTCGCGGCACTCGCACGCATCGGCGCCAGCCATACCGCAGTCGTTATGACACTCGAAGCGCTGTCAGCCGTCGTGCTCGCTGCGATCTTCCTGCACGAGAACATCTCAGCAATACAGACCGTCGGCGGCAGCGCAATCGTCGCAGCAGCCGCAATCATCGCTTGGACTCATCACGCCAGCGCACAAGTGGCGGCGGCGCCCGAACCGCTGCTGTCTGAGTCGACGCACTGACAGGACAGCAGGCAGCCAACCAGCCTGCGTCGTGCTGTCGGGAGTCGCGCCGGGCCGCAGCGGAACTCGGCACCGATGAGGAGCGGACTCGCGAGGCTGGTCAACTCGCTGACGGGGGCCGGCACGACATCGGAGCTCACGGCGCGAGCGTCGTGCGCAGTAGTCAAACGCTGTGGGGTGCGTGGGCGCGAGCATCCGTTTGCGCGCCCAAACAGGGAACAGGGGCCCTGCGCTGCGGCGGCACCGCTCCGCTCCTACGCTGCGAAGTACGCCCGGACGCTGTCGATCTCCTGGTCGAACAGGGTCTCGATAAATGCCGCGAAGTCCGGTCCTCCCGCGGACGTCACGCGGAACTGGCGCGTGTACTCCAGAAAACAGCGGCGCGGATCGTTCGTCACTGCCAGAACGCGGTACGTCGCGACGTAGTCGTAGATCTCGAGCACCTGGCCGATTGAGCGGTACGTCAGCGACCGCTCTTGCTCGGAGCGCCCGACGACCTCCTCCAAGGCGACGTCGCGGCCCGGCAGCACGGTGAACTCGTACCGCGACGGCACCCGATCCACTGAGCCGCCGTTGACCCAGTGCGCGCCCTCGATGTCGCTGCCGAAGATGATGTCGAGCGTGCGCATGATGTCGCGCATCTCGATCCATACGCGATCGGGATCGGCATCGAGGATCGACGAGTGGTAGACGGTGTAGATCGGCTCAAGCACGAAGAGCTCCTGGTGCGTGGGGCACGGACAAGCGGCGCATCATCGCAGCGCCGGCGGGCGCGCCTGGGCGGCGCTATGCGGCGCTCGGCTCAGCCGCGTATCGCGGTAGTTGATGCGGCGACGCGCCGGTGTACGCGTTGCGCGTCCAACCCGGCGAGCGCGTTGCGTCCACGGACGTCCGGCCCCGGCGGAGATGGAACGGTCATTTCGCTTCGCATGCTCTCAAGCCGCGGGTGAGCGTGGCGATCGCCTCGTCGTCGGTGCCGCCTCCGGTCTGCAAGAACTGCCAGTAGTCGCTGGCCGCGATCATGCGGTTGCGACGCGTGTCTGGCTCCCCCGCATGTGCGAGCGCCAGCGGATAGATGGCGCGCTCGAGGTGAGCCTTCTCGGCATCGCTGAGCATCCGGTCCTCCTGTCTCCGTCGGGGTTTCTCTGCATCTTCGTGTACGACAGTAGTGCGCTGGACGTTGCTAGTCCGAGAGCGTGAACACCAGACCAGCACGCCATTAGCGCATCACCGGCTCGGTCCCCGCTGACAGGCCACGCACGGCCCGCGCCAACATCGACCGCCCGCCGGCCCTCACCCGCGAAGCGAGCTTCTATCCTTGCCGCTCGCCATGGCCGAGTACCGCTACGACCCAGCCGAGATCGAGCAACGCTGGCAGCAGGTGTGGGCGGATGAAGGCACGTGGGAGGCTTCCAACGACTTCTCAGACGGTCAGCAGACCTCCTACGTGCTCGTCATGCTGCCCTACCCGAGCGGGGAGCCGCACATCGGCCACCTGAAGGTCTACAGCGTGGGCGACGCGGTCGCGCATTTTCACCGGCGGACCGGCCGGCGGGTGCTCAACCCGATGGGCTACGACGCGTTCGGCCTGCCGGCCGAGAACCACGCGATCAAGACCGGCCAGCACCCGCGCGACTCGACGGACATCGCGATCGCCGAGTTCCGGCGCCAGTTTCGCGAGTGGGGCATGTCGATCGACTGGACGCGCGAGTTCGGCACGCACGAGCCGCGCTACTACCGCTGGACGCAATGGATCTTCCTGGAGCTGTTCAATCGCGGCCTGGCCTATCAGAAGCAAGCTGCGGTCAACTGGGATCCGGTCGAGGAGACCGTGCTCGCCAACGAGCAGGTCATCGACGGCCGCGGCGAGCGCTCCGGCGCCCTGGTCGAGGTGCGCCAGCTCAAGCAGTGGTTCTTTCGCATCACCGACTACGCGGACCGCCTGCTCGAGGACCTCGACACGATCCGCTGGCCCGAGCACGTCAAGACGATGCAGCGCAACTGGATCGGGCGCAGCGAGGGCGCGGAGGTCGTCTTCCGCTGCGAGGAGCTGGAAATCGACTATCCCGTCTTCACGACGCGGCCCGACACGCTCTTCGGCGCGACGTTCTTCGTCATGGCTCCGGAGCACCCGGACGTCCTGCGTCTGGCCGAGGGAACCGAGCACGAGGCCGAGGTACGCCAGTACGTCAACCGCTCCCTGACGGACGACACGCAACTGCGCGGCGACATCGACAAGGAGAAGACCGGGGTGCCGCTCGGTCGCACCGTCACGAACCCCGTCAACGGCGAGCAGCTGCCGATCTACGTCGCCGACTACGTGCTGATGGAGTACGGCACCGGCGCGATCATGGCCGTACCGGCGCACGACGAGCGCGACTATGCCTTCGCGAAGGCCTACGACCTGCCGATCCGGCGCGTCATCGAGGGCCCGGATGACGAGTTTCCCTACAGCGGCGACGGAACGCTCGTGGACTCGGCGCCCGAGTTCGACGGGCTGCACAACCGCGCGGCGCTGGAGGCGATCGTGCGCTGGCTGGAGCGCGAGGGCAAGGGCCACTCGTCGGTGAACTACCGCCTGCGCGACTGGCTCATCTCACGCCAGCGCTACTGGGGGACGCCGATCCCGATCATCCACTGCCCGGCGTGCGGCGCCGTCCCGGTGGCGGAGCAGGACCTGCCGGTGCTGCTGCCCGACATCGAGGATTACAAGCCGCGCGGGCGCTCGCCGCTGGCCACGGCCGAGGACTGGGTGCGCACGACGTGCCCGCAATGCCGCGGTCCGGCGCAGCGCGAGACCGACACGATGGACACGTTCGTCGATTCGTCCTGGTACTTCCTGCGCTACTGCGATCCCGACAACGAGCGCGCTCCGTGGGATCCGAACATCGTCGCTCGCTGGATGCCCGTCGACCAGTACATCGGGGGGGTCGAGCACGCGATCCTGCACCTGCTCTACGCGCGCTTCTTCACGAAGGCGCTGTCCGATCTCGGTCACCTGCCCAGCGACCTGCAAGAGCCGTTCTCGGCCCTCTTCACCCAGGGGATGATCCTGCGCGACGGCGACAAGATGTCCAAGAACAAGGGCAACGTCATCTCGCCGACAACGATCGTCGAGCGCTTCGGTGCGGACACCGCGCGCGCGTACATTCTCTTCATCGGCCCTCCCGACCAGGACGCCGACTGGTCAGACAGCGGGGTGGAGGGCATGAACCGCTTCCTCGGCCGGCTGTGGCGCAACGCGGCCGAGGCCGCCGACGAGCTGCCCGATCACCCGATCCCCGACGAGATCAACGACGACGACGAGCGGCTGCTGCGCAAGACGCACTGGGCGATCGACAAGGTCACCAGCGACATGAGCGATCGCTTTAACTTCAACACCGCGATCGCGGCGGTCATGGAGCTGCTCAACGAGGTGACGCCGGTCAAGCGCGGCGATGCCTCGCCTGGCGCGGTCCGCTTCGCGCTGAGCACGGCGGCGTCCCTGCTGTTCCCGTTCGCGCCGCATACGGCGACCGACGCCTATCACCTGCTGACAGGCGAGCGCGTGTGGGAGCAGCCGTGGCCCGATGCCGATCAGGCCTGGCTGGAGCGCCCGACCTTCGAGCTCGTCTGCCAGGTCAACGGCAAGGTCCGCGATCGTGCGCAGGCGCCGTCGGATGCGTCGAAGGACGAGCTGCTGGCGCTGTGCCGGCAGGCGCCGCGAGTCCGGGCACACCTCGACGGGCGCGACGTCGTCAAGGAGATCGTCGTGCCCGGCAAGCTCGTGAACATCGTCGTGCGGTAACTACGGCAGGCGCAGCGGCCGGGTGTGCGGCGCGACGACGATCTTCGGAGAACTCGTATCGAGTGCTTGCGCAGCCGGTCCCGAAAACGCCGGCTGGTCTTGCCCGCAGATCGTTCCCTCTGCCGGGAGTACGAGCGTCAGCAGGTAGGCCTCGATCGCCTTGTCGGCGCACTCGGAGTTGTAACCGTCGGCGGGATCGCCGTCGTACGCGGTGTGACCGTCGCCGGCCATCGTGAGCAGGCGGGCGTTGCCGAGCTGCTGCACGAGCCGCTGGGCCTGCTTGTACGGCGTTGCGGGGTCGTACCTCGTGCCGACGACGAGGGTGGTCGGATCCTTGCTTGTGGTCCGGAATGGCCCGTCGTACGTGTCGTTGGCACGAATCGGGTACAGGCCCCAGTTGAGCTCGGAGTAGCCATGGTTCCAGAAGGCGTGGTCGTAGTCGAGGTACGACTGCCGACCCTGGGCGAGGAACGTCGGGATGTCACGCGTGTAGTGCTGCTCGCCCGCGCCGAGCAGGAAGTAGCGGTCCAGGCCGGGGTCGTAGCTGCCGTCGGGGTTGCGATCGTAGAACCTGGTGTCCACGATAGTGCGGATCCCGGCGCCGTCACCCTGCGCCAGCAGCGCGAGCGCCCTCGCGAGCTCCTGCCAGAGGGACTTGGCGTAGACCTCCTGCACCAGTGCCGCTCGGATGTCGTCGCCATCGACGGGGCGGCCGGGCGCGTTGGAGGCTGGAATCGGCGCGGCATCGGCCTGGGCGATCAGTGCGTCCGCCTTGCCGAGCGGGTCGCCGCCGCCGAAGCCACAGCCGGCCTGGTCAGCCGCGCACGCGATCATGAAGCGGCTGATTCCGCGCTCGAGCCCAGCGGTCTGCTCGTCGATGCCGGCGGACGGATTGTTGATGTACTGGTCGGGGTCGACGGCGCCGTCGAGCACGACCGCTCGGGTCTTGCCCGGGAACAGGCTCTGGATCGTGGCGCCCAGGAACGTGCCGTAGGAGAAGCCGAGGTACGTCAGCTTCTTGTCGCCGACGGCCTCGCGGATCGCGTTGATGTCACGCGCGACGTTGGCCGTGGACACGTAGCGCAGTCTGTCTCCGTTGAGCGCGATGCAGCGCGCGATGTACTGCTCGTCCTTGCGCAGCAGCGCCGGCAGGTCGAGGTTGAACGGCGTCGTGAACGGCTGCGAGTAGACGCCCTGCGTCTCCTGGTCGACCTTGCAGTCGACCGGGATGCTGCCGCCGGTGCCGCGCGGATCGACGCCGACGATGTCGAAGCGCTCGTTGAGCACCGGGAAGAGGTTGGCGCCCAAGACCTTCACGTACTCCGCGGCACTCGCGCCAGGACCACCGAAGTTGAAGAACAGGGAGCCGATCCGCTCAGCCGGCTTGGTCGCCGGAGACTTCGCGACCGCGAGATCGAACGTGCCGGCGCTCGGGGTGTCGTAGTCCTTGGGGACAGCCGGGGTCGCGCATTGCGCACCGGAGACGCCGCACGCCGACCAGCTCAGCTGGACGCCGTGTGGCGCACGCTGGTCCTGCGCGGCGAACGCAGGCACCGCCACGGCCAGAGATGTGAGCGCGGTGCTCACGGTGACAGCCAGCAAGCGGGCGCAGCGACGCGACGAGTTCATGCATCCTCCGTTCATATCGGCGCCTTGCGGCGGGCGCGCACCTAGCACAGCAGCATCGTTACCCAAGGCGCGCCTGAGGCAAGCCGGAGAGGGCGCGAGCGGCCGCTGTATCCGCGCGATCATCATTTCACGCGATGGCTGACTCGCCGCACCCGTTCTACGTCGCCGTCGTCGGCGCAGACGGGGAGGTTCGCGCTCAACTCATCGCCGAGGCCGAGTTGGTGGGAACCGAGCTGGCGCGGCGGGGCGCTGTCGTCGTGACAGGTGGGCTGGGCGGCGTCATGGAGGCGGCGTGCCGCGGGGCGCGGTGCGCAGGGGGAGTGACGCTCGGGATCCTTCCGGGGGACGACCGGCGGGCCGCCAACCGCTGGGTGAGCGTCGCGATCGCGACGGGGATGGGGGAGCTGCGCAACGGCCTCGTGGTGTGGGCTTGTGACGCCGTGATCGCCGTCGCGGGCGAGTACGGGACGCTGTCGGAGATCGCGCTGGCGCTGAAAGCCGGAAAGCCGGTCGTCGGGATTGCGACGTGGGAGATCCCCGGCGTCCAGAGCGCTCCCGATGCGGGTGTGGCGGTCGACATGGCGATCGGCCCACGCGGCGCTCGATGATCTCGCCGAGGGTGCGCGGGCTCAGGGCGATGTGTTGCGAGCGCCGCGGGGATTGCGCGCTCAATCGGCACGAAGCGCGTGCCCCGTGACACATCTCGCGGCCTAGCCTCGATGCGTGTCCGACCTCGACCGCCCACGGCTGGCGCTCTACGTCGTGCTCGGCCTCGTCGTGTGTGTCCTCGGTGCCCGCTACATGAGCGCGCACGCCCATCTGGGCGGCGTTGGATCCGGGGCGCCTGCGGGAGCCGCCGCGCCTGACGGAACGGCGAGTGCGCCCTCGGCGGGTTCCCCGCCCGGCGCCGGTGAGAGCCGTGACGCTGCCGCCTCGCCGGCAGCGGTGCGGGTCGGTCGGGCGGACGGTGGCCGCGTGACCGTGCACGTCGCGGGGGCCGTGCGCCGGCCGGGGCTGTACCGGCTCCCGGCCGGCTCGCGCATCGACGACGCGCTTCGCCGCGCCGGCGGCCCCGACCGGCGGGCCGACCTGAACGCCGTGAACCTTGCGACCAAGCTCGAGGACGGCCGTCAGGTGCTCGTGCCCGAGCGTGCGCCGCCGCCGGGACCAGCCGGACCATCGACCGGTTCCGCGGCGGCGCCTGCGGCCGGTGCGACGCCGACCGCGCCCGTCAGCCTCAACACCGCCACGCTCGAGCAGCTCGACACGCTCGACGGCATCGGACCGGGGATCGCGCAGCGGATCATCGACTATCGCGAGCAGCACGGGGGGTTCCGGCGCATCGAGGAGCTGGGGGAAGTTCCTGGCATCGGCGCGAAGCGGCTGGCGGCGCTGACGCCGCAGGTCGCGCTGTGATGGAAGCCGTGGCCAGGCGGCTGCGCTCCGGCGTCGGGGCCGTGGCCAGCGCGGGCCGCCGGCGCTCGCGCCGTGCCATCGACTCGGCGCGGAACACCATCGCCGCGCACCCGCGCCATCTCCTGCTTGCCGCGATCGTCGCCGGCCTCCTCGCGGGGCCACGCTGGCCGCTGGTGGTAGCGGCGGTCGCGCTCACGGCCGTTGGTCTGGCTCAAACGACGAGCCTCGCATTGGGCGCCCTTGCGGCGCTGGCTGTCGGTGCGGGGCTCGCCGACGCGCGGCTGATCGCCCTCGATCGCAGCGCGCTCACGCCGCTCATGGATCGCACGGTGCAGGTGCGCGCGACGCTGCTCGACCACGCGCGCATCCGCCGGTTCGGCACGCGAACGGTCCATGTCAGCCTGCTGTCGCAGCCCGGTCGCGGCGAGCGCGTGCTCGTCCGTGTTCCGTCGCGGGTGACGTGGCCGGCGCGCGCGCAACCGGGCAGCGAGCTGATCCTGCGCGGACGGCTCACCGCGCTCGGCCCCAACGACGCGCACGAGCGGCGACGCAATGCGCACGCGCTTCTACGGGGCCAGTCGATCCGCCTCACCGGACGCAAACGAGGCGGCTTGTCCGGCGCCTTGGATAGCGCCCGCGCGCGCACCGAGCGGGCCCTCACGACCGGCATGCCCGCCGCGCAGGGCGCGCTCGCACGCGGGATGGTGCTCGGCCAGGACGCCGCGTTGACCGACGAGCTCCGCGAGGACTTCCGCGTGACCGGCCTCGCCCACCTCGTTGCGGCCAGCGGCTCGAACGTCCTCCTACTCGCTACGCTCGTGCTCGCGATCGGCACGCTGCTCGGGCTCGGGCTCACGGCACGGTTGTCGCTCGCTCTGCTGCTCGTCGCCGTCTATGTCCCGCTCGCGGGCGCCGGCCCGTCGATCCAGCGCGCGGGAGTCATGGGCGGGGCCGGTCTGGTGGCCGCGCTCGCGGGGAGGCCGGCATCGCGGTGGTATGCGCTCCTGCTCGCCGCCGGCGCGACGTTGATCTTCAACCCGCGCGTCGCCGAGGACGTCGGCTGGCAGTTGAGCTTCGCTGCCGTCCTCGCGATGCTCGCGCTGGTCAAGGTGCTGTCGGCCGCGCTGACCCGCCGCGGCCTACCGAGGGGGATCGGCGATGTGCTTGCGGTGACCGCCGCGGCGACGCTTGGCACCGCGCCGCTGATCGCGCTGCACTTCGAGCGCCTCTCGCTCGTCTCGTTGCCGGCCAACCTGCTGGCCGCGCCGGCCGTCGCGCCGGTCATGTGGCTGGGGACGATCGCCGGTGCACTCGGTCAGGTCGCGCCCGGAGTTGCGGCGCCGGTCGCCCACGTCGCCGCGCTGCCACTCGGATATCT
>DASVPU010000403.1:0-7375 GCA_036389475.1 Solirubrobacteraceae bacterium
GCCGTTAGCGCCACCCTAGGTCCGGCTTTCTCTCTGCATAACCAGGCGAGGCTGGGTAAATCGGCGGCGGCTGTCTCTGCTTTGACAGTCGCCGCCGGACGGTCAAAAGGCGCCTCATACCCCACCCAGAACCAGCGCCGCGCTCATCGCCGCCAACTTGAGCAGCCCCGCTCTCGTCGGTTTGCCTTCACGAACACCCCGTCGGCGACCACGCGTCGTGTGTCGCCAGCGGACTCGGGGGCGTGCTGGCTGCGGCGATGTCCACGGCGCCACAATGGGTCCCGCTCGGTTATCGCTACATCCGTGGCTGCTCGTTCATCTCGGCTCATCGCTGAGGTCCTCAGGGCCTCTGCCCGAGAAGTTGACCGCGAGACCGTCGCCGAGCGTGGCTGGGTCAAGGGCAGCCCGACAGACGTCCTGTGTCAACCTTGCGTGGCCGCCGCAGCCGAGCCGGCGGCCGTGGCGATGGGCGGATTACGTGTTGGCGTCCCGGCGCTTTATGCTGTGGCGTCGAGGTCGCCGTTGCGGTGTTGTCGCCGTCGACCATCCGCTGGGTCGCTGCCAGGTCAAGGCGGGGCCTTGACCCATTGGGGATCGTGACCGCGATGTGCTGCTGAAAGCTACGGTGGCGAGCCGGGTCATACGCGACGCCGTCTTGCCAGCAGCGCCAGATAACGCGGCACCAGGCGCGCCCGAGGGTGCGGATCGCGCGCGGGTCGTGGCCGCGGGGCTCTGGCGTAGCGATCCTGAGCCCAGGGACGTCAGTGGCGGCGGGTGCTGTCGGCGAGCGTGCACAGGCCGCTCGCAGGCGATGTTCACAACCGCGCCGAAAGGCGGCGACCTTGTGCTTACCTGACTCTCGATTGCCACGCGCGCTGGCCGCCGTCGGCCGCGAGCGCGTCGGCGCTGAGGTAGCGAGCGCGGCAGTCGCCGATCTCGCGGCGCGCTCGGCTGCGCCGGCGATCGGGTTGGCTGCTGCCGATGCGGGTGCGGCGCGTCATCGCGGCGGGCTACCGGATCGGGGCGCAAGCCCTATCTCTACGGGGGCGGGCACGGGCGCTGGAAGGACAGCGGCTACGACTGCCCGGGCTCGGTCTGTACACGCTGTACGGCGGGGGCCTGCTGAGGCGCTCGTTGAGCTCGTCGGGCCTCATGGGCTGGGGCAGGTCCGGGCGCGGGCACTGGATCACGATCTATGCCGGGCCCGGACTTTTCTACATGGTCGTCAAACGGCCGCCGCTTCGACACAACGGGGCGCGCGAAGACCAGATCGCGCTGGCAGCCCGCCGCGCGCAGCAGCGCCGGACACGTGGCGCGCCACCCGGCCGGGCTATGACGGGTGAGCCGGTGCGCTATCCGGCGTGCGTCCCGCAGCCGCCTCCGCCGCAACAGCCAAGCTGGGCCATCGCAGCGCCCGCGTCCCTGACGAACCGGCGCTGGCCGGCCGACGAGTTGGGGACCAAGAAGGTCGAGAGCATGCGCTCGGTTTCCTCGGCCCCGCAGGCCGGACACGGTGGTGGTGGCGCATCGGAGCGCACGAGCTCGTCGAAGCGCTCTTCGCAGGCGACGCAGGCGTAGTCATAGATTGGCACGCAACGATCGTGGCGCTGCCGCGCCCGCCTGTCAAGCGTTCTCCGAGGCTCACAGCGGCGAAGCGCCGATCGAGGCGCTTCTATGATGAGTGAGACCGGCGCGCCGGGACGAGGTTCCGCAGCGCCGGACGCGCATCCGCCGTCGCGCTCACGTGGTTGACGTCTGGGGCCCCCGGCAGATCGCAATTCGTTCGTTCGTCGACGCGAGCCGACCGGTTTGGTCTGCGCCTACACCTCCGCGCCGTCCGTGCCGATAACGCGTTCAACGCCCGCTCGCACCGACTTCTCGAGACCTTTTCATGCATCCCACCCTCACGCGCTACGAACTCGAGCTGGACATGCTCGAACGCGATCGCACACTCAGCAACGAGCAGGCCGTCGGGCTCCTGCGCAGCGAGTTTCAGCTCGCGCTGAACGCTTCGCACTTCAGCGCGGTGTGCGCCCACGACATCGCGGTGCAGGTCGCGTCGCGAACGGTCCCGCAGGAGGGTGTGGCGCGCTACGCGGTCTCCATGGAGTTCGCCGAGCGCACGCCTGAGCTCGATGACGAGCAGTCCGCTGCGCTTCTGCTGCGCGAGTTCCAGCGCGCGCTGAACGCCTCGTACTTCTGGCGCATGTCCAGCGACGACTTCCGCGTCAACGTCGTCTCGCGCGCGCCGGTCGACACGCGGCGCAGGTTGCCGACCGCGTAACACTCCGATTCACGCCGTGCTCTGAACGGACGCGGGTCGGAGTCGTCGATCGACACGATGCACGACGGCGGGGAGCCGGCCGGCAGCATGAGCTGCTCGCCCGTCCACCACCAGCTCTGAGGTGCCTTCTCGACCGCGGCGTCGGGAACGTCGAGTTCGAACAGGACGCACGAGTCGGCGCCGAGCGTGATCGCGCGGTCATAGGCGTAGTCCTGCGCCAGCTCGCGGTTTGGCGTGACAAAGGAACCCGGTCGCAGTCCCTCGCGCTTGATGCCCGCGAGGCAGTCGATGGTGGTTCCGTGAAAGACGATCATGGCCGCCGAGCGGGCTACACGGGCAGGTCGCCGGCGCGAAGGAGATGGAGGACATCCTGTCGCAGGTGCCACAGGAGCACCGCTCGCTCCTGCCGCGGCCGGTCAGATCGGTTGCCTGACGAGCCGGCCGCCTCATCGGCGCTGAGCCGCCCGCGAGGCTCAGTCGTAGGGGGCGTAGCGGTTGTGCAGCATGAGGTCGTTGCCATCCGGATCGGTGAAGAACGCCATGTGGCAGACCCCGGTATCGAGGGTGTCGCCGGCGAACTCCACGCCCTTGGCCTCGAGCTCGGCGCGTGCGGCCTCGACATCGTCCACGTGCAGCGCGAGATGACCGTTCTTCTGCGGTGCGAAGGGCATGCCCAGCTTCGCAGGCTCCCAGATCCCGAAGCACGTCTCCCCGGCCCAGGCCTCGAAGCGCCCGTGCTCGTCGGGTCGCAACCCGAGCGTGTCGACGTAGAAGCTGCGTGAGCGATCGCCGTCCTGCGACGGAACGGCGACGAAATCGAGTTTGGTGATCATGGCGCGAACGCTATCCGGTCCGGGTGCCGGACTCGTACAGGAACGCGACGAGCTTGCGCCGGCCCCTGTCGGCGCGGGTGAGCACGACGCGCCGGATTCCACCGAAATCATCGATGGCGGCCGTGAAGCGGCGGATCCGCTTCGGCCGGCCGGCTCGCGCCCAGCGCGCGGCGAGCGCGAGCGCCGTGCGGCACGAGACGCCGCGGCGCGCGCGAACGTCGTGCGCCCCCACGCCGACTTCGACTGCGTTTCCGCAGCGCTTGTCGGTGAGCGGGGCCGGGATCGTCTGCCAGTCCGGTGACTCGTCCTTGCCCAGGTAGGTCGTGAGCTGGCGCTGGTGCTCCCCCTCGGCCGTCATGACGTGGATGTCGCCATGCTCGTTGTCTGGGCCGCTGGTGTACGCGAGCAGGCCGGCGTCAGGCGACCACGCGGGCCCCTCGTCATGTGCGGCGTTGTGCGTCAGCTGGGTCCGGCGCGAGCCGTCGGCGGCCATCTTCCAGATCTCCATGTCGCCCTCGGGGTTGGCTGCGTCGACGTTCGCGTTGCTCTCGAAGGCGATCTGCGTCCCATCCGGCGACGAGACCGGTGCTGAGTCAAACGCGCCTGGGACGTCGAAGAGCGTCGTCGGCTCGCCGCCGCCGGCGTCGACGCTGAAGATCGCGCGGTCGGTGTCGCCGGCGGGCGACATGATCGCGGTGAAGAGCATCCGTCGCCCGTCTGGCGACAAGCTCGGATAGAGCGCCGCCTGCGGCGGGGCAACGCGCAGCTGCGGACTCTCGCCCCACGGACCCATCTGCCAGATCGTTGATACGCGCCCAGGCCCGCTGCGGCGAAAGAGGATCGCGCTCTCGTCGGGCAGCCACGACGGCTGGCTGGATGCCTGCCCGGTCTCGGTCGTCGTGAGCTGCCGGGCCTGCCGGCCCGTGGCCGTCATGCGCTCCACCTCGTAGTTGACGCTCGAGTTCGGCTTGCTGATCGTGTAGGCGATGTCGCGGCCGTCCGGGGACCAGTCGGGCTGGCGGTCGTCGCCGGGGTTCGTCGTCAGGCGCCGCAGTCCTGTGCCGTCGGGGCTGATCGTGAACACGTCGCCGACGGGCTTGTGAGTCATCGTCGGATCCGTCCGAGTGCTCGCAAACACGATCCGGCCGTTGAAGACGTCGGCGTCGGCGGGAGCGCCAAGTGTGAGGCCGAGCACGAGCGTCGACACCACCAGCGCCGCGCCCCGTCGCCGATCACGATCTGACCGCACACTGACATGATGCACCGATGGCCGAGCCGGGAGAGCTGTCAGCACAGGAGCGACAAGAGTTGCGCCGCGCTCACGAGCGTCTACGCGCCGCCTCACAGGAACTGCAGTCGCTGATCGCCACCGAGCCGATCAAGAACCGCTGGGAGCCCGAGCCGGCGCCGCCCGAGATCCTGCAGGCGGCGAAGGACAGCTACCAGGCCGCGGTCGAGCGCGTCGCGGCCACTCAGCGTGAGATCCTGGGCTGGGAGGAGGGTTAGCGCGCCGCCAAACGCACCGCTTTCCGTCCCGAGTCGCGCCGGTAGACGCCCCATGTCTATCTCGTTAACCACTGCATGGCTCCTTGTAGTCCGGGTAGACCGGGCTGTCACCCCACCTACGGAGAGCGACAGCCGATGACTGAGCCCCAGCAGAAGATCGTGCAGTACCTCACCGAAGCCCAGGCGATGGAGGACGGCCTTGTGCGCGTCCTGCAGTCCCAAATCGCCATGACGCCGCGCGGGTCCTATCGCAGCGCCCTCGAAACCCACCTTCGTGAGACACAGGATCACTCCAAGCGCCTGAAGGCCCGTCTCAGAGAGCTGGGCGCGGGAGCCAACCCGGTGCAGGCGGTCGCAGGCATGGCGCAGAGTGTCGCCGAACAGGCGCTTGCGCTCGCAAAGACACCGATCGATCTCCTCCGCGGCTCGGGCGGCGAGGAGAAGGTGCTCAAGAACGCCAAGGACGCCGCGGCGACCGAGGCGCTGGAAATCGCCACTTACACGGCGCTGGAGCGCCTCGCAGACGATCTGCAAGACGACAAGACGGCGAAGCTCGCCGTGGCGATCCGCGGCGACGAGGAGAAGACGCTGGAGCGGATCCTGCGCGAGATCCCCAAGCTCACGGACGCGGTGGTGCGCGCGGAGATCAAGGGCGAGCACGTCTACGACATCAGCGAGACCGGAGCCGCCGACATGGTCCGCGAGGTCGCCGACGACGCCAAGGACACGGTCCAGAAGACGGCGTCGCGCGCCAAGCGCGCGACGCGTCAGGCGCGCAAGGTTCCCGGCGTGACGGAGGCGGAGGGCGCCGTCAAGGGTGCGGTCGCATCAGAGGAGGATCTGCCGATTCCCGACTACGACTCGCTCACGGCGGATGAGATCGTCGAGAAGCTCCCGCAGCTCTCGCAGATCGACTTGACGAAGGTCGAGGCCTACGAGCGCAGGCACGCAAGCCGCACGACGGTTCTCAACCGCATCGCGGCGCTGCGCGGCGACGAGCCGTGGCCGGGCTACGACGACATGACCGCGGAGGAGATCGTCAAGCGGTTACGCGATGCCGACGAGGAGACCGCGAAGAAGGTTCGCGCTCACGAGCGCACCCACAAGTCCCGCACGAGCGTGCTCGGCGCAGCCGAGCGCGAGTTGACGCACGCCTGATCGACACACGACCGACCCGGTCCGAAGACGCGAACACGTCTCCGGTCCGGGTCGGCGTTCGTCGCGCGTTCAGCTGCGCTCAGCCCCGGAACCGCTTGGGCGCGGTTTTGGTCTTATGGCGCGAGCGCACGGTGAAGAGCTCCCCCGTCCAGCGATAGCGCCGGATCTCGAAGCTCGACGGGCAGCAGTTGGGATCGTTGCGGCGATAGATCGGCTGCAGCACCTCGGCTTGGCCCGCGGTCGTCGCGACCGACACCTTGTAGCCGTCGCGGTACAGCGCGAGGCGCCCCGGAGCGCCGTCCGCTCGACCGATCAGGATGCCGAAATTCGTGTTGCCGGCGGTGCCGCCGCTGGCGACCGTGAACAGGGCATCGCGCTCACCGTCGCCCGTGAGGTCGCGGCACCGCACCGCCGTCACCCCACGTCCGAGCTCGATGTCCTGCTTGCTGAGCTTGCCGCGGTCGACGAGCCCGGTGACGATGGCGGCGGCGCGGCAGACCGGCGGCGTCTGCGCGGCACCGACCGGCGTCCCGGCGGCGATATCCGCGCGTAGCGCGGAGCCGGAAACCATGCCGGCCGCGCCGGCAAGCAGGAGCACGCGTCCGACCGCATTCACGGCGTCATCGTTGCAGCCTTGTAGCGTTCCCGCGGTGCCGAGGCTGTCTGTCCCCGGAAGCGAGCTGCACTACGAGCGCCGGGGAGACGGAACCCCGCTGTTGCTCATCCAGGGGATGGGTGCAAACAGCCGCCACTGGGGCGAGCCGTTTCTGTGCGAGCTCGTGCGCGACTTCGATCTCATCCTCTACGACCATCGCGGCGTCGGACGCAGCGGGCCGCTGCCCGCCGACGCGTCGACCGCCGATCTCGCTGCGGACGCGCTCCTCCTACTCGACGAGCTCGAGATCGCGCGCGCACACGTGTTCGGCATCTCGATGGGCGGGATGGTCGCTCAGGAGCTGGCGCTGAGCGCCCCCGCACGCGTTGCGACGCTGACGCTCGGCGGCACGACCGCCGGCGGCACCCAGTCGCGCCCAACCTCCCAGGAGGTCGTGTCCGCGCTCACGGCGGCCGTCCTGTCGGGCGACCGGGAGCGAATCCTGCGCACGGGCTTTGAGTTCGTCGTCTCGCGTGCCTACGCCGGCAGCGCGGCGAACTACTCGGCGTTCGCCGCGGCCGCGGCCAAGTATCCCGCGACTGTCCCGGTGCTCATGTCCCAGCAGAAGGCGGTCCTCGAGCACGACACGTACGGACGGTTGCGAGGACTGAGCGTGCCCACGCTCGTCATCCACGGTTCGCGCGACCAGATGCTCGCCGCCGTCAACGCCGACCTGATCGCGTCGCTCGTCCCCGGCGCGCGGTTGGAGCTGCTGGAGGGCGTCGGCCACCTGTTCTTTTGGGAGCAACCCGAGCGCTCAGCGCAGCTCATCCGCGAACACGCCGCCGCACACCAATCCTGATCCGGCGCAGACGTGGGCCCACCCGCTCGGGCTTGATCACTTGATCCTCAGCGAGCCGATGAATCTGTCGTACTCGTCGCCTGCCGACGTGACGTCGGAGACCTTCGTCACGAACTGCAGCTGGTACATCCTGTGCC
>DASVPU010000404.1:0-10578 GCA_036389475.1 Solirubrobacteraceae bacterium
GCGTCCGGCGAGGTGCGCCAGCGCAGGTCGGGATGGCCCTGGAGCGTTCCCAGGCCGCTGCAGGGCGGGTCGACCAGCACGCGATCGAACGGCTGTGCAGCGCGGTACTGCGCCGCATCCGCAACCTCGACGGTCACGTTCGTCGTTCGCATCCGCTCGGCGGTGCGCCGCAGCGCCGCCGCGCGGCCGGCGTGACGCTCGACCGCGACGATCTCGCCGCGGTTCTCCATCAGGGCGGCGAGGTGCGTCGTCTTGCCCCCTGGCGCCGCACAGAGGTCGAGCACCCGCTCGCCCGGCTGCGGGTCCAGGGTGCGCGCGACGAGCATCGCCGCCCGCGACTGCGCGATGTACGCGCCCGCGCGCCAGAGCTCGTGGGCGTGCGCGTCGAACGGGCCGGTCAGAACGAGCGCCTCGGGCAGCTCAGCGTCTGCGGGCGCGGTTGGCACCGGCAGCGCGGCGGCAAGCTCCGCGCGGCTCGTGACCAGCGTGTTGACCCGCAGCGCGAGCTCTCCCGGTTCGTTGCCGGCACGCAGCAGCGCACGCGCCTCGTCGGCGCCGAACGTCTCGAACCACAGCTCGACGAGCCAGCGCGGGTAGGAGTGCGCGATCGCCGCATCCGCCGGCGTGTCGTCGCCTGGCAGCGCCGGAAGCTCGCGGGTCGCGCGCCGCAGGACCGCGTTGACGAGCTTGTGCCCGCCGCCCGGTCCCTGCTTGGCGAGCTCGACGCTCTCGGCCACGACCGCGTGCGCGCCGACGCCGTCGAGGAACGCGAGCTGGTAGAGCCCGAGCCTCAGCGCGGCGACGGTCGGCCCGTCGAGCTGATCGACCGGCCGCGCGAGCTGCTCGATGAGGTAGTCGAGGCTGAGGCGCCGCTGCACGGTCCCGAACGCCAGCCGCATCGCGAATCCCCGCTCGCGGACGTCGAGGCCTCGGGCCTCGGCGTGCAGCGCGCGGTCTGCGTAGGCGCCCTGCTCGAAGACGCGGCGGATGACCGTGAAGGCCACGCGACGGGCGGGGGTGACGCCGGCCATGGTTCCTAGTGGTTCGTCCTTGCAGGACCGACCACTAGATTCGATGACCGCGCAGGTACGCGGCGGCGTCCATCGGCCGAGCGCCCGCGGGCTGGACCTCGAGCAGCTCGAGGCCGCCGAGGAACAGCCGGTCGCTGTCGGCCTGCAGCTCGCCGGCGGCGTCCGGATCGCGCACGGCGGCGCGCAAGACGCCGAGGAACGTCCCGCCGGGCAGCTCGACGCGCGCCCCGATGTGCGGCGTCAGCGCGCGGACGGTGCGGTCGTTGACCGCGGCCGGCGACTGCGGATCCAGCGTGCGGTCGGCGGGGCCGATCTTGTCAGCGTACGTCGCGCCGTCGTCGGACTGCGCCACCGGCTCGGGCTGCGTGTCGAGCGTGCGGATGAGCAGGTCGGCGCCGAGTGCCCGCAGGCGCGCGGCGAGCGTCCCGTACGTGTCGGTCGGCGCGATCGGCTCGACGCCGTTGAGGAAGACGGGACCGCTGTCGAGGCCCGCGGTCAGGCGCATGATGGCGACGCCGGTCTGCGCGTCGCCGGCCATCAGCGCTCGCTCGACCGGCGCGGCACCGCGCCAGCGCGGCAGCAGCGACGGATGGACGTTGAGCATCTCCTGGTCGGACAGCAGCGGCTCGCGGATCAGCGCGCCGAACGCGCAGACCACGACCGCGTCCGGCCGCGCCGCCGCGATCCGGCCGCGCGCCGACTGCTCGTTGACGTTCTCGGGCTGGAAGAGCTCGAGTTCGAGCGCCTGGGCCGCCTCGGCGACCGGCGGCGGGGCCAGCTTGCGCCCACGCCCGCGCGGGCGGTCGGGCCGCGTGACGACGAGCTGCGGGCGGTGCGGGCTGTCGGCGAGGCGGGCGAGGATCGCGGCGGCGAAGTCCGAGGTCCCCAGAAAGACCGTGCGCACTAGTGGTCCATCCAGTAAGTCCGTGTCACTAGTGAACCGCTACGCCACCGTCGGCGGCCTGCTCGGCCTCGCGCATCGCGCGCATCGCCGCCTTGCGCTGCTCGCGCGTCGTGCGTTCGAGGATGAGGACGCCGTCGAGGTGATCGATCTCGTGCTGGATGACCCGTGCCTCCAAGCCCGTCGCCTCGATGATCAGCTCGTCGCCGTGCTCGTCGCGGGCGCGCACGAGGACGGAGATCGGGCGCTCGACGTCGACGCGCACCAGCGGCAGGCTGAGGCAGCCCTCTTCCAGGATCTCCTCGTCGCGGCTGGACCATTGGATCTCGGGGTTGACGAGCGCGACCGGCGGGCTGTCGGGCTCGACGCGGTAGACGAGCAGGCGGTGCGACACGCCCACCTGCGGGGCGGCGAGGCCGATCCCGAGGGCGCCGTCCATCACCAGCGACATGCGCCTAACCTCGTCGCGCAGGGCGTCGTCGAAGCGGTCGACCGGGCGCGCCTTCGTGCGCAGGATCGGGTCGCCGAGCTTGCGCACCTGCGCCAGCGCGGCGTCGCGGCGCGCACGAGCCGCTGGGTCCAGCGGCGGCGGCGGCTCGTCCTGCTCGGTCTCGGTTTCGGGCTCCTGCTCGGGCTTGGCCATCTGTGGCTCAGTCTAGATTGCGCCTGCGCCGCAGAGGCGAGGTGCGTTCGCCCCCGATCACCGTCCGCCTACTGGGGATCGACGTCGACGCTGAGGGCCACGCCGCGGTGCGTGCGATCGGCGGCCACCGCGGCGACCGCGCTCCCCACCGCGCCAACCGCCGACGCTCGGTCGCCGGCCTTGATGACGAGCTGGGCGCGCTCGCGGCCGCGCAACCGAAACAGCGGCGCGGGACCGAGGACCTGCCCCTGGGCGATCTCTCCCAGTCGCGCGCGCAGCGCTTGCGCGGCGCCGGTCACCGCGGGCGTCTGCTCGGCCGAGCAGACGATCCGGATGAGGTGCGAGAACGGCGGGTAGCGCAGCGCTTCGCGGCGAGCCAGCTCGCCGGTCAAGAACCCGTCGGCGTCGTGCTGTGCCGCGGCGGCGATCGAGGCAGCGCCCGGCGCAAGCGTCTGCACGAGCACCCGCCCGCCGCCGGGCCCGCGACCCGCGCGACCGGCGAGCTGCGCGACGAGCGCGAACGTGCGCTCCTCGGCGCGGAAGTCCGGGAAGCGCAGCGTGGCGTCGGCATCGACGACGACGCCGAGCGTGACGTCGGGGAAGTCGTGCCCCTTGGCGACCATCTGCGTGCCGACGAGGATCCCGCGCGGCGCCCGCTCGAAGCGTCGCAGCAGCGCGCCGGGATTCGCGACGTCAGCGTCGAGCCGGAAGACCTCGTGGCCGAGCGCGGCGAGGTCATGCTCCAGGCGCTCGGTCCCCGCGCCGTGGCGCGCGACGGACATCGATCCGCAGGCGTGGCAGCGCTCGGGCACGCGCTCGCGATGGCCGCAGTGGTGGCAGGCGAGATGACGCGCCGCGCGGTGCAGGACCAGCGCGACGTCGCACTCGCGGCACATCCAGGCGTGGCCGCAGGAGCGGCAGTCGACGAAGTTCGACCAGCCGCGGCGGTTGAGCAGGACGATCGCCTTGGGCGCGTCGACGAGCGCGTGGCTGACCTCGGGGTGCAGCGCGCCCGCGCAATCGCGCATGTCGACGATCTGCACCGGCGGGAGGCGCTGGCCGTCGACGCGGGCGGCGAGCCGGATGCGGCGCAGTGCATGCACCGACTCCGGTCGCGGCGTCGCGCTGCCGGCCAGCAGCAGCGCCCCGGCCAGGCGTGCCCGCCGGGCGGCGACGTGCCGGGCGTCGTAGCGCGGATCGCCCTCGTTCTTGTAGGAGGCGTCGTGCTCTTCGTCGATTACGATCAGGCCCAGGCGCTCGATCGGTGCGAACACCGCCGAGCGCGGGCCGACGCAGATCCGCGCTTCGCCGCGGCGCAGGCGAGTCCACTCGTCGTGGCGCTCGCCGGCGGAGAGCTTGGAGTGCAGCACCGCGACCGTGTCGCCGAAGCGGTCGATGAAGCGCGAGACGATCTGGGGCGTCAGGCCGATCTCGGGGACGAGGACGATGACGCCACGATCCTGCTCGAGCGCGATGATGGCGGCGCGCAGGTAGACCTCCGTCTTGCCCGAGCCCGTGACGCCGTGCAGGAGCAACTCCCGGGGCGCTTGCGCTCGCAGCTGCGCTTCGATCTCGACGACGGCTCGGCCTTGGTCGGCCGTCAGCGCCGGCGGCTGGGCGCGGCGCGCGCCGACGGAGTGGTGCTCGACGTGGCGGCGCGTCGCGCGGCGCTGCAGCTCGACGAGCCCGCGCGCCTGCAGTCGCCGTAGCGCGGCGAGGTCGGCGCCGGCAATCCGCGGACCGGTGGCGCGCAACTCGTCGAGCAGCGCCTGCTGGCGTTCGCTCGGCGGCTGGCCCTCGGGATGGCGATCGGTCGCCGTCGCCCACCAGCGCAGCTTCGCCCGTGAGCCCGCCGGCGGCGACATGAGGGTCAGGGCCCGGGCGGGCGTGGAGCAGTACTCGGCGGCCATCCAGCTTGCGAGCTGCACGAGCTCCGGCGGGAGGTCGTGATCGAGCACCCGGCGCGGCGCCACGAGCCGCTCGTCGGGGAGGTCGGAGCCGTCGGCGAGAGCGACGACGACGCCGATCACGTCGCGGTGGCCGAACGGCACGACGAGCACCGAGCCGACGCCGACGCCGTCCGGGCGCAGGTAGTCAAACGGCCCGCGCAGCGCGCGAGCCGTCGTGATCGGCTCGACCTTCGCGACCGGCGGCACCGCGCGAAGGATGGCGCACGGTCCGGCGGGCGTTTCGTGCGCTGCTCGACGGTGCCGCGGGTGGTGACGTTCTTGCGGCGGCGCCTCCCGCGCCTGCCTACTATCGTCGGTCATGCCCGAGGAGCCGGCGCATACGAGGTTCGATGGCACAGCCCGCCACGTGGCCCAGATCGTCGAGGCCGCCGAGCGCGCCGCCGACGAGCTGCGCGCGATCGCCGAGGAGCGCGCCATGGACCGCATCGCCGAGGCCGAGCGCGCGGCGACGATGCGCGTGCAGGCCGCCGACGACGAGGCCGAGCTGGTGCGCTCAGAAGCGCAGTCAGACGCCGACGAGCTGCGCCGTGCGGCCGCCGAGCAGGCCCAGCTCGAGCGCGAGCGCGCGCGAGATCGTGCCCGTGAGCTCATCGTCGAGGCACGCATCGTCGCGCGCGAGGTCCTGCGCGAGGGAGAGACGCTGAGCGGCAACCTGCGCGAGCTCTCCGATTCCCTGCGCGTCAACGCCGAGCGCCTGCTGCGCGACGTCCGCGACGCGCACCAGGAGCTGACGGCGCGCCTGGACCGCGTCGATCCCGGCGGCTCCGGCCCGGGTCGTTCGAGCGAGCCGTCACCGCGCGGCGTGTCCGGCGCGCCTCCTGACCTGGAGGTCCCGGAGTTCTCGCCGCGGCGGCGCTGAGGCCGTTCGGGGAGGACCGACATCCGCGGGCGTCGGCCGGGCGGGTCGGTGTTAAGATGGCCAACGACCGCTTGACTCGGGGCTGTAGCTCAGCTGGGAGAGCGCTGCCATGGCATGGCAGAGGTCAGGGGTTCGAGCCCCCTCAGCTCCATGTTCGAACTCCAGCGGTGCGCGCCTCGTCCGCGTAGATTGGGGTTCGCTTTCGTCGTTGCCCTGGGTCGAGCGCGCTCTCAGCGCTGACGGACGAGGTGACTTCGGGATCCGCTGACGCCGGTCGCGCCTGCCGCTCTTCCGGGGACCGGCGTCCGGGCGCGCCCCCGCGCGGCGTCAGCTCGAACGGTCAGCCCGCGAAGCCGCGGCTCGGTGCGTCGGGCGCCACGGCGCAGATCAGCTTTCTGTTGACGAACTCGTCCATTTCCCAGCCGGCCGCGCTCGCGGCCGTTGCCGGAACCTTGATCGCCGAAGGGAAGCTCAGGACGACGATGACGTGGGGTGATTGATCCAGACCATGCCGCTGTCGACGCAATCCGCGACGCGTCGCGCGCGGTCGAGGCCACCGCAGAACACCGACCCGCCCAGGCCGTACCGCATCGCGTTGGCCAGTGCGATCGCGCCCTCCTCGCCCGCGACACGGGGTAGACACCGTCATGGAACCGATTTCGATCCCGGAATCGTCCGACTTGCTCTGCAGCGTTACGTGGGGTTCGGTGCCTGCCTGCGCGCCCCGCTCCCACGTCACCCTGCCCTCGTCGCGCGCTGCGCTGGAGCGTGACGGGCTACGGTCAGCCGAGGAAGACGTGATCGCTGGGCCGTTGTGCAGGCAGCACCCGGTGGCGCGCTAACGCCCCGAACCAGATTACAGCGCAGTGTGCGCATGCTCACAGAGCCCGCCACGTAGCCGCGACAGAGTGTGCGCATGGGCAGGACCCGCGACGTGTGCGGCATCGAGTGGCATCAGGCATGGTCGCCGCGCTATGAGAAAGAGGCCGTTGGCGTGGCCGAGCTGCCGGTGCTGCAACGGCTCTTGTTGACGACGGATGGCACCATGACTACGGCGCTGGCGACGCTGTTGGGCGAGCCGATCGGCGTGCGCTTGCTGCACCAGGACAAGACGATGCTCGCCCAGGACGACGAGGAGCTGTCGCTGCGCGAAGGTCGCGAGGTGATTGAGCGGCGCGCGCTGCTGCACGGCGCCGAGTCCCGAACACCGTTGCTGTTGGGGGTGTCGCGGATCGCCGTGCATCGGCTGCCGCGCGAGGCCCGCGCAGCGCTGATCGACGGAGTTGTCCCGATTGGGCTGCTGCTGCGGTCGCACGAGATCGAGACCTTCCGCGCCCCCCTGAGCATCGGGGTCAGGCGTGCGAGCGACGAGGCCGCGCGCTATCTCGGCGATACGCCCATGTGCTGGCGGCGGTACCTCATCAAGGCCGATCGTCGTCCGCTGATGAGCGTGGACGAGCAGTTTCCGGCCGCCGGTTTCGCTGCGAGGCAATAAGCGTGCGCGTGCTCGTGGCCGGCGGCGGGATCGGTGGACTGGTGGCCGCGCTGAGCCTGCACGACGCGGGCATCGACGTCGAGGTCGTCGAGTCCGCGCGCTGCATCGACGCCGTCGGGGCTGGTATCAACCTGCTCCCGCACGCGGTGCGAGAGCTCACGGAGCTCGGCCTGGGTGCCGCGCTGGAGGCGACCGGGGTCGCCACTCGCGAGTTGGTGTACCACGACCGCTTCGGCACTCGCATCTGGAGCGAGCCACGCGGACGCGCCGCCGGTTACCGGTGGGCGCAGTACTCCATTCACCGCGGCGAGCTTCAGCTGCTGCTGCTGGGTGCCGTTCAGGAGCGCCTGGGCGCGGACGCCATTCGCTGCGGGCTCGCGGTCGAGCGCTTCACGCAGACCGCCGAAGGCGTGCGCGCAGAGCTGCGCGAGCGCGTCACGGGACGCCTGAGCAGCGCCGACGCGGATGTCTTGATCGGCGCCGACGGGATCGACTCGGCTGTGCGAGCGCAGCTTCACCCGCGCGAGGGCCCGCCGCGCTGGTCGGGGATCGGCATGTGGCGCGGCGTCAGCGAGGCCCAGCCGTTCCTCACCGGCCGCACGATGATCATGGCCGGCAGCAACAGCCACACGAAGTTCGTCGCCTACCCGATCGGGACGCGCGACGGCCGAGCGCTGGTCAACTGGGTGGCGGAGATCCGCCTAGCGCTCAGCGACCGCTCGCGGGACGCCCACGACTGGCGGCACACGGCCGATCCCGCAACCGTGCTCGCGCACTTCAGCGCATGGGACTTTGACTGGCTCGACATCCCAGCGCTGGTCGCGCGCGCTCCGGCCATCTACGAGTACCCGATGATCGACCGCGACCCGCTGCCCTGCTGGGGCAACGGACGTGTCAGCCTGCTCGGCGACGCCGCTCACCCGATGTATCCGATCGGCTCCAACGGCGCATCACAGGCGATCATCGACGCCCGCGTCCTCGCGCACGAGCTCGCCGGTAGCTCCGATCCGGTCAGCGCCCTGGCCACATACGAAGACCTGCGCCGTCCGCCTACGACCGCGCTCGTGCACGCCAACCGCCGCGACGGCCCCGAGCACGTCATGACGATCGTCGAGCAGCGCGCACCCAACGGCTTCGCGGACATCAACGACGTCATCGGCCAAGACGATCTGCGAGCCATCGTCGCCCGCTACAGCCGCACCGCTGGCTTCGACGTCGACGAGCTCAACCACCGCCTGTCATGGAGCGTCACGGCGCCGTCGACGGTGGTCTGAGTACGCAAGCCCGCACCGTCCCCGCTTAGCGTCATCGCGACAGCGGCATCGACGTCGTTCATAACGTGAACCGTCCCGCGACCGACGGCTGCCAGTCGTCGACGAGGACGTAGCGGATCTTCGCGTCGTTCACAAGGCGCCGCCGCGAAGTCGTTCAACGCTGTGTGTGGTCGTCTGAGGCCGTGGGACGTCGGTTGCTTTAGCGGGTGTAGGCATAGCTCCTACATCGGACCGGGTTAGCGCCGACTCGACGCGCGCCCGCATAGCTCGACGCCGTCAGCCGAGGTCGCCGTACGCCTAAAACCGGGGGAAACGCAAGGGTGCGACACGGGTGCGAAGCAGGTCAAGCAGATCTACGGTCGTTGGTGTCACCAACACACGAGGAGCACACCATGCAGGCCATCATCTTCCCATCGAAAACTGACAACCAGACCGGACGGCGTCATCGACTGCGAGGCACCATCGTCGCCGCCTCGATTGCCGCGCTCGCGGCGACCGGCATGGCCGCGACCACCGGCGCTGCCGGCGCGGCCGCCTCCCACACCACGGACGCGATCACGTTCACGTCGCATGCCTACCTCACGGCTCAGCCGGACGGCACGTCTAAGGCGGTCCTCGTCTCCGACAGCTGCACGCTGAAGTTTGACGGGGGAGCGCCGACGCCGTGCACGCTCGTTGCGGCCGGCACCATCGGTTCCAACGGTGGCACCGCGACAGCCGTCGTCACGAGCAAGTACGGCGCGATCTTCCTCGACGAGGTCTTCGCCCCGACGGGCCCGACGACGTCGATCGGTCACGGGTCGGTCAAGGAGATCTATCCGAGGGTGGGCGTGCTGGACGGAACCTTCACCGCGGCGTTCGAGGTTGCGCCGACCGCCGATCAAAATGTGCTTCTGGACTGGGGCACCATCACGGTCACGCACTGAAGCCGATGTCACACCCGTCGGCCTCGGCATCCCCGCCGAGGCCGGCGGTCTCTCCAGCAAGAGATCACACAAATTCGAGCGGGCCGTTCACCATGTCACGCAAGCTCTTCATCTCCCGCCAGTCGTGGCTGCTTGGAAGCTGCGTGCCCGGCGACGACGACGCGGAGGTCTTTCCGCGCCTGCACGGCCTGTTCTGGCTCCTGGTCAATGTCGCGGCTGACCGGCCGCTGCTTGTGCTCGTTGACGACGCGCAGTGGGCCGACGACGCGTCCCTGTCCTTTCTCGCCTTCCTCATTCGTCGCCTTGAGGACGTGCCGATCCTGCTGCTCGTCGCCACCCGTCCCGCCCATGGCGAGGGTCGCGCGCTGCTCGCACAGTTCGTCGCAGATCCGTCGGCACGCGTGCTGCGCCCGGCGTCGCTCAGCCGGGAGGCGGTCGGCAGCTGGCTGAGCACCACGCTCAGCCAGGAAGCCGACGCCGCCTTCGTGGATGCCTGCCACGGGACGACGCGCGGCAACCCGCTGCTCGTGACCGAGCTGGTGAGGGAGGTTGCGGCCCGACGGCTGGCGCCGACCGCCGCTGGTGCGCAGGAGGTCGGGTCGGTCACGTCCGACGGGGTCGCCGCGGTTGTCTTGCTGCGCCTGCAGGGCATGCCGGAGGGCGCGAGCGAACTCGCGAGGGCAGTCGCGGTGCTCGGCGACGGCGTCGGCTTGTGGGCGGCGGCTGCCCTAGCCGGCCTCGCCGACGAGGACGCGGCGGGCGCGCTCGGCGCGCTCGTGCGAGGCGGTCTGCTCGAGAACGGTGGCAGCGCTGGCCTTTGCTTCTCGCATCCGCTGATTCGCGCCACGGTCTATCAGGATCTTGGCTCCGCCGACCGCGCTCGGGCGCACGAGCGGGCGGCGCGTCAACGGCAGACACGGGGCGCCACACCCGACGAGGTGGCCACTCACCTGCTGGTTGCGAGGCCGGCCGCGGAGGCCGGCTTCGTCGACGTGCTGCGTGAGGCGGCACGCAACGCGGCGGCGCTCGGCGCTCCCGAGACGGCGGCGGCGTATCTGCGGCGCGCGCTCGCCGAGCCTCCGTGTGAGGAGATCACCGCCGATGTGTGCATCGAGCTTGGGCGCTCCGCCGCCCGCGCGGGGGCCGGCGGACGCCGAGGCGCACATGCGGCACGGCCTCGAGCTGGCAACCACGACCTCTACGCGCTGCCGCGCCGCGCTCGAGCTTGTGACGCCGTGCCGGCATAGGCCGGCGAATTCGGCCGCTTCAGCGATCCAGCACGGCAGGCAGTGGTCGCGGCGTTACGCTAGCCCGGTCACGTTGGTCACGCCGTAGAGGCTGGACGTCGGGTCAGTTCGGCCCCGGCGCTTCTCGCGCTACGCGTGCAGAGCCTCTCCCAGCGCGTCTGGCAATCGCGTTCGTGAGCGCACTCCGAGCTTGTCGAACGCGCGCGCGAGATGGCCCTCGACGGTCTTCTCT
>DASVPU010000405.1:0-4160 GCA_036389475.1 Solirubrobacteraceae bacterium
GCGGGTCCTCGCCGACGGGCTCGCTGGGCTCGACGCGCTGCCGCACGCCCGGCTGCGCGTCCTGATGGTCGCGGCCGAGCGACAGCGCGGCGGTGAGCTGGCCGATCTGCGCGAATCACGGCGTCTGGCGACGTTGATGGCGTTCGCGATCACCGCCGCTGAGCGCGGCCAGGACGACGCGCTTGAGCACTTCGATCGCCTCCACGGCGACCTGCTGCTGCGCGCCGCGGCGGCCGGCAAACGCGAGCGGCTGCGCGACGGTGCCGCGATCGACGACGCCGGCCGCACGCTCGCGGCCGCATGCAGCGTTCTGCTCGACGACAGCATCGCCGGGCCGCTGCGCGACGCCGTGTTCGCAGCCGTCCAGCGTGAGCGCCTCGCGGCCGCGGTGACGGCGATCGAGCATCTCACCAGGTCGCCTGATGATCGCGCGCGCGAGCTGGTGACCCGCAGCTATGCGGGCGTCCGGCGCTACCTGCCGCTGCTGCTGGACACGATCGTGTTTCACGCCACCGACGCCGGCGAGCCCGTGCTCGAAGCGATCACCGCGCTGAAGCTCAACCAGGGGCGGCGCACGCTGACACCGCAGCTGTTGCCGACCGGGTTCGTGCCGCGCGCGTGGCAGCGCCTCGTCGAGCCCGAGACCGGCCGCGTCGATCGCGCGGCCTACACGATGTGCGCGCTTGAGGAGCTCCGCGATGGGCTGCGTCGGCGCGACGTCTACGTCGCCCCGAGCGAGCGGTTCGCTGACGCCCGCTCCAGCCTCCTCAGCGACGCCGCGTGGGATGCCTCGCGCGAGGACACCTGTCGCGCACTGTCGCTGCCCACCGAGCCCGACACGTTCATCGAGCAGCTCGCCTCAGACCTCGACGACGCCTACCAGCGCACCCGCGATGCGCTTACCCCCGAGCACGCGATCCACGACCTCGCAGCGCGCGGAAAGCTGCCCGTCGAGCGTCTGGACGCGCTGCCCCAGCCCGCCTCGCTGACCGCGCTGCGCCAGCGCGTCGACGCGCTGATGCCGCCCGCCGATCTGCCTGATCTCGTGCTTGAGATCGCGGCCAAGACAGGGTTTCTCGACGCGTTCACCAACGATCAGGAACCCAGCGCGCAACTGCGAAATCTCGCGATCAGTCTTTGCGCGGTACTCGTCGCGCAGGCCTGCAACGTCGGCTACCGGCCCTTCGTCGACGACAGCAACCCGGCGCTGCGCGAATCACGCCTGCGCTACGTCGCGCAGCGCTACCTGCGCCCCGACACGATCGCCGCAGCGAACGCCAGGATCGTCGACTACCACGCCAAGCTCCCGCTCGCCGAGCGTTGGGGCGGCGGCGAGGTCGCCTCAATCGATGGGCTGCGCTTCGTCGTCCCCAGGCGCACGATCCACGCCGCTTACAACCGCCGCTACTTCGACCGCCGCCGCGGCGTGACCGCGCTCGGCGCGACCGCCGACCACTACGCCGGGCTGCGAACGATCGTGATCCCAGGCACCCACCCCGACGCTCCGTACGTCCTGGACGCGCTGCTGGACCCGCAGACCAGCGTGCGGCCACGGGAGATCATGACCGACAGCGCCGGCTACACCGACATCATGTTCGCGCTCTACCGGCTACTGGGCTACCAATACTCCCCCAGGCTCGCCGACGCCGGCGCCGCCACGCTCTGGCGGCTCAGCGCGACCGACTACGGCCCGCTAAACCAGCTCGCTCGCCACCAGATCAACACGCGGCTGATCCGTGAGCACTACGACGACGTCCTGCGGATCGCCGGCAGCCTGCTGCAGGGCCACACCACCTCAAGCCAGCTCGTGCGCGCGCTGCGCAGCCACACGCGCCACCTCGCGACGCTTGCACGGGCGCTGCAGCACATCGGCCGAGCCCCCAAGACGATCCACCTCCTAGACTACTGCAACGACCAGCAGTTCAGGCGGCGCGTCCTCGTCCAACTCAACCGCGGCGAAGGCCGCCACGCTCTGTCTCGAGATGTCTGCCATGGCCGCCGCGGCGAACTGCGCCAGGCCTACCGCCAAGGCCAAGAAGAACAACTCGGCGCGCTCGGCCTGATCGTCAACACGATCGTCCTCTACAACACGATCTACACCCAGCGCGCCCTGGACCACATCGCCGCTAGCACCGCCAGCGAACCCCGCGACGAAGACATCCAGCGACTCAGCCCGCTCGGCACCGACCACGTCACCCTCACCGGACGCTACCGCGTCCTCTTGCCCGCGCCCCTACACGACCGCAGCGCCTACCAACCCCTCAACACGCCACAGGCCGCCGCAGCCTAAACCCGGTTTTCCGCACGAAACTTCTCGCGACCCCTCTTGACGCAGGCCGGGTTCTGAGACGGACCTGAGCAGCGTGATCGTGCGGATCACGCGGCCGAGCTCTCTGAACGCCTTGTAGGAGGGCGTCCGGAAAACTGTGTAGGCGGCTTGTTGGCTAGTGTAACAGTGACTCCGTGAGTGTCAATCAGTGACAGTCAGTTTGCAGTGTCGGGGACGCGGTCGCCGAAGTGGATCTTGAACGCGAGCAGCGAGGTCGTCCAGTTCCTCGTCCGGGTCCATTGCGGTGTGGCGTTCTGCAGGGCGAGGTAGACGAGCTTGCGGGCGGCGTCCTCGTTGGGGAAGCTGCCCTTGGTCTTGATCGCCTTGCGCAGCTGGCGATTCAAGGCCTCTATGGCGTTTGTGGTGTAGATCACGCGGCGGACCTCGGCCGGGAACGCGAGGAACGGGATCACGTACTCCCACGCGTTCAGCCAGGCCTGGGTGATCACGGGGAACCGAGTTCCCCACTTCTCATCGAAGGTCTCGAGCTCGGCGTGGGCCTGGTCGGCGTCGACGGCCGTGTAGATCGGCTTGAGGTCGCGGGCGACCTGCTCGCGCTCGCGGCGCGGGACGTACTTCAGACTTGCCCTGATGAGGTGGACAACGCATGTTTGGACGGTCGTGCGCGGGAAGATCGCCTCGATCGCCTCGGGGAAGCCCGTCAGCCCGTCGACGCAGCAGATCAGGATGTCCTGGACGCCGCGCTGCTTCAGCTCGGTGAGAACCTGCATCCAGAACTTCGCGCCCTCCGTTTGCTGAAACCACATGCCCAGCACGTCGCGGTCGCCGTCGAGCGTGACGCCGAGCGCGAGGTACAGCGCGCGGCGCTGCACCGTGCCGCCCTCGCGGACCTTGATGACCATGCAGTCCAGGAACACGATCGGGTAGACGTCCTCCAGCGGCCGCTTGGCCCACTCGCGGACGTCGTCCATCACCGCGTCGGTAACCCGGGAGATCAGGTCGCGGCCGACCTTCACGCCGTAGATCTCCTGCAGGTGCGCCTCGATATCCCGTGTCGAGAGGCCGCGGCTGTAGAGCGCGAGGATCTTCTCGTCGAACCCCTGAAACCGGCGCTGGCGCTTCTTGACGATCTTCGGCTCAAAGCTCCCACTGCGGTCGCGCGGGGTCTCGACGCGGACCGGACCGTGCTCGGTGATCAGCGTCTTCGGCGTCGACCCATTGCGGGTGTTCCCGGCACCGCCGGGCGGCTCGCAGTGCGGCTCGTAGCCGAGGTGCTCGGTGATCTCGACCTCCATCGCGCGCTCCACGAGGCGCTTGGTCAACTCGGCGAGCAGTCCGCCGGGCCCGGCGATCTCCTCCTCGGTGCTCGCGCCGGCAAGCAGCTCGTCGATCACCTCATCACTGATCCGCCTGCCAGACGGCACCCTGAGAGCCTGACGGACCCGACGGCGGCCCGCCGCACGGTCAACGGCCTCATCGACCAATTCAGGCGCCAGCGCCGGGGGGTCCGCCGGGAGCGCGCCGCGCCGGGGTTGCCCAGCGCCGACCCCGGCTCGCTCTACGAGCTCGCCGGTCCCGTCGCCGAGCAACCCCGGCGCGGTCGTGGTCCTGCTCTTCAGCGTCCTGCTTCTCGTAGTCGTAGGCATGAGCGTCTCTTTCGTTCATGCCTACACAGATCCTCGGACACTCCCGCACCATCGCCTTCGGACGCTAATCCCCAAGCGAGCAGAAGAGAACGTCGTTTATCTGGCAGTCGCCGGGGGAAGCCAGCTACGGGAGGGCGCGGATGAGAGCCGCTCGTCGTGACACCGGCGGGCGCGATCATTGCGCCGCGTCGCCGACCGCTGTAGCGGCGGGCTGGTCAGTAGTC
>DASVPU010000406.1:0-4375 GCA_036389475.1 Solirubrobacteraceae bacterium
GTGCGTGCGTCCCACAGCCGGAGCGTCTTGTCGTCGCTGGCGGACGATAGGGTGCGCCCGTCGCGACTGAACGCGACGCTATTGACGGTGTCGGTGTGGCCGGTGAGCGCCTTGCCAAGCGGTTTGTGGGTGCGCACATCCCATAGCAGGATCGTCTTGTCGTCGTTGGCGGACGCCAGGGTGCGCCCGTCGGGACTGAACGCCAGGTCGTAGACAGAATCGGAGTGACCTCTGAGCGCCTTGCCGCGCGGTTTGTGGGTCCGTGCGTCCCACAGGCGGATCGTCTTGTCCTTGCTGGCGGACGCCAGGGTGCGCCCGTCGGGACTGAACGCCACGCCGTTGACAGTGAGCGTGTGGCCCGTCAGCGGCTTGCCAAGCTGTGTGTGGGTGCGTGCGTCCCACAGCCGAATCGTGTTGTCGTTGCTGGCGGATGCCAAGGTGCGCCCGTCGGGACTGAACGCCACGCCGAAGACAATCGCGGTGTGGTTGTGCAAGATCGCGAGGACGCCTGGTTTGCGAGCGGCCCTGAGAGCCGTGATCATGCTGCCGCGCGCCGCGACGCGCGGACTGGTGCGGTAGGCCTCGGCAGCAAGCAGCAGCGAGACGTCCGGTCGGCTGCTAAGCAGCGATGTCGCCGACGAAGCGAGCGCGAGCGACCTCGCCTGCGTCGCCTGGCGTTGCGCCTCGGCACGCTGGTGTTGAGCGTCGATAGCAAACGCCGCGATCAGTGCGGCGATGATCAGCAGGGCGCCCGCGATCGCACCGAGGACGAGCAGGCGACGCCGTTCACGCCGGCGCTCATGCGCGCGGCGCAGCTCCTCGCGGCGTTGACTGATCCACGGCACGAGAAACTCGCTGGTGATCTCATACAGGTAGAGGTCGCGGCGGCGCTCGCGGCGCACAAGCTTGGAGTCGCGCTCGAGGCGTTCAAGCGCCTCGTCTAGCAGTGCGGGCGCGATCTGCTCGTCCTCTTCGCGGACGCGCTGGCGCAGATCCCCCGCGGAGATGACGTTGCGAGTGCCAGCGGAAGTGACCATCTGGCTGAGCAGCGCGACAGCGGCCGCGCGAAGATCTGGTGCGAATGCGTCGAGTGCCTCGCCGAGCTCGTCTTCGAGCAGTCCCTGCACGCCCTTCTCGGTGAGCATGGCGTCCGGCTCGGGGGATTCCCATAGGCGTAGACAGACGGTCTGGACTTCTGACGGGCTCACCTCTCCGCTGCCGAAGCGCTCGGCGAGCGCCGCCCGCAGGCGCTGCGCGAGCGCCACATCAAGCTCGCGCTCAAAGTGCCCCGGGAAGCGCTCAAACGGTCCGCGGATGATCGTCTCAAGCGTGTCTGCCGACGGTGGGCCCAGTCGCAGCGCCTGGTCGACGAGTTCCGGACGCGCCGCGAGCAACTGCTTGACCTTCCCGAGATAGTCCTCGCGAAACGCGAACAACAGCTTGACGGGCAGCGGCTCGCGCAGCAGCGTGACGATCATCTCAACGAGCGCGTGTCGCGACGCGAGCGCGTTTTCGTCGTCAAAGAGCGTCAGGATCTCCTCGAACTGGTCAAAGACGACCAGTGGCCGGTGCTCCTGCGACGCGGTGCGCACGCGCTGCTCGAACTGCGCGATCGAGAGCACGACGCGCGACGCGCCGTCGTCGTCGGCTACGAGCACGCACGGCAGAACCTCGGTGCTGTCGTCGGCTATGACGATCTGTTCGATGACGAGCTCTTCGCCGCTGCGCGGCTGCACGCGCACACGGACCGCTTCGAAGCCGAGCTGACGTGCTTGTGGCAGCAGCCCGGCGTTGATCAGCGAGGACTTGCCGTTGCCCGAGTCGCCGTACAAGAACACGCCGCGGTGGACCGCGACAAGACTCGCAAGCAGCCGCGTCTCGTCCTCGCGCGCGAAGAAGATCGCGTGATCGGCGTAGCGAAACGGTTGGATCCCGCGGTAGGGAATCGCCGGCACGGCGACGACGGACTGGTCGGTGATCGCTATGGCGCCAGCTCCTCTCCCCGCACGAGCTCATACAGATGCGGCACGAACGACCAGACGTCTTGGGCGATGAACTTCACGTAACGGCGCTGACTTTGCCAGACATCCATGATCAGCGGGTCGGGCCGAAAGTCGACGGAGTACATGTCCGGTACGTTGGCCGCGTCGATCTTCCAGCGCAGCGCCTTGAACAACAGCCGCAGATTGTAGTCCAGCAGGCTGTAGCCGACGAACAGCGTCGTCGAGCCGGTCAGAAAGAACTTCAGCGACAGCGGAATCGGATCATACGGCTCCTTGTCGCTCATCCGCAGCACGAACTGGATGTAGTCCTCGTCGGTCACGACCAGCGACTCGCGACGAGCGATGTCACCGTGCAGCTTGTAGATCACCGGTGACTGGCCTGTCGCGTTGCGAAAGTCCGTCGTCGGCTCGGGCTCGGGGTTGTAGACCGAGACCCGTGGCTGCTTGCCCGCGTCGCGCAGCGCGCGCTCGAACAGCTGGTCGTAGTTGGTCGTGATAACCAGCGGGAAGTCCATCCGCGCGAGCGCGCGCAACATCGGCGACGGAGCCGTGCCCGTGTCGACTGCGCCGGTAATCGCATCCACCAGCCGGCCGCGCGAGCTGTCGATCTCATAGGCGAGCGCGACGCGCTGCAGGTTGCCGGGATCCTCGCCCGGGAAGCGCGCGGCAAAATCACACTCGGCTGCAAGCTCACGGCTGAGCACCGAGCCGATCGGCGGCCGCTGCTCGGCCGGATAGTCAAACGGCGACCCCTCCGGAGGCGGGGCATGTATGCCCGCCCCCAAAAACAGGATGCACTGCTGGCTTCGCACAGCTTCGCCGACAAGGTCAAGGACCCGACTCACCTTGGTGATCGCCCCCGTCGGGCCAGCATATCGCCATGATCGCCGCGATCTCGTACGCCCGGGCACAGCAACGCCAAGCCCGCAGCATACTCGACGAAGCAGTCCACGAGCGGGTGCTGGCGATCAAGCGCTCCGAAACCGTTGAGGGCTTGCGGGGCTGCGGTCCTTGTGGGGGCGAGGTTCATCAAGAGGTCGATAGCGATCGTGCTGCAACAGACGTACATAGCGCGATGACGCGCTCGCCCGTCATCGCTGCGGGGCGGTCAGCCCCCGCTCCGCTCGGGCCTTGGGGGCCTTCGCTTCGCGGGAACTGATCGCTGTAGCCGGATCGCCGTTCCCAGCGAACTACCACACGCTCACGCGTGATGGACCGACAACGCGATCCGGTGGCCTACCGGTCGTGGTCGTTGTTGTGCTTCTGCGGCCGGTCGGGTGGCGTATTGTCGGCGTCGCCGGCACTGCGGATAGCCGTCTGCGACGTTGCTGTGGGGAGGTCGCTCGCGGCGATCTCGCAAGCGCATGTGGTGTTGTCTGTGGGCATTGTCCGACCTCTTTCGTGGTGTGCCGTGGCTCGGGCACAACGGTGGTCATCGCGACATGGACTATCCAGCGATCGGTTGCACACCCGTTGCAGCCGAATGACAGGTCCCTGTCACATGCCTGACAAAGGAGGCGTAGCGGATCGCTGCGCTCTCCGCGCTGCCCTACGGTCGCGAAAGCCCAACTGATCCGGGTTGTGTGATCGAGAGCACCGATCGTCGCGACCGATCGTGCGGCGCAACGAAGCCACGTTGAGCATAAGGGCTCGCATCTCTGGCCACCAACCAAGCTCGGAGGTCGAGCTGCACAACTCGCGCCTCCCGCCCGCGTTTCGTGGGTTGACGGCGCTCATGTGATTTGAGAGGGTCGACGCGAAGGTCCCGTCGCAACAACCATTGCTACACCGTGTCAGTCGTGTTCGGGCTCGACGTCAGCGTAGAAGCACAGGGCCACTGCAGGTTGTTCGCGGCTGCCTATCCCGAGCAAGGAGCGAGACGCTGTGGTGTGGATTGAGCAGTTGACCGGATTAGACCCCGACGGCGGCAGCGGAGCGCTCGAGACGCTCATCGTCGCCGTGACGACTGCTGTTGCCGTTGTCGCGTGGCGCATGGATAGCCTGCGCCGGGCGCGCCGCAGTCGGCGCAACAGCCAGGACGTCTAGCGTGGCTCCCCAAGAGGCCCCCGCCGGGCACGGCACTGACAACCGAGAGCCTCCCCCAAGTGCCGCAGAGCCATCTGACGAGCCGGGCGCTCGCCGTGAGCATTTCCTCGCAAGTCGGCTGACCGCCAAGGGCACGGTCCCGAGGCGCATGATCCTCAACGGTTTGCGCGCCCGTCGTAGGTTCGAGCTGGAGCTGTCAACGCCACAAGACCGTGCGTTGCTGGCGCCTCCGGGAGGGCCCGGAGCCGTCAACTGGGTGCCGATCGGCCCGTCCGGGATACCACATGGTCAAGCGGGTGGGAATCCGCCCGTCAGCGGCCGCATCA
>DASVPU010000407.1:0-15378 GCA_036389475.1 Solirubrobacteraceae bacterium
GGCGTTCTCAAGGCAGCGGCCCGCAACCTGGTGCCCGATGTGGTGATCGACCGCCCGAAGGGCTATTTCCCGGTGCCAGCCCTGTCCACGCTGGAGGGGGCCACGCTGGCGCTGGTCCGCGAAACGTTCGATGCGCCGGCAGCGAAAGCCCGCGGGCTCTTTCGCCCCGACCACATCCAGCAGCTGCTCGCAGCTCCCAACGATCATCTCACCACGCTGGAGGGATCAAAGCTCTGGCAGCTCGCGTTGCTCGAACTGTGGCTCAGGCGACATGGAATCTGAGCAGCCGGCCTTCACCTCCGGCTACGACGAGGATCGCGACACGGCCGGATCGCTTCGGCCCGGGTATGCCGAGGCATTCCGGGTCCTGGCCGGGACCGACCTGGAGGATCTCTGCCGCGGGGTGGCGCAGCAGCTCGAGCGACGCGGGGTCAGCTTCGGGGCTGAGCCGTTCGTGGTCGATCCCGTCCCTCGTCTTATCTGCGCCGCCGAGTGGGATCCGCTCGCCGAGGGCCTTGCCCAACGTGCGCGCGCGCTGAACCGCTTCCTCATCGACGCCTATGGAGAACGCCAGATCGTGCAGTCGGGCGCCATGCCGGCCGCGATGATCGAGGAGGCGATGGGCTACGAGCCCGACCTCGTCGGATGCCTGCCCCAGAACGGGTCGCCGGCCGGCGTGATCGGTTTTGATGTGGTGCGCGATCCCGACGGCGACTTTCTGGTACTCGAGGACAACCTTCGGACCCCATCGGGCTTTGCGTACGCGCTCGCCGCACGGGAGGCGCTCAATGGGGCGCTGCCTCACGGGTTCCCCGAGCCCCGCCCGGTGGACCCGATCGCCTATGAGCTGCTCGAAGGCGCGATGCGCGCAGCGGCGCCTCGCGCCTGCAACGACCCGTCGGTCGTGGTCCTGACCGACGGACCAGCGAACGTCGCGTATTACGAGCATGCCCAGAGCGCTGGCCGGCTCGGCGCAGCGCTGGCCACGATCGCCGACCTCGAGCGTGACGGTGAGCGCCTGCGCGTCCGTCTCCCGAGCGGAGAGACCCGGCCCGTGGACGTCGTCTACCGGCGAACCAACGAGGATCGCGTCCGCGATGAGCACGGCGACCTGACCGATGTCGCGCAGGCGCTACTTCGTCCCTGGTTGGCGGGACAGATCGGACTGGTCAACGCGTTCGGCAACGGGATGGCCGACGACAAGCTCGTGCACGGGTGCGTCGAGGACTGCATCCGCTTTTACCTCGACGAGGAGCCGCTGGTCCGTTCGGTGCCCACGGACACTGTGTCCACTCCCGCTGAGCAGCGGCTGACGATCGGCGACCTGCGCGAGCTCGTGATCAAGCCGCGCCACGGCAGTGGTGGCCAGGGGGTCGTCATCGGAGCCCACGCCGACGCGGACGACCTCGATCGTCTGGCTCGAGAGCTCGAGGCTCAGCCCGATCGGTACGTCATTCAGCCGATCGTCGCGCTGTCGCGTCATCCGACCGTTTGCGACGGGCGCTTGGAGCCTCGTCACATCGACTTGCGCGCGTTCGCGTTCGCGTTCTCGGGCGACGGCGTGGGACTTCTGCCCGGGGGACTGACCCGCGTCGCGCTGGACGCCTGCACGCTCGTCGTCAACTCCTCCCAGCATGGCGGCGGGAAGGACACCTGGGTGCTGGACTGAGCTGAGTCCGCGGACGCGGATCACTCGATGCTCGGCTCGCCGAGCCGAGGTCCGGGGAGCTCCAACTCAAACCAGACGTGGGTCGTGCCCTCGCGCACCCCCCAGCGGCTGGAGACGTCCTCGACAAGCTCCAATCCCCATCCGCCGACCTGCTCGAAGTCCTTGCGCCGCAGTTCGTGCTCGAAGCCGGAGCCATCGTCGACGACCTCGACCAGCAGACGGTCCTCGTCGAGCCACGCGCGCAGGGTGATGGTCTGTCCTTTGCCGTGCAGGATCGCGTTGCTGGTCAGCTCGCTGACCAGGAGCTCTGCATCCGCCAGCAGGTCGCCCTCGATGCGATCCGCGCACAGACGTCTCATCGCGCGGCGGGCTAGCCCTGGTGCGGCGTTCGCGCGAGGAAGCTCGACCTCAAGATCGACCTTCTCAAGCACAGCCCGCGACCTCTCGCCGCGTCTGGCACGAGGCAGCGACCTCGGGATGGTGCTTAGCGAACATAAGACATCCGGCCTGCAATCCGAGCGCTAACTCCTCACTATCCAGTAGGGCCGAACCGCTCGGTGCGGATCCACTCCGGCTTGAGACCGGCGTCGAGCAGCAGCATACTCGCCGTTTCGACGAACCCGTTGGAGCCGCAGACGTAGGCGGCCATCGCGCCCGCGGCTGCCGCGCCCATAAGGCCCGCGTCCAAGCGCCCGGTGTGGCCGCTCCAGCCGGCGGGCGGCTCCCGCGTAAAGGTCAGAAACGTGTCGTCATCCTGCTCTGCGGCGTAGATGACGTCGGCGGCCGTCCGGACGGAGTAGACCAAGCGCATCTGGACTTCGGGCATGCTGCGGCGGCGATGGCGCAGCATCGCCATCAGCGGCACGACGCCCGAGCCGCCCCCGACGAGCACGATCGGTGCCGGTTCGGTCCCGCGCCAGACGAAGTACGACGCGAACGGACCGCGGACCTCGACGTGGTCGCCCGGCTGCACGACGTCGTGAAAGTAGGGCGAAACCTCGCCGTCGGCGAGGCAGTCGATCGTCAGCTCGATCTCGCCTTCGTCCAGCGGCGAGGACGCCACGGAGTACGAGCGCTGTGCCACGTAGCCGTCCGGAGCGGTGAGGCGGACGTCGTAGTGCTGGCCCGGGAGGTGGGGCATCCACATCGGCAGCGCCAGCCGGTAGGACTTCACGCTCGGCGTCTCGGGCTTGATCGACGCGATGGTCGCGATCTGCCAGCGGCCCGGCGCGCGCGGCGCGGCCGGCGTCAGTCGTTCCAATAGCGCTGTTCCTTCCAGGGGTCGCCACGGTTGTGGTAGCCGTTCGCCTCCCAGAAGCCGGGCTCGTCGTGGTCCATGATCCGCAGGCCGGCGATCCACTTGGCGCTCTTCCAGAGGTACAGATGCGGCACCAGCAGCCGCGCCGGGCCACCGTGCTCGCGCGGCAGCGGCTCGCCCTCGTGCTCGGTCACGACCCACGCCTTGCCGTCGCTGAGATCCTCGATCGCCAGATTGGTCGTGTAGTCGCCGTAGGAGTAGGCCATCGCGTACGCGCCCAGCGGCTCGACCGCTTGCAGCAGCACATCAACCGATACTCCCTCGAAGCTCGTTCCGAGCTTCGACCACTTCGTCACGCAATGGATGTCACAGGGCACGCTCTCAAACGGCAGCTCGCGAAACTGCGCCGCCGTCCATTGGCGCGGTTCGGCAACCATCCCGTCGATCCGCAGGCCCCAGTCGTCGCGGTCGACTCTGGGGGTCGGGCCAGCCGTCAGCACGGGGAAGCCGTTCTCCACGTACTGGCCTGGGGGCACACGATCCGCAAGCTCGGGCGGAACGCGGCGACCACCGGTGAAGCCGCGAGAGAACAGCACCATGACGCCATTCTCTCATGAGGACCGTCGGGCCCCCGCGAGCGCGGGTGCGCGCGGCCGGGCGGCGTCGATCGGCTGGCCCGCGAGTTGCCCGCCGGCACAGTCCTCGCAGCGCACGACGCGGCGCGGGTTGCGGATCCCGGCGAGGCCGAGCAGCCCACCGAGCGCCACGAGCGTCGCCGAGATGCCGATCCCCACGTGGAAGGCGTGGACCGAGGCAGATTGAACGGCGCGTGTGATGTCGGCGCCGGCGCGCAAGGGATCGACGCGAGCGAACGTCTGACGCCGTGCTTGCGCGACGGCGGTCCGCGCGGGCGTTGACAGCCGCAGCCCGTCGAGGCGGCGGTCCAGCGTCGAGCTGAACTGTGCCGAGACGACCGCGCCGACGGCCGCGACCGCGAGCAGGCCGGCGACGCGGGCGATCGCGTTGTTGACGCCCGAGGCGATGCCCGCGTTGGATTCGTCTGCGTCGGAGAGGACCGCGGCGGTGAGCGGGGCGACTGTTCCGGCGAGCCCGATCGCGAAGATCAGCAGCGCAGGGAGCAGATCGGTGACGTAGTTCAGCGTGGCGTCGAGGCGCAACATGAGCGCCAGTCCCACGGCGGCGGTCAGCGGGCCAAGTCCCATGAAGGGGCGGGGTCCGAGACGGTCGGCGAGACGCCCGGCGCGCTTGGACAGCACGAACATGACGAGCGTCACCGGCATCAAGGCAAGCCCCGCCTGCAGCGCACCGTACCCCGCGACCTCCTGCAAGAACAGCACGAGGAAGAAGAAGGTGACGCTCAACCCCGCGTACATCGCGAACGTCTGCAGGTTGCCGGCGGCGAAGTTGCGCCGTCTGAAGAGGCCAAGCGGCAGCATCGGCTCCGCTGTGCGCCGCTCGTGAGCCAAGAAGGCGCCGAGCAGCGCCAGCCCGCCGAGCCCCGGCATCCACACCTGAGGGCTGCTCCACCCTACGACTGGCTGGCGGATGAGCGCCAGGACCGGCCCCGCCAGGCCGCAGCAGGTAAGTGCGGCGCCCAGCCAGTCCACGCGCGCGCGTGCCGCGGCGCGTTCGCGAGCGGGCACGGCGAGCGAGATGAGCAGCAGGGTAAGCACTACGAATGGGACGTTGATGGCGAAGATCAGCCGCCAGGAGACCGCGTCCACCAGATAGCCACCCGCCAGCGGGCCGATCACGGTGGCGATCGCGGCCCATGCCGTCCATGAGCCGATTGCCGCTCCACGCTCAGCGGCCGGAAACGCGGCGATGATGACCGCCAGCGCGCTCGGCGTGAGCAATGCTCCGAACGCACCCTGAAGCGCGCGCCCCGCGATCAGGAGCTCGATGTTCGGGGCGATCGCGCAGACGAACGAGACCACCCCGAAGCCCGCGACTCCGATCGAGAATACCCGGCGCTCGCCGAAGACATCGCCGAGCGACCCGCCGACGAGAATCAACGAGCCCAGGGTGAGCAGGTAGGCGTTGGAGATCCACTGCTGGCCGGCGAGCCCGCCGCCGAGGTCCATGCGGATCGCCGGCAGCGCGACATTGACCGCCGTGACGTCGAGTCCGGTGACGAACGAGCCCATGATCGCCGCAACGAGGGCAAGCCGCTGGCGGCGATCGTCCGCACTCACGTGCTGAACATACATTTGCCATGGGATCGGACGTTGGGTGTTCAGCCGCCCATGCGCCGGCGGCATCTCAGCGACGCCGCTCAACCAGACGCCCACCGCCGCGGCCGCGGCTTGACCCAGTCTTCTCGACGTTCATCCGTCGGCGCGTTGACGGCGCCGTTTGCGTGAAGGACGGAGAGGATCGCTTGTCTGGGCTGCGCCGCCAGTGGCTCGACGAAGCCGAGGTGATAGGCCTGGCAGCCGATGTGGGCAAGCCAGTCGCCGAGGACCGGCACCGCCAGGAGGCCGTACGCCTCCACGAGACCTTGACCGAGGCAGTCCAGCTGCCGGATGAAATACCCGGCGGGCTGCATCATCTCCGTCAGCGCCTCGCCGACCGTGGTTGCCGCGTTGCCGACGATCGGGGTCTCCCACAAGGTCTCGATGTCGGCCGCGCGCCAGTTCTGGGGGGCGTTGGAGGCCGAGGGTCGCGGGATGAAGGTCTCGGCCAGGAACGTGCTCCCGCGCGTGCCCGTGGCGGCGCGCACCGCGCGGTACAGCGGCTCTCCACCAAGGCGCCTCCCCGAGGCTCCGAGCTCGTAGGCGGCCTCGACGTCGTCGATCCCCGCCCGTACCGCGGCGAGGGCGAGCTCCCGTGTGACACCGTGATCGACATGGCCGTCGCCGAACACGACGCCGCCTGCATCGGTCGTGAGGCCGTGGCTGTTGTCCCAGTCGTGAAAGAGCCTGGCCAGGAAGTCTCCCAGCGAGAGCTCCGGGTATCGGCTGGTTCTCATCCTGACCGCCGCGAGGGTGAAGTCGTGCAGCCGGCGGGAAGGCAACCGGCGAAGAGCCCACGCCAGCTCTCTCAGGGCCGAAGCTGTGTCCGAGGCGACCCTGCGTTGCAGGTCCTCCCAAAACGCGGGGTACCGGTCGTGCCAGAACCTGCGAATCTCGGCCACCGGCGTGCGCATGTGGCCTGCCGTGATGGCATCGGTGAGGAAGTGCTGGGCAGCGGCCTCGCGGGCCATTGCCCGGGACTGGTCGCCCCGACTACGGCCCAATCGCCACGCTTGCTCCAAGGCGACGTTGTGGAAGTGGCGATAGGCGAGGATCGCCGAGCCGAAAGGGGTCGGACCTTCCGGACGGTGTTCGTGCGTCACGCCGCCGGGCATGACGAAGTGGTCGTCGTTTGTCGCCGCGAGCCGGAGATAGCGGTCGCGCACCCGTCGCTCCACGTCGCTGGACGACGCCAGGGAACTGAACCTGAAGTCTGTGAACTCCCCGCCGCGCTCGAATCGTGGGTCGACGAACGCCTCGTCTACGGTCATCACCTTCAGTGCGCATACGATCTCGTCGCGGCTCTCGGGCTTGGTCCCCTTCGCGCCGGGAACCCGGGCCAGGCTGAACAGCTCGCCGGATTTGAGCGCGTCGCGGTTGACGGGCAGGTCAATGCCACACTGCAAGGACACGCCGGGCCTGAAGTAGTCCCCGCTGAGCGCCATGACATCGCCATAGCCAAGCCAGAAGCGCTCGTCCGCCGACTCACCGCCGAGGTTCACCAGCGCGCCACCGCTCGCGGTGTCACCGATGTCCCGGTGCTCGTTTCCGTTCATGTCCGTTAGCCCCGGCTCTCGGCTCTCGGAAGCTCGCCCATGTTTACTTCGCGTCCGACGCGCGGGTCGCCTTACCTCAGATCGGCAGAGCCGGCGACCCGAAGCTGCACCGTCAGACTGAGTCCGGACCCGCGCACGGCCTAGGGCAGACCGGCGATAAAGATGCTCGAGAGCACGCAGTGGCTGTGAGTGCTGACAGGTTTGAGACCTCGTGCGAAGCAGACGAGTGAATCGACTTGACGGGTGTGCGCTGGCGTCGGATGCTCCCCCCAACGGGGCCGAGGGGATGAGAGCACATGAAGACCTCGGCATCTATATCTGGCAGAACATGGCGGTGCTCGATGCGATCGGGCCCCAGCAGATCCTCGGCGTCGTGCCGGAGTTCAAGGTGGTCACCGTGGCAGAGCCTCTCGCCAGTCGTGACCGACGCGAAGCTGCGCATCCTGCCCGACCATGACTTCGAGACCTGCCACCGATCAACGTCCTCGTCGTGGCCGGCGGCATCAACCCTTTGGGCGAGATGCAAGACGACAAGACCGCGACTTGAACCCCTCAGCAGCGACACGTTCATCGACAGCACCGATGACCTGGCGGCGTTCTCCTGCGCGCAGCCGCAATACGCCACTGGAGACGATAAGCGCCACCGCCCTACGCACATAAGCAAGCACGGCGCGGCGGGCCCTACGAGCTTTTGTCTTGGCCTGGCGGGCGCCCGCGGTGAGTCATTCCCTGACGAGCGACAGGAACTCCTGGCGCGTCCGCGCGTCGTCGCGTAGCAGCCCCAGGAGAGCCGAGGTCGTCGTGCGCGTGCCCGCCTTCTGAACGCCGCGCAACGACATGCACAAATGCTCGGCTTCGACGACGACTCCAACCCCCTTTGGCTGGAGGTATCGCTGCAGGCATTCGGCGACCTGCATCGTCAGGCGCTCCTGGAGCTGCAGCTCGCGAGCGAACAACTCGACGACGCGCGCGAGCTTCGAGAGGCCGATGATCCGCTGTCCCGGCAGGTAGGCAACGTGGGCGACGCCATGAAACGGCAGCAGGTGGTGCATGCACAGCGAGTGAAACGGGATCTCGCGCACGACGACGAGCTCGTCGTAGCCCGCGTCGTTGGGGAACGTCGTCAGCGAGACCGGCTCGTGCGACAGAAGCTCCGCGAAGGCGGCAGCCACCCGCCGGGGAGTCTCGCGCAGCCCGGGATCACGGATGTCGCGCCCGAGCGCCATGAGGAGATCGCGCACCGCTTGCTCCGTCGCGTCGCGGTCGATCGCGGGCGGGTCATGGCGCTCGACGAGGCCGCCCGGATGGAGCGCGGCGATCGCCGCCGCGCCGCTGGCCTGCCCGCTCAACGCAGCCGCCGTGGCGCGTCGTAGACCGCGGCCAAGCGGGCCAGTGCCAGCGCGCCGAGCATGAGCCCGAAGTCGCGCAGCGCGATGTCGTAGAAGCCCGAGTACGTCAGCAAGCTGACCACGATCGCGCCGAGCCAGGCGGCGACGATGTAGGCGCCGTAACGTGGCCTCGAGGCGACGATGATCCCGGCGAGGATCTCGATCGCCCCGACGACGTACATGAAGTCTTGTCCGCTGCCGGGCACGATGTTGTTGATCCAGGGCGCGAGGTACGCCGGCCAATCGACCATGAGGTTGAAGAACTTGTCGAGGCCGAACGCGATCGGCGCAACCGTGAAGGCGATGCGCGCGAGTGCGAAGGCCTGATAGCGCGGATCACGCAGGTCTGCGATGGCGGTGGCTGCGCCACCGCCATCCGCTGATGCTGCGCGATCCTGGTCCCGGCGTGGGGTCATGACGGCCATTGGGAGCTCCTCCTTCGTTCGTGGCGCCGTGCGTGCGGCACCGACGTTGGTGTCCCAGCGGCCACGACCCTTACCTCCCGGCGCGCAAACCCTGCCGGCAAGACAGCGTGTCAGTCGCCGCCGTGCTCGCGGGCGACGTACTCCTCCAACAGCATGGGAATCTCCCGCGTGCGCTCCGCGACGGCGAGCAGATCCTGCAGCGTCGATTCCTCCTCGACCTGCTCCTCCAAAAACCACTCGATGAACTGCTCGCTCTGGTAGTCCTTGGTCTCGCGCGCGATCTCGAAGAGCTCGCTGATGTGCACGGTGACCTTGCTCTCCTGCTCGACGGCCAGCTTGATCGGGTCGATCGGGCTGGAGAAATGATTGGTGGGCGCGGCGATCGTCCCGAGGTCGACGTTGCAGTTGGTGTCGACCATGTACTGGACCATCTTCATCGCGTGACCGCGCTCTTCGTCGGCTTGGTCATAGAAGAAGTGCGCGAGGCGGGGGAATGTCTGCGCGTCGAAGTACGTGCCGATCGAGACGTACTGGTGAGCGGCGGCAAACTCCCGCCCGACCTGATCGTTGAGGGCGGCAGCGAATCGTTCTGACGGCATTTTTGCGGCCTCCGTTGTGGGGGTTTGACCACTTCGCCTACCCGGTTCGCGGCTAGCCATTCCTTGCGGAACTCCTGATCCGCCAAGTTTCGATGCGTTGGGTGACCCTAATCCGCGGGCTGAGCCGATCGACGTCGCGTCGTTGATCTGCATCCCGCTGGCGGCGAGGTGGTCGACGGCGCGCTGGGTGTAGATCGTGTTGTAGAGGATGATCGCGTTGACGATCAAGCCAGTGCGCCGGCCAGTTCTTCTTGGCCTTGGCGTAGCGTCGGCGCACTTCGCCGCAGTGGCCGTGGCAGACGTCGCGGGCGAGGGCCATGACGCTCTCGCCGTGGTTGAGCTGGGTCAGGATGCGCCGCCGGAACGGCTGGTCGTTGCAGTAGTCCAACAGGTGGATCGTCTTCGCGGCGCCTCCGACGTGCTGCAGGGCATGCGCCACGGAGGCGAGGTGACGGGTGTCGCTGCGTAGCGCACGGGAACGAGTTGGCTGGCGGTCGTAATGCGTTGCAGCAGGCTGCCGGCGATCCTGGCAGGTCGTCGTAGTGCGCCTCGATCGCGCGTGTTGACCGGTGGCGCGCACCCTGTTCAGCGGCCCGTGGTCGGTCGGGTTGATGCGCCAGAACGTCGCTCCGCCGGCATCGGCGAGCCGCGGCGAGTACTCCTATCCGAGGAGGCGGAACAGGTTGCTCTCGTCGACGAGGGGCTTGTCGCAGACGTTGCAGGTCCTGCGCGACGAGCACCGCGCACAGACTCGTCTGAAGATCGCCGAGCTGCGCGCTGGCGTCGTGGTCATTGGTGAGGGCGTCGATGAACCCAGTCGCGGCGGCAATCTCGAGCAAGAGGTCGGCAGTCAGCGGCAAGCACGCGGCCACGACGGCCGCCGCGGAGCTGCTCGACGACGTCCACTGCCGGCGAAGCTGCTACAGCGCCGACCCCGCCAGCTCTCGGGAGGGCAGCGCCAGCGAGTCGCGCTCGCAGGCGCCCTGGTGGCAGAACCGCGGGCGCTGCTCACCGACCCGGCCTGACGATCATCTGGGCCACGCACGACATGGCCCTCGCCCGGCGCTTTTCGGGCGCCACGCTGGACCTCGATCGCCGCTCTCGCGGCGATCCGTACCCCGAGGCCCGGGCGAACTCGGCAGCCGTCGAGCGGGGCGGCTGAGGAGTACGCGCCCTGGGACGGGTGGTCCCATATAAGGAGTACGCTGAGGTCGAGGCGCATGTGCGAAGCGATGTCGCGCGGGGCGGCACTCTTCCGAAGGGCGACCTCACGCACAGTTTCGTCCCAAATAGACGCAAGAGGCGTGCCCGATCAACGAGTCGGACGCTCGCGAACGTCAGCATGAACCCCACCGCACGAGCCATTCCGACCCGCCCGATCCCGGAGATCTTGCGGCCGACATCGCAGACGAGACTGGGCCCGCCCTCGAAGCCGCCGGCGAAGTCGTGAACAAGGGCACGCTGCGCGATCGCGTGCGCGCGGTGTGCGATCGCATACGCACCAGGGCTGACCGCCGGCTTGCGGAGCCCGACGGCGAGCTGGAGGAATGCGATCGCGAGGAGTCCAGGCTCGACCGCGCGCACGAGCTCGCAGGCGACCAATCGCTTGTGCTCGCCGAGCGCGTCGCCGGCGACCTCGCGCAGCAACGAACCCGGCTGATGGAGGCTCAGTCGATCGCGCAGCTCGGAAGCTGGGAGTGGGATGTGACCACCGACAGGATCGAGTGGTCCGACGAGCTGTGCCGCATCTATGGCTTGCGCCGGGGGCACCCGCCGGCGAGCTTCGACGAGTACATGGGGCTTCTGCATCCCGACGATCGCCCTCGTGTCGAGGCGTCGTTGCACGCCTCCTACGCCGGTGCGAAGCCGTTCGCCTTCAAGCACCGCATCGTGCGTCCGGATGGCTCCGTGCGCGTGCTCAACGGCCTCGGTGAGGTGATCAGCGGCGACGACGGGCAGGTGCTGAGGATGCTCGGCACGGGTCAGGACATCACCGAGCGCGAGCGGATGGAGGCCGAGCTGCGACGCAGCAGCCGCTACTTCGAGCTGTCGCGCGACCTCACCGTCGCGTGCGGGTTCGACGGCTACTTCAAGAGCGTCAACCCCGCGCTGGAGCACGTTCTCGGCTGGAGCACAGAGGAGTTCCTGGCGCGGCCGTTCGCCGACATGGTCCATGTCGACGATCGTGCCGTCACGCTCGCACAGGTAGAGAAGCTCGCCGGCGGACAGACCACGTCCAGCTTCGTCAACCGACTGGTGGCGCGCGACGGCAGCTACCGCTGGCTTGACTGGAACGCGATCGTGCCCCCCGAGGAGGAGCTGATCTACGCCTCGGCGCGTGACGTCACCGAGCGCGTGTCGGCGGAGGCGGCGCTCGCGGCGAGTGAGCGCCAGACACGTCAGATCTTGCAAACGGCACACGAGTCCTTCGTCGCCATCGACGCCCGCGGCGTCATCACCGATTGGAACTCGGCGGCGGAGGCCACGTTCGGCTGGTCGCGCGCCGAGGCGCTGGGACGCGAGCTCGCCGACACGATCGTCCCCGAGAGCTTGCGCGACGCGCATCGCAGCGGCCTGCAGCGCCTCCGTGCCGGTGGCGAGACACGGGTCATCGGGAGGCCGTTGGAGCTCTCCGCCGTAGATCGGCATGGGCGCGAGTTTCCGGTCGAGCTCGCCATCTCTGCTGTCGTGACGGAGGACGGCCATGCCTTCAACGCCTTCCTGCGGGACATCAGCGAACGCCGCGAGGCAGAGGACGAGATCCAGCGCAGCAGGAGGCTATCCGAGCGCCTCCTGGGCGCGCAGCGGGCGATCTCACGAGTGTTCGCCCAGGCGCAGAGCAGCGACGAGGCGATGCGCGGATTGCTCGTCGCGCTGGGGGAGGCGATGGAGTGGGAGTTGGGCGCGTGGTGGTCGTGCGAGGACGCCAGCGAGGCTCTGCGCTGCCGATCGTTCTGGTGCGGCGACCCAGCGTTCGCGCCGGAGTTCGAGGAGGTCACGCGGAAGCTCGAGCTTCCGCTGGGAGTCGCTCTCCCGGGTCGCGTGTGGGCCACCGGCGAGCCGGCCTGGACAGGGGACCTGGCAGCGGACATCAGCTTTCCACGATCGAGGGCAGCCGCGCGCGCCGGCTTGCACGCCGCGCTGTGTGTGCCGGTCATCGCCGAGAGCGAATTCTGTGGTGTCGTCGAGTTCTTCAGCACGCGGGTGGGAGAGCCCGATCGTGCGACACGCCAGATATTCGTCACTATCGCCGAGCAGATCGGCGGCTTCATGACTGTGCTCGATCAGCGCTCCGAACTGCTTGGAAAGCTCAAGCGGCTGGCCCTCACCGATGAGCTGACGGGCCTTGGCAATCGCCGTGCCTGGCAGGAGAGCCTTGGACGCGAGCTCGCGCGGGCGCGGCGACATGGCGACCCGCTGTGCGTCGCGATGCTCGACGTCGACCACTTCAAGCGCTTCAACGATGCCCATGGCCATCAAGCCGGCGACCGCTTGTTGCGCCAGGTCGCGCAGACGTGGCGAGGCCAGGTGCGCGCGAGCGACATCCTCGCCCGCTACGGCGGCGAGGAGTTCGCGCTTGCGTTTCCGGCCTGTCCGCTGGAAGCGGCCGAGGCGGTCCTGGCGCGCTTGCGATCCGCTGTCGGGGAAGATCAGACCTGCTCGGCGGGCGTTGCTGTCTTCGATGGCTTTGAGAGCGCCGAAGAACTGGTCGGTCGCGCCGACGCGGCGCTGTACGAAGCCAAGGCCCAAGGTCGCGACCGCACCGTCATCGCCATAGCCGACCGCTTTCCGCCACAGCGGGATTTCCGGTCGCGGTAGATCGTGCGGCGCGGTCTCGCGCCGAGCACGGTGGTCCTATCGGCGTTCACGCAGAGCGTGTCGTCAGGCGCCCCGCTCAGTGCGCCGCTGCGACCCCCCGAGCGGACGCGATCCACCCCCCACACGGGGGGAGCGGCTGTGCTCGGCGCGCCTGGGACGCCATGTTGGAGTTACGTGATTTCGCCGCCACCTCGCGCGTCAACCGATCCGTCACTCAGCCGGGCGAAAGCCGGCCACGCCCGACACCCGTCCCGGAGGACATCTATGACACTGTCTGAGCTTGCGCGGGCACCGGTCACCGTGCTCCCGCGCTCTCGCCGGCGGACCGCCGGGATCACCGGAATGGGCCGCGCACTCCCGCCGACCGTCGTGGAGAACGCGCCGATCGCGAAGCGCATCGGCGTCGAGCCCGCATGGATCACCAAGCGCACGGGCATCTCCGCGCGCCGGCGCACCGCGGACGGCGAGAGTCTCTCCGATCTGGCCATCGAGGCCGGTAGCCGCGCGCTCGCCGCCGCGGGGCTCAACCCCGCCTACCTGGACGCCGTGCTCGTGGCAACCTCGTCGGCAGATGACATCGTCCCCCAGGCCGCCCCGATCGTCGCGGGTGCCCTCGGCGCGGACCGGGCGATGAGCTGGGACGTCGGCCTCGCGTGCACCGGCTTCCTCGCCGGCCTGCAGCAGGGTGCGGCGCTGATCGAGAGCGGCCGCGCGAACACCGTCCTGCTGATCGGCGCGGACGTGTTGGCGCGCTACACCGACCACGACGACCGCCAGACCGCGGCGCTGTTCGGCGACGGGGCGGCTGCCGCGGTGCTGACGCCGGGCGGTCCGGCGAGCGTCGGTCCGATCGTGCTGGGCGCCGACTCGCAGCGCGACGTGCTCTTCATCGATCGCACCGAGAACGTCGTGCGCATGGAGGGCCGGCGGGTCTACGAGCAGGCCATCGACCACATGGAGCGGGCGTGCCGCGATCTACTCGAGCTCGCTGAGCTCGACATCGACGACATCGAGCTGGTCATCGCCCACCAGGCAAACGGCCGCATCATCCACGCGGTGCGCGAGCGCTTCGGCTTGGAGCGCGAACGGGTGGCCGACTATGTGGGCGAGCTGGGGAACACATCGGCCGCCTCGATCCCGCTCGCGCTGTCGCTCGCCGCGGATGACGGGCGCCTACCCACGTCCGGCCACGTTCTGCTCACCGCGTTCGGCGCCGGGTTCTCCTGGGGCGCTGCACTGCTGACATATGGAGGTACCGCATGAGCGCCACGACCATGAACGGCCAGATCCCCGAGCACTCGCCCGCAACCAGGGAGGGATGCCGGCCGACTGGCGCGGTGGTGCTCGTCACCGGCGCTTCCACCGGCATCGGCGCCGCGATCGCGCGCGAGCTGGCCGCTGACGGCTGGGCGGTGGCCGCCGGCTATCGCTCCGATGCCGCCGGCGCCGCGGAGACCGTCGATGCGATCGAACGGGAGGGCGGGTCCGCGATCTCGATCGGCGGCGACGTCTGCGATTCGAACGCAATGCAGCGTGTCATCGAAGAGGCGCAGCAGTTGGGCCCCGTGCTGGGGCTCGTCAACAACGCCGGGGTGCGCGCCGATGGGCTCGCGATCCAGCTCGACGACGACCAGTGGGACCGCGTCCTGGAAACGAACCTCAGCGCCGCCTTCCGCCTCAGCCGCTGCGTGCTGCGGCCGATGATCAGGGCTCGCTTTGGACGCATCGTCAACGTCGCATCGGTCGTTGGCCCGCGCGCGAACGCGGGCCAGGCGAACTACGCGGCAGCCAAGGCCGGTCTGATCGCCATGACGAAGACGATCGGCGTTGAGATCGCCCGCCGCGGCGTCACCGTCAATGCCGTTGCGCCAGGGTTCATCGAGACCGAGATGACAGCCGATCTGCCACGCGAGATGCTCAACGCCGTGCCCGCCCGCCGACCCGGACGCCCCGACGAGGTGGCCGCCGCCGTACGCTTTCTCGCCTCCGATGCCGCCGGCTACGTGACCGCCACGACGCTCTTCGTCGACGGTGGCATGAGCGCCTGAGCGTTCGTCTGCACGTCAACGCGCTCGCTGATCGCGCGAGCGCCGCTCACCCGTTAGCGCCAGCGGACGATCCGGAAGGCGCGCTGTCCCGAGACGACCTTTGCCGCGCGCGCGTCAAAGCCGACGACGCGCCATTTGTGGCGGCCGGTGCGCCAGATGCGTCGGGAGACACGCGTGTGGCGAACCGGAACGGTCGCGACGACGCGTCCGTCCAGTGAGACGCGCCAGCGGGTCACGCTGTCGGCGCCGGTCGCGTGCCAGAGCAGCCTGACGCGGGCGTTGGCGCGTGCGGTGGACTTCGTGCGCAAACGCAGCGCCGGCAGGGCACCGGCGCCCGACGCCACGCCGGTCGTGGCGAGGG
>DASVPU010000408.1:0-5014 GCA_036389475.1 Solirubrobacteraceae bacterium
TGCTCAATGACCTGATTCGGTATTGGCGGACGATTGCAGTCGACTTCGAAAGTAAGATGCGGGACAGGAAAGGGGAGGGCTGGGGGTTACGCAACGCCAAGCTTCGACTGTCGCGCAAGGCGCTGTTCGCGGGAGGTCTGCTGCCCGTCCTCGAGTGCTACCGCTACGCGAGCGATGAAATGGGCGCCTACCTCGTCGAGCGCATGACGGTTTCTCCTTTGGACCGGATCGCCGACGTGTTCGTCGACCATCGAGCCGTAGACGCGGGCGTCCGCTCGCTGACCGCGTATGACCAGTTCATAGCGATCCTCGACGACGGCGACAAACGCAGGCAGCTCACTCAGCTTGGTGCTGATCAGGCGCCGGAGTCATCACTGTTTGCCCACGTGGCGCAACTCGGAAGAGAGTTCGAAGGGGGGCTCCTGGCACTGCTCTTCGACGATCCTGACCTCCGACGACGGATGCGCGAGTACATCGTCTTCTGATGGCGCCACGGCTGCGGTCGGCTCGACCCGACGTTCGCAACGCCGAATATGAGGCGCGTGAGAGCGACGGCTTCGCTTGGCCCCAGCGCGACGGGGTCGTTCCCAGCGCGTCACGCGAGCGGGCTGATGCGCAACGGCACGCGCCGCACCCCGAGCCAGACACCGAAGCCCTACACGCCGCCGGCGATCCCGCAGAGCAAGGTCAACACGCCCGATCCTGACTCAAGGAACGTCAAGACACGCCAGGCGTGGGTGCAGGGATACAACGCGCAGGCCGCGACCAACGAGCGTCACATCGTGATCGCTGCGGAGCTCACGAACTCTTCAGCAGACTTCGGGCAGCTCGAGCCGATGGTCGATGCCGCCCCACCGTGAGCTTCTCTCTGCCGGTGTCGACGACGGCCTTGACGTCGTGCTGGCCGACGCCGGTTACCGGAACACCACGCAGATTCAGACGCTCGCCGCCAACGGGATGCAGGTCATCGTTGCGCCGCAGTCACGCCGGCGCAAGGCGACGCGACCAGGCGGCGACGCCGGCTCGATGGGGTTCATGGGCCGCGTGCTTGACAGCCCGTGCGGCAAGGCGCTGTATCGCAAGCGCAGCGTGATGATCGAACCGGTCTTCGGCCACACCAAGTTCAACCGCGGGATGGACCGCTTCCAACGCCGCAACAGAGCTGCTTGCCGCTCAGAATGGCGACTGATGACCGCGACGCACAACCTTCTGAAGCTCCACGCCCACCACCAGGCGCTCGCGGCCGCCTGAAGCGGGCCGGCGACCGCCCATCAGACACCTCGCGAGCATCTGGACTCTCGCTACGGCACCGCGTGCGTCCAAGAACGCCGCAGCTCTACGCAACAGCCACCACGCGGTCCAGCACGCTGCGGCGACGTCGCCAGAGTGCCCCTTCTGGACGAAGGCGAAAGTCGGCTGGCACGGTCGCTTCCGCGAAAACCGGCACTACGCGACACGATGCAGACTCCCGCTCGCCCACCGCGGCACTCGTTGTTCGCCGCGACCCATGGGGAGGCTCGGTGCGTGCACCACATCCACCGTAAGGGTGCGATCCCGAGCGCGTGAAGCGGCGTCGCTGAGGATCTCGCGCCGGCATGTGTACGAAGTTGAGCTGCGCGCGCGATCGGCGTCGCCGACACCAGGAACGTTGATGGAGTCACACCCGGATGGTGCAAGGGTCGCCGCTCGTCGGGCGCGTGGACGACATCGCTGGCGGCCTCAAGAGGTATGTTCTGCTTGACCGGGACGCGTTGCGGGGTACCCGTTGCCAGATGCCCACGGCGGTTGGACTGGTTGGCTCCTACGGCGGTCTGAATGCCGGCGACGAAGCGATCCTCACGGTTGCGATCGCACAGTTGCGAGCGGCTGTCGAGGGCGTCGAGATCGTCGTCTTCTCCCGCGACTGCAACCACACGCGACGTCACCACGATGTCGAACGCGTGTTAGCGGCAGACGCCGCTGAGCGCGAGGATCTGCTTGCGGAGGTCAAGCGGCTTGATCTGATGCTGCTCGGCGGCGGCGGCATCCTGTATGACCGGGAGGTGGAGTTCTATCTGCGCCTCGTGCGCCTCGCGCAGAAGGCCGGCATCGCGACCGCCACATACGCAGTCGGCGCCGGCCCGCTGGAGCGTCCGGCGGATCGCTCGTCGGTCGCCGCGGTGCTCAACCGCATGGACCTCGTCACGGTCCGCGGGGCGGCCGATAAGCGACTGCTTGAGGAGAGCGGCGTGGAGAGCGCCATCACCGTCACGGCGGATCCTGCGCTGCTGCTCGACTCAGAACCGTTCACGGAGCGGATGCTCGATCGCGAGGGCTTGGCCGCCGGCCAGCGGCTGATCGGCATGTCGGTGCGCGAGGGAGGCCGCGCGGTGTCGGAGATCGCAGAGACGGAGTACCACGATCTGCTCGCCAACGCCGCCGACTTCATGGTCGACCGCTTCGAGGCGCAGATCGCCTTCGTCGCGCTCGAGCACAAGGACATCCGTGAGGCGCACCGCGTGATCGGGCGAATGGCGCTGCCCGAGCACGCCTGGGTGCTCAAGCGCAGCTACGGTCCGCGGCAGCTGCTCGGCCTGATGGAGCATCTCGACATGGCGGTCGGGATGCGACTGCACTTCTTGCTGTTCGCCGCGACCGCGGGCGTGCCCGTGGTGGCACTGCCCTACGCGACGAAGGTTCGCGACTTTCTGCGATCACTCGATGTCGACTCACCCAACCCCGAACGGGCGACGCATGCCGGCGCGCTGCTGTCGCACATCGACCGGCTGTGGGACCGTCGCGACGAGCAGATCGAACACGTTCGCGGGCGTCTACCGGGCCTGCAGGACGCAGCGCGCGAGAATGTCCGCCTGACCGTCGAACTGCTCAACCATGGCGCCGCTGCAGCGTCCTGAACACCCGTCAGAGGTGACGCTGCCGGAACGACGCGCAAAAGTCGCCGCGCGCCCCGATGTGGTCGTCGTCGGGGGCGGCCCGGCCGGCATCGGCGCGGCGATCGGCGCCGCGCGCGCCGGAGCCGACGTCGTGCTCGCCGAGCGCTACGGCTTTCTGGGCGGCAACGCAACGGCCGCGCTCGTCCTGCCGCTGATGTCGTGGCACAACGAGGTGCGCGGTGCACGCGCCCGCGGAGCCCAGGAGCCGCTTCGGCTGCTACCGCAAGACCACGGCCCCGGCGAGCCGGTCGTGGCGGGCGTGCTGTTGGAGCTGATGCAGCGGCTGCTGCACCGCAACAGTGCGATCGCTCCCAGTGAGGACACCGGATACACCTTTCCGTTGGATCCCGAGGCGTACAAGTCCACCGCGCTTGACCTGCTCGACGAAGCCGGTGTGTGCTACCTGCTGCATTCCTTTGCCTCCGGTGTGACCGGGCCGCCACGCCGGCCGAACGGCGTGGTCCTCGAGACGAAGTCAGGGCCGCTGGTCATCCAGGCGTCGGTCGTCGTGGATGCCACCGGTGACGGAGATCTCGCGGCCGCCGCAGGCGCGAGCTACGAGATCGGCCGAGACGACGGCCTCGTGCAGCCGATGACGCTGATGTTCCGCGTCGCGGACTTCGACCGCGGCGGCTTCGAAGGCTATGTACGCCAGCGTCCTGACCAGTGGCGTGGAGTCCTCGGCCTGTGGGAGCTCATCGAGCAGGCGCGCGAAGCAGGCGAGCTTGATCTGCCGCGCGAGGAGCTGTTGTTCTTCGCGACCCCGCACGAGCGCGAGTTGACGGTCAACAGCACCCGTGTCGCCGGGGTGCTCGGCATCGACGTCTTCGACCTCACCCGCGCGGAGCGCCTCGCCCGCGACCAGATGGACGCGATCATGCGCTTCGTGCGCAAGCGCGTGCCCGGCTTCGAAGCCGCCTACGCCGTCCAGAGCGGGACCCAGATCGGCGTGCGGGAAACCCGTCGGATCGTCGGCGACTACCAACTGACAGCTGACGACGTGCTGCAATCGCGCCGCTTCGACGACGTCGTCGCGCGCGGCTCATATCCGATCGACATCCACGACCCCAACGGAGGGCGCCGCACGCTGCTGCGACGCCTGCCGATCGGCGGCGCATATGACATTCCGCTGCGCTGCCTGATACCGCGCGACGTCGACGGGCTGATGGTAGGCGGGCGCTGCATCTCGGGAACACACGAGGCGCACTCCTCCTACCGCGTGACACCGATCGCGCTTGCGACCGGTCAGGCTGCAGGCGTCGCGGCCGCACTCGCGGCGAACGCCGGCGTCGCACCACGTGATCTCGCGGCCGATGACGTCCAACAGGAACTGCTCAAGCAGGGAGCCAACCTCGGCGAGCACGTGATCGCACGCTGAGAGGCACCGCCGACCGCTTTCCCTCGCCGACCGACGATGTCGAAGGCTCAGCACGTCAACCTTCGGAGATCCGCAGCGCGAACCGTTCCGGCGGCGCATACACCCCCGGATTGTGGCGCGGCCACTTGCTTGTTAATCGCCGCAGGTTTGGTTCTACGAGAGGCCGCGATCGAGCTGAGCCGCAACGACGGACAGGCTGCCCTCGTCCCCCTGCACGGCGCCGACATGCGCATCGGCACACGTGATAACAAACAGCCACTGTTGAGACTCGCGCGCATGATGTCGCGACCGCAACGAGTGGTGCTGCAGCGCTCGCGGCGAATGTCAGCACGGGCGCGGGCCGGCGCGTTGGTCAAGGCGCGTTGCGGACCCCAGTGGGTTCACGCACACGCGCGCGCACGGCAGTGGGAACCGAGCAGGCCAGACGCGGGGACCCCGCGGGCCCATGCGGGGTCGGGCACACGGGACCCCGGTCAGTCACAGAGGAAGCCGCGGCGTACGGCGGGGACGACGGCGAGCCGTGGTCCCTCAGACGCGCACCTGCCGGCGGGGCGTCCAGGCGATATCCAAGCTACCTGCCCAGCACTGATGTGGCGCTTACACAGCCCGTCATCATGCGCCTAGCGGGTTTGAGCTGGCCATCGCAATGGTCGCAGTACGTCAGCGACGGCCGGACGGCGACGGTGGCGCCATGGCTGTCGTC
>DASVPU010000409.1:0-6924 GCA_036389475.1 Solirubrobacteraceae bacterium
TCCGGTCGTTGAGGCAGCAGGCGGTGCAGGTAGCCGAGCAGGAAGTCGATGTTCAGGCTGCGCTCGTGCGCCTCGTCGACGATGATCGTGTCGTAGCGGCGCAGGAGCCGGTCGCGCTGGATCTCGGCGAGCAGGAGACCGTCGGTGACCAGCCGCACAACCGTGTCCGCGCCGGAGCGATCGTCGAAGCGCACGGCGTATCCGACCGCCGCGCCGAGCTGCACATGCAGCTCCTCGGCGATCCGCTCGGCCACGGTGCGGGCAGCGAGCCGCCGCGGCTGCGTGTGGCCGATCGCGCCGCGCACGCCGCGCCCGAGCTCGAGGCAGATCTTCGGCAGCTGCGTCGTCTTACCGGAACCGGTCTCGCCCGCCACGACGACGACCTGGTTGGAGGCGATCGCGTCCATCAGGTCGTCGCGGCGCGCGCTGACCGGAAGCTGCGGCGGGTATTCGATCGCCGCCGGTACTGCGTCGCGGCGGCCGGCGATGCGCTCGGCGGCGGCCGCGATCTCACCGGCGATGCGGACCAGCGCGGCGTCGTCGCCGCCGTCGGCGTCACGGCACGCGCGATCCAGCCGCCGGCGCAGGCGGTGTTCGTCGCAGATCATGAGGTCGCCGAGGCGATCGCGCAGCACGGCGACCTCAGACGCATCCGTTTGCTGCAAGGACATGGCCATCGAAGTGACGAGCATAGGGGCCGATCCGGGCAGGCTGCGATCATCGCGCACGTGTCCGAATCACCCGATCGCGTGCGAGTTGACAAGTGGCTCTGGGCAGCTCGCCTGTTCAAGACCCGCTCCCTCGCCGCCGAGGCGGTGAAGGGCGGTCGCGTGCAGGTCAACGGCCAGCGCGTGAAGGCGAGCCGGGAGGTCGGCCGCGGCGACGAGCTGGAGGTGACGATCGGCCAAGTGCGGCGGACCGTCGTCGTGCAGGGCGTCGCCGAGCGGCGCGGTCCGGCGAGTGAAGCGGTGCTGCTCTACGAGGAGACGAGTGCCAGCGTCGCAGCGCGCGCGCTGGCGGCCGAGCAGCGGCGGCTGGCGTCCCCGCCACCAGGAGCGAACCTTGTTGGGCGACCGACCAAGCGCGACCGGCGGCGCTTCGACGCGACGCGGGGCGGGCGGGGGCGCTCGTAGCCAAACGCCGGCGGGTGCAGGTCCCGACTCGTCCCGCGCGCGTTCTCACCCGACGTGCGATCGGGCGCTCGGTGCCGCCACGCTGCTCAGCGAGGATCGCCGCGGCGTCGGAACTGCGCGCACGCGCTCGCGCGTCTCGTTCTGCCACTGCGCGATGTCCGTCACCTCCTGCCCGATGTTCCAGAGCGCCTTGAGCTCGCCGAAGACGAGCTGGCCCATCACCGAGTCCTGGCCCAGCACTTCGATCTGGGTGGACTTCACGGCAAGCTGGCCGTGCAGGAAGAAGCTGACGAACGCACGGTCGTCGATGCCGTAGACGGAGACCGACGGCAGCGAGCTGTACAGCCGCACTCGCAGGTTGCGCTTGCACTCGTCGTCGACCATGCTCGAGACGGCGGCCAGCACGTCGAGGCAGTGCCGAACCCCTGGCCTGACCATGTCGTCGCCAAAGCGGCGGTGCACCGCCCCCTGCAGCGCCTGGCTGCGCAGCTGCGCGATGTGCGACTCCGGATGCAGGAGCAGGATCGACACGTACGTCCCACCGGCGAGCGCGTCGACCAGCGCATCGGCAAGGATGTCCAGTCCCGGGATCCACGTGTTGAGCATCACGATCTCGTCGGCACCGGCCATGTGCTCGATGAGCCGGTGATAGTCGAGGTTGCGATGGACACGTACGACGCCGCCGCGCGGGTCGCCGTCGGTCAAGAGCGGCTGCTGCGCGACGACCTCGACCGGGGTATCCGCGGGGACGGCGCAGGCGACCGCAGCCGGGGGCGGGGGCGGCCCCAGTCGATCTTCGTGATCCAGCGCGATGAAGCGCCGCGCGCACTCCAGCAGCAGCCGCGGCTCTTGGCGGCGGCCGAAATCGCTGGCGGAACCGACGAGGTGCGCCGCAGCCTTGTGGTAGCGCGTCGTCAGCGACTGGATCTCGCCGTCGGTGTCCTGCCACGTCATGAGCTCGCGGATCGCTCGGCAGTCGCGCCCAGCAGGCAGCCGCTGGAGATACTCGGGGATCAGGCGGCGCAGGATGAAATGCACGCGCGCGGGCTCGTCGAGCAGCTGGTCCGCGCTGACGCGGTACAGGGCCGAGAGGGCCGGCAGCTCGCCCTCGAGCGCCTCCGGGTCGCGCCCCGCGAGGCGGATGACCGTCTTGAGCTCGTCTGCGATCGCTCGGGAGCGGGTCTTGGCCAAAGCGGGCGTGGGGTCGGCTGGGCGTCGGTTCATGGTCGGCCTTGCGGGTCGCGCGTCGGACGGCGGTTGGGACAGAGCGGGCTGTGGCGCGTAGCGGCTCGCCGGTGTCCGAACAGCATCATGCTCCCGTCGTCTGGCGACCGGTAGCCACCCCAGGGTGCCTGGTCGACACCTTCAGCGGGGCGATGCACGCCGCGTTCGGCGCTTTTCCCGGCTCGCCGATCGTCGTGACCCGCTCGGGGACGACCGCTACCGTCCGGTAGATGAGCGTGGGCGATGACTGACGGCGGGCCGCGCCCCGGCGGGCAGCCCGTCGCGCGCACCACTGCCGACGTGCAGGCGCTGATCGCCGCGGAGCGCGGCGGACAACCGTTGCTCACCGGGCGCATGCAAGACGGCCGTCAAGTCATCTTCGTGCTGCCGCGCGACCGCTGGCGGCTCACCGTCGGGCGCAAGCCCGGCTCCGACATCTCGCTGGGCTGGGACGTCGAGGTCTCGCGCGCCCACGCGCTGCTCGAGCAGGTGGGCGACCAGTGGACGCTCGTCGATGACGGGCTGTCGAGCAACGGGTCGTTCGTCAATGGCCAGCGGGTCGTCGACCGTCAGCGTCTGCGCCAGGGCGACCGGCTGTGCTTCGGCAGCTCGCAGTTGCTGTTCCGCGACCCTGGTCCGGCCGAGTCAGAGGTGACCCGCCGCGAGGCTCCCTCGACGGCCATGCCGCTGACCGCGACCCAGCACAAGGTGCTCGTCGCGCTGTGTCGCCCGCTCAACGACGCCTCCTCGACGCTCCCGGCCACCAACCGCCAGATCGCCGACGAAATGTTCGTGAGCGTCGACTCCGTCAAGGCGCAACTGCGCGGGCTGTTCGATCGTTTCGGCCTTGCCGATCTGCCCCAGAACGAGAAGCGCGCCCGGCTCGCGCAAGCAGCGCTCGCGGCGGGCGCGGTGACGCCGCGAGACTTCTGACGTCCGATCAGAGCGAGCGGCCCGGCTAGAGCCGGCGACCACAGCGCTCGCAGAAGCGGTCGCCCGCCGCAGCGCGCAGCCCGCAGCCGAGACAGGGTTCGCCACCGGCCGACTCGTCGACGACGAGCATGTGGCGCGGCCGGGGCGACAGCCCGGTCGAAAGCTCCTCGACCGCCACGCCGCCGGCGACGGCGGATTCGTCCACGATGCCCGCGGACTCAGCGTCGGCGGCCCATGTCACCGCGATCTGCGCGCCAGCGACGACCTCCCCCTCGGCGGTGAGGTCGAGCCGCGCGGCCAGCATCTCGTCGCCGGCGCCGCGCGCGGGCAGCGCGACGGCGAGCTCGTAGTCTCGTATGCCGTCCACCCAGCAGCCGGCGGGATACTCGACGGTCCGGTCGTCGAGCCGGACCGCGCGGTCGCGCAGGTCCCTGGTCGCGGGCGAGATCTCGCGCAGGACCGCGACCGTCGCGCCGCGCGGCGTCCACAGCCGCAGCGACACCTCGACGCCCGGCTCGCTGATCGTCGAAGCGCTGGCCCTGACGGCCGCCTTCACGCTGAGCGCCCCTACCGGCAGGTGCGAGTCATATGCCGCGGTCACGGTGAACGCGCTCACGTCCACGTCTTCGGACGCACGCGGTTTGCCTCGTCGACCAGCCGGATGCGCTCGTGCGCGGTCGCGGCCACTGAGGCGAGCGAGCGGTACGTGCGCTCGAGCCCGAGGCGCAGCTCGGACTCGACGAGCGCATGCCCGGCAAGGGTCACATCAGGATCTTCGCCGCTGCGGTCACGCCCGACGAGTGCCAGCGCCGACCGCAGCAGCTCGGCAGTGAGCCGCGCGTGCTGCTCGCCGTCAAGGGCGAGCGCGTCGATGCATGCGGCGGCCGCGACCAGCTGCGCGATCCCGGGGCCGTCGCCGAGCAGGCATCGCACGCGCGCCATCTGCGCCTCGTCGTATGCGCTGGAGGATTCCGGCACACGTTCGTACGCGGCGAGCGCGCCGGGGCGATCGCCGCACGCGAGGCGACAGCGCGCAAGCCCGAACGTCGCCGACGTGTAGCTCGAATCGGTGATTGAGACGATCTCATACCAGCCGGCCGCCGCTTCTGGCTCGCCTGCCAGCTCGGCGCAGACACCGAGTGCGAGCTTCGGCGCGAGCTCGCCGGGAATCGCGTGGTAGACGGCCTCGAAGCTCGCACGGGCGGCGATCGGGAAGTGCTGGGCCAGCGATGCGACGCCGGAATACCAGTGCGCGCGCCACTCCCATGGGTCACGCTGCTGCACCTCGGCGAGCAACCCGCGCGTCTGCTCCCAGTCCTGCGCGTGGATCAGCGCTTGCGCGAGACGCAGCTCGACCTCGATGTGCGCTCGGGCGCGCGGCGCAGCGCGGCTACGAGCTCGTCTGGACGGACCGCGGCGAGCGTCGCGAGGTAGCCGGCGGCCGGGTCATCGGTCGCGACCCGTAAGGCGGGCAGCAACCGGCTGTCGGGCCTGTCCGGACGGGCCCGCAGGTCGGTCGTGAAGAGCGTGCTGCGCGCCGGTACCGGCGCTCCTGTCTCGGCGCCGAGAACCTCGTGCAGGACGCCGTAGAGCTGGTCGGCCATCTCCTCGGCCGACTGGAAGCGGTCGTCGGGATTCGGCGCCGTGGCCTTGCAGAGCAGCTGGTAGAGCGAGTCGTAGCGCTGAAAGAGCGCGATCTCGCGCTGCGGCGGCAGCGTAAACCGAAACGTCGACTGAAAGCCTTCGAAATCGGCACACAGCGCGACGAGCGTACGAGCAACCGTGAAGAGGTCTGAGGCGATCGAGGGTCCGCCGTGGTCGATCTCGGGGGCCTGGTATCCGGTTGTGCCGTAGACCGGGCTCACCGTGTCGCCGATGCGGTAGACGCCGCCGAGGTCGATGAGCTTCAGCGAGTGCTGCGTCTGGATGACGTTGGCGGGCTTGAGGTCGCAGAACAGCAGTCCCGAGCTGTGCAGGTACGCCAGCGCGGGGAGCATCTCGAGCACGTATGCGATCGCGTGGCCTACGGGGAGCGGGTCCGCGGTGCCCCCGTTCGCCTCGCGCCTCGCCGCGAGCAGCTCCTTGAGGCTGACCCCGCCGACGTACTCCATGACGATGTAGCCAGCGCCGTCGCGCTCGACGAAGTTGATGATCTTCACGATGTTCGGATGCTCGACCTCGGCCAAGAACAGCCGCTCGGCGAGCGCCGCCGCCATCGCCCCCTCGTCGCCCGCGTTGAGCAACCCCTTGAGGACGACCCATCGGTCGGCGACGTGGCGGTCCTTCGCGAGGTAGATCCAGCCCAGCCCGCCGTGCGCGAGGCACCCCACAACCTCGTACTGCTCGGCGAGGACGTCGCCGGTTCGCAGCTTCGGAGCAAACGAGAACGGCGTGCCGCAGTGCCGGCAGAATCCTTCGACGCGACCGGGGCCCCCATCCCGGCCGCGGCCGACCGGACTGCCGCAACGGCCGCAGAGGCGCCGCTGCTCGGCCACCTTCGGATCGGCCATGACCGCCTCCGACGGGTCTCGGGCGGGGACGGGCGCCACCTCCACCAAGCCGGCGCCGAGGTGCGGTCGGGAGGTGGTGCGCGTGCGGGCCGACCCGCCCCAGCGCTGAGCCCGCGGCGCAGCGCTCACGCCGGCGGCTGCCGTTGCGAACGGGCGCACGCGCCGTGTCCGGGTCGCTTCTGAGATATCAGCGGCGGGTGCTGCGCCGGCTTCGTCAGGGCGAGGTGCGAGCCCGCACAGGTCGCAGTAGCCGGCTTGGATCGTGCCGCTGCATCCGGCTTGCGCACAGGTCATCCCGGCACCGCTCTTGCGGCCCGGCGAGCGCAACGCGAGCTCGACCGAGCGCCTGTCGGAGTCGACAGGCCCTGCAGCCAGTGCTGCTGGAACGCCGTCGCGCAGCCGTTGGCCCGCAGCCGCTCGAGCACCGCGTTGACGAACGGCACGAACTCCGGATGGTGCCTGTTGATCGCCATGCCGTAGTGCTCGTCGCCCAGCTCTCTCCCCACGATCCGCGTCTGCGGGTCCTGCTTGTGAAAGCCGTAGAGGATCGTGTCGTCTGTCGCGATCGCCGCGACCTCGCCCTCATGCAGCCTGACCAGGCAGTCTGGCCGCAGCGAGACCGGATCGGGCACGATGCCCGTCTTGGCCTGGAGGGCCTCCAAGCGCTCGATGGAGGTCGATTTCTCCGTCGCGCAGACCTTCTTACCGCGCAGGTCTCCCAAGCGCTGGACCCCGGAGCCCTTCGGCACGAGCAACCTCTGATGCGCCACGTAGTACACGGAGCTGAACAGCACATGCCTGCGGCGCTTGCACGAGATCGAGAAGGCGCTCGCGACGATGTCGACGTCCTGGTACACGATTGCCGACTCGCGCTGCTTGGTCGAGATTGCCTTGTAGGTGATGTGGCCTGACGTCTTGCCGAAGATCGCGCGAGCGACCTCGCGAACCATGTCGATGTCGAACCCCTGCATCTGCCGGATGCTCGGGTTGTAGTACCCCAGGCCGAGCGAGTTCTGGTCAACGCCGACGACGAGGCGGCCCTTCTCTTGAATCTCGTGCATGAACGTCCCGGCTGGCATGTGCCCGGGCCGGGGCAGCACGCTGGGCGCCGGGCTCTGGAACTC
>DASVPU010000410.1:0-11306 GCA_036389475.1 Solirubrobacteraceae bacterium
TGGTGCTGCGGCGCAACAACAGCGCCGATCGGCTACAAGCCGTAACCGAGATCGGGGACGGCTCGGCCGTCGTCGACGGCCTGCTTGATGCCGCTCCGCGCTCCTGCCTGGCGGTTCGTCTCGGCCAGCGCTTTGAGCGAGGTGCGGACGATGAATTCGCGCTCATCGCCTGCTCGGTGTGTGGCAAGAGCCCGGGTCAGACGACGTGTACGCCGCTCGTCGTAAGCGGCGAGGTCATCGGCTCGGTGCTCATGGAGCATGCCGACTCGCTGCGAGATCTCGAGCGCCAACGTGTGGCGCAGTCGGTGGCCCAGGTGGCGCCGGTTATCGCGAACATGCGCAACCTGGCAATGGCCGAGCAGCGCGCGGCGACCGACGCGCTCAGCGGCCTGCCCAACCGCCGCGCGGTCGAGGACACCCTCAAGCGGATGCTCGCGCAGGCCTCGCGCCTGCTGACACCGATGAGCGTGTTGGCGATCGACCTCGACCACTTCAAGGAGATCAACGACAGCTACGGCCACGCACGTGGCGACGAGGTGCTCGCGCGCGCTGCGGCGACGATCGAGGGAGCACTGCGCGCCAGCGACTTCGTCGGACGCATCGGTGGCGAGGAGTTCGTCGTGTTCGCTCCCGCAACCACGCGCGATGGCGCGAAGGTGCTTGCGGAGAAGGTGCGTGCGGCCGTCGAAGCGATCCAGGTGCCCGGCGTCGATCACCCGGTGACGCTCAGTGTGGGCGTCGCCGGATACCCCGACGACGCCGTCGACGCCGAGACGATCCTGCGCATGGCCGATCGCGCCCTATACCGCGCCAAGGACGGTGGCCGAAACCGCGTCGAGCTGACCACGTAGCTCCCAGCAAGCGACAGGGCTACGCCCCACGACACGTTCACCACGGCTGGTTCTGACGTGGACGTGTCCGAGAGTTCTGCGGGCCGTTACCGGAACGTAACCGGCACCGTCCTTCAGGCGCTGGGTCGTCGATCTCGGCGTTGATCATGTGTGTGTGATGTTTGTGGACCGATTTCGTGACCGGTTGCGCGCCAAGTTGGCTGATGAGGCATCCGGCGTGACGTCTCTTTCGAACTTGGGGATGGATCCTTGGCCGTCCTGTCCGAGGTGGCCCACGGTCGGGCGTGAACGTCAGCGGGGGAGACCCATGAAGAAGCTGTCCTTGGTCGGCGCCCTCGGCGCCATGCTCGTTGCGAACTTGATCGTTGTGGCGCCGAGCTCGGGCTCAAGTCATCGCGAGGCCCCGAACATCATGCTTGACCCGTCGGCGGACAACACCGACACGTACGCGTTCGTGGCCAACGATGCCCCTGAGAAGTTGACCGTGGTCGCTAACTGGGTCCCCGGCGGAAACCCTGCCAATGGGCCGAACTTCTTTCGCTTTGATGATCGTGCGCGCTACTACATCAGCATCGACAACACGGGCGACGGCAAGGCCGACATACGCTACCGCTTCGTGTTTCAGACGAAGGTCAGCAACGACTCGTATCGTCAATCCGTTCCGGGTGTAGGGTCGTTTGGCGACCCGGGTTTGCTGCAGTCTCAGCGCTACGCGATCGTGCGTGAGCAGTACACCAACGGCAAGCCGACCGCTGAGCGCACGATCGCCTCCGATCTGCCGGTGGCACCCGCCAACAGCGGGCCGAAGTCCTTTCCCAGGTATGACAAGGTCGCCAACGAGGCGATCCAGACGATCGGCCCCGCCAAGTACTTTGCCGGCCAGCGCGATGACGCGTTCTTCGTTGACCTGGGCGCCGCGTTTGACAACATCAACATCCGCGTCTTGACGGGTGATACCGGTGGCGGCACCGACTCACAGTCCGACACGTCGATTCAGACGATCACGATGCAGGTCCCCCAGTCCGACGTCACCCGCGACCAACAGCCCGTGTCCGGGCCCGACGCCGATAACGCCACCGTCGGTGTGTGGGCCTCGACGGAGCGACGCAAGCTGCAGGTCACCAACGCGCGCTTTGACAGCAACGCAGGATCGCGCGGTGGTTGGGTGCAGGTCTCGCGTCTGGGCAACCCGTTGGTGAACGAGCTGTTCATCCCCGCCGGACTGAAGGACGCCTATAACAAGACGCGCCCCGACAGCGACGGCGCGCGCATCACGAAGTTCATCCTGACACCTGAGTTCGCACGTCAGATCAACGCCCTGCCCAAGGAGCTGTTGGGTTCTCAGATCGGCCTGCCGATCAGGCTGCCACTCAAGCTCGGCGCACCGGAAAGCGGTCGCAGCGATCTCGTCGAGGTGTTCTTGACCGGGATGCCTGGCCTCAACCAGATCGACAAGGCCAATCCCGTGGCGGCTGACACGCTGAAGCTCAATATGGGCGTCCCGCCCGCCAAGACCTCCAACCGCTTCGGTGTCATCGGAGGCGATCGTGCCGGCTTTCCCAACGGCCGGCGACTGCAAGACGACGCCGTGGACATCTTCGTGCAGTTGGTCGCCGGCTTCTTGAAGAACAACAAGCTGGGCGCAGGCGACGGCGTCGATCAGAACGACAAGCCGTTGCTGGCCACCTTTCCCTACCAGGCATCGCCGACCTCGGGCTTTCAGCAGGCCGTCGGGCGCCGCGTAGAGCCGCCGCACCTGCCCACGCCCCCGGGCAATGACCCGCAGGTGCCGATCGGACCGTTGCTGCCACCCTTGCGGCTGCCGATCGGCCCCCAGTTGCCCTAAGGCACCGTGCTCCGCCGTACGCTCAGACCGCGTGTCCTAGCGCTGCCAACGGTCGCGTTCGTCGTGGCGTTGGGCGCCCTATGGGCGCTCGACGACCCGGCGCGGCCCGCCAGCACGCCGGCGGTGAATCCAGTCGATCTGATCCAGCGCGGCAACGCCGAGCTGCAGCGTGCGCGGGAGACCGCTGATCCCGCGCACTACGCCAGCGCGGAGACGATGTTCGGCCAGGCGTTGCGTCGTGACCGGCGCTCCGTCGACGCGACGATCGGGATGGCCACGCTCGCACTCGCGCGCCACGACTTCCGTCGCGGCCTTCGATACGCGCAGCGCGCGCGGCGCCTGGGCCCCCACCTGGCGCGCCCGTTCGCGGTGCTCGTCGACGCGCAGATCGAGCTTGGCCACTACGAACAGGCGGGGCGCTCGCTGCAGCAGATGATCGACCTGCAGCCCAACCTCGCCTCCTACGCTCGCGTGTCGTATTTCCGCGAGCTGCATGGCGACCTCACCGGCGCGCTGCGCGCGATGCGCCTTGCTGTCTCCGCCGGCGCCGCCGTACCCGAGAACGTCGCCTACGTTCAGACGCTGCTGGGCGACCTTCAGGCGATGCGCGGACAGACCGCGGCCGCCCGACGCGCGTACACGCTCGCGCTGAGCGGCGTCGCCGGCTACGTGCCCGCGCTCGCCGGCCGCGCGCAGCTAGACGGCGCAACCGGGCACCTCCAGGCCGCGATCCGCGGGTATGCGGATGTCGTTCGCCGCCGCCCGTTGCCGCAGTACGTGATCGCGCTGGGTGAGATCCAGCAGGCCGCCGGACGTCCGGCGGATGCCCGCGAGACGTTCGCGCTGGTGGATGCCGAGCGACGGTTGCTGGCCGCCAACAAGGTCAACAGCGATGTCGAGATCGCGCTGTTCGAGGCCGACCACGGTGATCACGCGCGCGCGGTCGATCTCGCCCGCCGCGCGTGGCGGGCCGCGCCAAGCGTGCGCGCCGCCGACGCCGTCAGTTGGGCGCTGGAGCGGTTTGGGCGCCCAGGTGATGCCCTGGGCTGGGCGCGACGGGCGGTCAAGCTCGGCTCGCAAGATCCGTTGATCCTCACCCGCGCCGGCCTCACCGCCCGAGCTGCCGGACACGCCGGCGAAGCGCGTCGCTACCTGCGCCGCGCGCTGCGCGCCAACCCGCACTTCTCCGTGCTGTGGGCGCCGCGCGCGCGTAACGCGCTGCGAGGCCTGCGATGAGCCGCCTCGCCACTGTCCTGGCGGTCGTTGCCCTCGCGCTGGCGTTGCTGGCCGGCGATGCGAGCGCTCATCCGCTGGGCAACTTCACCGTCAATCACCTCACCAACGTCGCTGTCAGCGACGACGGTGTCCAGCTGCGCTACATCCTGGACGTCGCCGAGATCCCGACCTTCCAGGCACGCAAGCAATCACGCGAGCACGTCCTGGCACGCGCACGCCAAGAGGTCGCGCGCCGGCTGAACGTCAGCGTCGACGGACACCGCGTCGTCCTGCGCGACGCAGGCCCCGCGCTGCTGTCATTCCTCCGCGGACAGGGCGCACTGAACACGACCCGTATCGAGCTTCCCTTGCGAGCGGCGGTGACCGGGGCGCATGTCGTGCTGCTACGCGACGGCACCTATCCAGACCGCATCGGCTACACCGCGATCGTCGCGCAGCCAGGCACAGGCACCGCGGTGCGTTCCAGCGTACCCTCGCAGGACCCCACTCGCGGGCTGCGCACCTACCCCCCATCAACCATCCAGCGTCCGCTGGATCAGCGCACCGCGACGCTGACCGTCCGCGACGGCGCCGCGACCCTCGTCGCACCGCGCCTGGACGGCAGCGACACCGTGACAACCCGCAGTGGCGCCGGTGACGGGTTCGCCAGCGTGTTTGAGAACGCCGCCGCCGGCAAGACCACGCTTGTGTTGCTGTTGCTCGCAGCGCTCGGCTGGGGCGCACTGCACGCGCTGTCACCCGGACACGGCAAGGCCATGGTCGCGGCCTACCTCGTCGGCTGCAAGGGCACAAGCCGACACGCGGTCGTGCTCGGCGTAGTCGTCACGATCACGCACACCATCGGCGTGTTCGCCCTCGGACTGATCACCCTGCTACTCGCGCAGTCCGTCCTCCCCGAGACGCTGTTTCCGTGGTTGACGCTCATCTCCGGGCTGCTCGTCGTCGCGATCGGGCTCGGCGTGCTGCGCTCACGCGTCGGCCATCATCGCGCGCAAAGATCACACCACCACCTCGACGAGCATCGCCACGCCCACGGCACCAGCCACGCCCACGGCCACACCAGCCACCATCACGGCCACACCAGCCACCATCACGGCCACTCCCACGACATGCCGGACACGATCACCCGCAAGAGCCTGATCGCGATGGGCGCCGCCGCAGGTCTCATCCCCTGTCCATCGGCGCTCGTGGTGCTGCTCGGCGCCGTCGCGCAACACCAGGTCGGGCTCGGGCTGCTGCTGATCTTCGCCTTCAGCATCGGCCTCGCCGCGACCCTCACAGCACTCGGTCTGCTCGTCGTGCACGCACACCGCCTACCGATACGCCTGGCGGTCCCGAAACGCCTGCTCAGCGCACTGCCCGCAGCGTCCGCGCTCATCATCGTAGGCCTCGGCTGCGCGATCGCGCTACAGGCTGCACCCAAGCTGCTCTGAAGCGCCGGCGGATGCACCCTGCACGGCCGGTCACCGCTCGCTGCTCTGGTTCCTGGGAACCCGGCACGAGCATGCAGTGAGTCATTACGGGTCACGGCCTGGGCGGTTGGAGACGAACAGGAACACGGCGGTCGCGATACAACCGGGAGAGAAGGCCACCAATCCGGCTGGACCGATGCAGGCTGCTCTGCCGTCCGCGCTTACTGTCGACGGCGTGCTCGTCGGCGGCGAGATCGCGGTCGTCGGGTCGCGCTGCGCAAGGCTGTCGCCACACCAGCCGTCGACCGGTCCTGCGCACCGGCCACCCGTCTTCGGCGATCCAGCGTCGGCGTCTGGGCCAACTCGGCCCAGACGCCTGCGCAGCGGGCCGGCTCAGCAGACAGTGATCGAGTTCACGGGGTAGAAGTCGACGTCCGGGCTCCAGGTGACGGACTGGATGGCCCACAGGATGCTGCCCGTCCCGTTGTACCCGGACCAGAACGCGCTGATCACGTTGCCTGTCTGATTGTCTACGAACGAACCGTGCCTGGTGACCCAGCCGGACAGGTTGACGGTGCCGCAGTGGTAGTACTTCGCGTTGGGCGCTCCATTGTGGTTGTTGTAATTCGCGCCCGTGTATAGACAGAGGTAGCCCGAAGGACAGCCCTCGATAGTCGACGCGGCGTAGGCCGGGGTGAGCGTCGACTGAACGCCGACCATCGCAGCCATCGACACGAGCCCGAGAACTACGAACCTACGAACGCCATCGAGACGCCGTTTATCAACAAAGCTGATCATCTGAACTCCTAACGAGGGAACGAGACCTGGATTGCCACGACCGTGCGCCCTGTGGCGCGCGGCGTGTCGGGGAAAGAAGCATCATCAGGACATCGGGTGGACGGCATGGTGTCGCGCGCGCTGATGGTGCGCCACCGCATCTGCTGTGGCTGTGCCTAAGCTGTGCTCATGCTCGATGTGCGGCGGATGCGGGTACTGCGCGAGGTGGCTGCGCGGGGGACGATCGCAGGGGCCGCCGCGGCGCTGGACTTCACGCCCTCGGCGGTGTCTCAGCAGATCGCGACGCTCGAACGTGAAGCCTGCGTGGCGCTGCTTGACCGCGGGCCCAGCAGCGTGGTGCTCACCGAGGCGGGCCGGGCCCTTGTGCAGCATGCCGAGGTGGTGCTGGCCCAGCTCGATAAGGCCGAGGCTGAGCTGCGCGCGATCGCGGGACTGCGCGGAGGCCAATTGCGCCTCGGGTCATTCGTGAGCGTGACGTCGGTCGTGAGCCGGGCCTTGCACACTTTCCGGGGCCGACATCCCGACGTGAGATTGACGCTGACGGAGTGCGACGCGGCGACGAGTCTCAAGTTGCTGGAGAGCGGGCAGCTCGATGTTGCCCTGGTGTACATCTATGACTACGTGCCACTGGACGCCGGGCCCGCGATCGAGATCCACAACCTGTTTCGCGATCCGGTGGACATCGCTGTCACCGCTTCGCATCCGCTGGCCGGACGTGGTTCGCTCGCGATCGATGAGCTGTCCGGCGAGCGCTGGATCACCGAGCACATCGGCTCGGTGTGTCACGGCCTCGTCGCGGGCGCCTGCCGCGACGCCGGCTTCCAGCCCGAGCTGCACCTCACCGGCACCGACGACTATCGCGTCGCGCAGGCGCTCATCACAGCCGGGATCGGTGTCGCCTTCGTTCCCAGACTCGCGCAGGAGCCCGACCTCGGCATCGCCTACCTGACGCCCATGGACCCGCTCGGGCGCACGATCGCCGTCGCCTGCCGCGCCGGCGGCCGGCGCTCGCCCGCTGTGGCGACCATGATCGACACCCTGATCGAGACCGCCTGCGCATTTGCAAGCTCGTGAACTCGCGGGAGGATGGTGATGCCGCCGATGGCAGAGGGAGACGAGAGCGCTGAGGAGCGCGGCGGAGTGGATTCCGAAGCTGCGGTGGCCGATGAGGACGATGCGGCCGTTGAGGTCTTCCGAGGCGTTGGTTGGAGAGTCCGAGTCGGATGGCGGTGCGAATGCTCGCTTGGTGGCGACGGATTGCGTCGCGGTGCGCGGGCGCGAGCGACCGGAAATCGCGCACCGCGTGATCTGCGCGAGGGCGTCGGTCAGCGGGCCGCCCTGCCAGTCGGTGTGGTCACTTGCGGTGGCCCCACCGGGGACGTCTGAAGTGGCCCCACCCCCGTCGTTGTCGTTGTCGTGGATGTTGCCGTGTCGGGGTGCGGCTGGTCGGCGCGTAGCCCTGAGGCCGTAGGCCAAAGGGTGTAGCGCGTCCTTCCTCTCGCAAGGACCGGCATCCTCGTTTGAAAGTCTCCGTCAACGTCCCAGCCTGCCTCAGAGAGTCCAACTAGACGCGCACGCGTGCGCCGGGGAGAACTCCGCGGTATGTACCGCATAAGTTGAGAGCTGCCGGGGGCTGGACATCTTGATGCTGCGGCTGGAATAGGTTGTACGGATGTCTGCAATGCGTGCCGTCGCGAGGTCCTGAAACCGATATGGCGGCGATTACTACGCCGATGTCCGGCCCACTGCCCACCCGCTTCGACGTCTTCTTGTCGTACAACAGCCGCGACGGAGCTGTTGTCACGAGCATCGCGAAGCGCTTGAAGCGGGCAGGGATTGAGCCGTGGCTTGACAGATGGTCATTGACACCAGGCAGTGAATGGCAGCGCGAACTCGCCGCGGGATTGGATGCGTCTGTGGCGTGCGCGGTGTTCGTCGGGCCGCATGACCTTGGCGCGTGGGAGTTGCAGGATGTCGCCGTCGCGATCGACCGCGCCGCCACCCAGCATGGGTTTCGAGTGTTCCCGGTGCTGTTGCCGGGAGTCGGGGAGCCGTTCGATCCCAACCGACTGCCGCATTTCCTGCGAGTACGGACCTGGGTTGACTTTCGTCGCGGTCGCGACGATGGCCGAGGCTGCAGGACCTGATCAATGCTGTCAAAGGCGTGCCGTTTGGACCCGATGTGCCCGTCGTCCTCACAGATGACGTTGCGCCGTATCGGGGCTTGCGGGTCTTCGGCGAGGAGGACGCACAATTCTTCTTCGGGCGGGACCGCGAGATTCAGCGCCTGCTTGAGAAGCTCAAAAGCAGCACGTTTGTCGCCGTTCTCGGGCCGTCGGGGAGCGGCAAATCCTCGCTCGTGCGAGCCGGGCTTGTGCCCGAGCTGCGTGCCGGCGCGCTAGTTGAAGTAGAGGACTGGCATGTTCTGGTGCTGCGCCCCGGCGCAGCACCGCTGACCGCGCTGGCTGCGCAGCTGGCCAGACTCCTGCCCGGGCAAGCGATGCAATCCACACTCGACGCGCTCGCACGGGATCCACGGACGATGCATTTATGCGTTGAGCTTGCACTCGCGGACCGCCCGTCGGGCGAGCGCGTGCTTGTGGTCATCGACCAGCTCGAGGAGGTCTTTACCCTGTGCACTGACCCAGCCGAACGCCGGCTGCTGTTCTCCACGCTGTCGTATGCCACGGCCGCGCCTGGCCCGCGGTCCGTTGTGATCATAACGATGCGCTCCGACTTCTACGGGCGCTGCGCGGCTTACCCTGAGCTCGCGCAGCTCATCACCGCTCAGCAGATGCTCGTCGGACCGATGAATACCGACGGGCTGCGACAGGCGATCGAGGAGCCCGCCCACCGGGTCGGCCTTGAGCTTGAGGAGGGGCTATCGGAAACGATCCTCGCTGACGTCGCCGCTGAGCCGGGCGCGCTGCCGTTGCTAGAGCACGCACTACTTGAGCTGTGGGAGCGGCGCCGCGGCGCCATGCTTACCCTTGAGGGTTACCGGCAGACTGGCGGCGTGCATGGTGCGCTGGCCCAGCGCGCCGACGCCATCCTCACCTGCTTGACTCCCGATGAGCAGCAGATCGCGCGCCGTACCCTGTTGCGCCTCACCCAGCCCGGCGAGGGCACAGAGGATACCCGCCGCCGAGCAGCCCGAAGTGAGCTCGCGCCTGAATGCGACGGTCGCTTCGATGACGTGCTCGCCCGGCTTGTCGACGCACGGCTGCTGACTACGGGGCGCGATGAAACGGGAGTTGAGGTCGTTGACGTTTCCCATGAGGCCCTGATCCGCGGGTGGCCGCGACTGCGTGACTGGATCGACGCCGATCGCGCCGGCCTGCTCATCCACCGTCGGCTGACCGACGCCGCGCGCGAATGGGCCACGTTGAACCGCGAACCAGGAGCGCTCTATCGCGGCGCACGGCTTGCCGCGGCGCGCGAGTGGGCGAGCGATCATGCTGACGACGTCAACGAACTAGAGCACGACTTCCTGTGCATAAGTCAAGCGACCGAACAGAACGAGCTGCAGGCGGCCCGACGCCGAAAACGCTTCCGTGTGCTTGCCATCGGACTGACGGTAGTGAGCGTGGTCGTCGCGGCGTTCGCGGTGTGGGCGCTTGGCCAGCGCAGCGCCGCGCAACGCCAGGCAAGAGAGACGACGTCGGTCGCGCTGTCGCTGTCGGCGGCGCCACTGCTAAACAAACGCCCGGAGCTCGCACTGCCGCTCGCTCTTGAGGCGAACCGGGCAAGCCCACGCGCGGAGGCACGAATCAGCGCGTTTGCGGCGCTCACGGCTGCCCGCGATCCAGGAGTCCTGGCGATCCTGCACGGTCACACCGATGATGTTCGAAGCGTGGCGTTGAACCGCAACGGGCGCATGTTGGCGTCGGCCGGCCTCGACGGCACCGTTCGGTTATGGGATCTGCACACGCACAAGCAGACCGGCGCGTTGCCGACAGCCCATCACGAGGTCATCTTTGGCGTGGCGTTCAGTCCCGACGGGCACATACTGGCGTCGGCCGGTACCGACACGACGGTCCGCCTGTGGGACGTACGCACGCACAAGCAGTTAGGCGAGCCGTTGAACGGCCACAAGGACGCTGTCAACAGCGTGGCGTTCAGTCCAGACGGACGCACGCTGGCATCCGGCGGCGATGACGAGACGGTCCGAATGTGGGACCTCAAGACGCACCGCCAGCTCGGCCGGTCCCTAACCGACCACACCGACATCGTCAACAGTGTCGCGTTCAGTCCGGACGGACGCACGCTCGCATCCGGTGGCGCCGACAAGACCGTTCGGATATGGGACACCACAACGCACCGCCAGCTCGGCCCGCCCCTAACCGGCCACACCGACGTCGTCAACTGCGTCGCGTTCAGTCCGGACGGACGCACGCTCGCATTCGGTGGGGACGACCAAACGGTTCGGATATGGGACACCAAAACACACCGCCAGCTCGGCCCCGCGATAATCGGCCACACCGACATTGTCAACAGTGTCGCGTTCAGTCCGGACGGACGCACGCTGGCATCCGGTGGCGCCGACAAGACCGTTCGGATATGGAACACCAAGACGCACCGCCAGCTCGGCCGGGCGCTAATCGGCCACAGCAGCGCTGTCCTCAGCGTGGTCTTCAGCCCCGACGCACGCACGCTGGCATCCGGCAGCGGTGACAGGACCATCCGGTTGTGGAAGACGGGAACGCACCGGCGTCTGCGCACGGAGCTGACCGTCCACGGCGGCGCATTCTTCAGCGTTGCGTTCAGTCCGGATGGGCATACGCTCGCGACGGCCGGCGCCGCCCGGACGGTCCTATTGTGGAACATGCGCACTCACCGGCAGCTCGGCGCGCCGTTAAGGGGTCATACCAGCGCTGTCCTGAGCGTGGCGTTCAGTCACGACGGTCGCACGCTCGCGTCTGCCAGCGGAGATGAGACGGTTCGGTTGTGGGACACGCAAAGCAATCTCCAACTTGGCTCGCCGCTGAGGGGGCACACTAGCTTTGTCAACGACGTAGCGTTCAGTTCGGACGATCGCACCCTTGCATCTGCCAGCAACGACGACATGATCCGGTTGTGGGACGTGCGCACCCACCGGCAGCTTGGCGCGCCGTTCGGGAGTGTCCGAGGATCTGTGTAGGCATGAACGAAAGAGACGCTCAT
>DASVPU010000411.1:0-18474 GCA_036389475.1 Solirubrobacteraceae bacterium
TCGCCGCGCTGGCCTACGACAACCGCCGGGTCGTCCCCGGCTCAGTCTTCTTCTGCGTGCGCGGCTTCACGCGCGACGGGCATGACTTCGCCGCCGATGCGATCGCGCGCGGGGCGGCGGCGCTTGTCGTCGATCATCTCCTCGGCCTCAGCGTGCCGGAGGTCGTCGTCGCCGACGTTCGCGCCGCGATGGCGCCCGCCGCCGCGCGCCTGCACGGCGACCCGACGGCGTCGCTGCGCACGATCGGCGTCACGGGAACGAACGGCAAGACGACGACGGCCTACGTCGTGCGCGCGCTGCTGCAAGCCGCGGGTCTGCAGACGGGCCTGCTTGGCACGGTGACGTCCGTGATCGGTGGCGAGGAGCACGAGGTCGTTCGCACGACGCCGGAGGCCGTCGATCTGCAGGAGACCTTCGCCGCGATGCTCGCCGGCGGGGACACGCACTGCGTCATGGAAGTGTCAAGCCACGCGCTCCAGCTCGGTCGCGCGGATGCGATCCACTGGGCCGCTGCGATCTTCACGAACCTCACGCAGGACCATCTCGACTTCCACCCGACGATGGAGGACTACTTCGCCGCCAAGCGCAGGCTGTTCGAGGCGGGGCCGCAGATCGCGGTGATCAACGTCGACGATCCGTATGGCGCGCGGCTGGCGGCGGAGCTTACGTCCGCGACGACGATCTCGATCGACTCACCGCAGGCGGATCTGCGCGCGACCGACGTGCGCACCGACTTCAGCGGCTCGACGTTCCGCGCCGGCGATCTCGAGCTGCGCTCTCCGCTGCCGGGCCGCTTCAACGTGCTCAACGTGCTCGGCGCGGTCGCTGCGGTGCGGGCGCTGGGCGTAGACGACGACACGATCGCCGCCGCGCTGCCCGCGACAGGAAGGGTGCCCGGTCGCTTCGAGCCCGTCGACGAGGGCCAGGACTTCGCGGTGCTCGTCGACTATGCCCATACGCCCGACTCGCTGGAGAACGTCCTGGCAGCCGCGCGGCCGCTGACCGAAGGGCGGCTGCTGTGCGTGTTCGGCTGCGGCGGCGACCGCGATCGCGGAAAGCGCCCGCAGATGGGGAAGATCTCGGCACGGCTGGCCGACCATACGATCGTGACCTCCGACAATCCCCGCTCGGAGGATCCCGGCGGGATCGTCGACGAGATCCTGACCGGCATCGTCGACCGCTCGACGACGGAGGCGATCGTCGATCGCCACGCGGCGATCGAGCGCGCGGTCGAGCTCGGGCGCGCCGGCGACGTGGTGGTCATCGCCGGCAAGGGACACGAGCAGGGTCAAGAGTTCGAGGGCGGGCGCAAGCTGCCGTTCGACGATGTCACCGTCGCCCGTGAGGCGCTGCGTGCGCGACTGGTCGCCTGAGCAGGTCGCAGCGGCCGCCGGCGTCGGTGTCGCGGGCTCACCCGTGCGCCGCTCGGCCGGTCAGGCGCCCGGACCGCTGCGGGTGACGATCGACTCTCGCGCGGTGCAGCCCGGCGACCTGTTCGTCGGCCTGCGCGGCGCCCGCGTCGACGGCGGCCACTACGCCAGCTCGGCACTCGCGGCCGGCGCGTGGGGCGTGCTCGTGGCGCCCGAGCACGCGCTCGCCGCGCGACGCGTGCGACCGGGCGTGGTGCTCGCCACCGACGATCCGCTCGCGGGACTGCAAGCGCTCGCGCGCTCCTGGCGCCGCGCGCTGGGCGCGCAGGTCATCGGCATCACCGGCTCGACCGGAAAGACCTCGACGAAGGACATGCTCGCGGCGATGCTCGCCCAGGACGGCGCGCGGCGCGTCGTGGCGAGCGAGCAGAACCTCAACACGGAGATCGGACTGCCGCTGCAGATCCTCCGCGCGCCCGCCGGCACCGACACGCTCGTGCTCGAGATGGCGATGCGCGGCTCGGGCCAGATCGCCGAGCTGGTCGCGATCGCCGAGCCGGATGTCGGCATCATCGTCAACGTCGGCCCGGTGCACCTGGAGCTGCTGGGCTCGCTCCAGGCGATCGCCGCTGCGAAGGCCGAGCTGCTCGTCGGCCTGCGCCCGGGGGCGACGGCCGTGGTGCCGTTCGACGAGCCGCTGCTGGATGCGCACCTGCGCAGGGACCTGCGGATCGTGACGTTCGGCGAGGGCGGCGACGTGGCTGATCTCGGCGAGCTGGCGCTGCCGTTCGATTCCGCGCACATGCGGCGCAACGCGCTTGCCGCGCTGGCCGCCGCGCGGGCCGTCGGCGCCGAGCCGCGCGGGCGCCTGGAGGTCACGCTCAGCGCGCTGCGCGGTCAGCGCACCGAGCTGCCCGGACCGGTGACCGTCATCGACGACTGCTACAACGCCAACCCCATGTCGATGCGCGCAGCCCTCGACGACCTCGTCGCGTCCGCGTCCGGGCGCCGCGTCGCCGTGCTCGGCGACATGCTCGAGCTCGGCCCTGAGGAGGGGCGCTTCCACGAGGAGCTGGGCGAATACGCGGCCGCGGGCGGCGTCGACCTGCTCGTCGCGGTGGGTCCGCTCGCGGCCCGGATAGGCGAGCGCTTCCGCGGCGAGCTGCACGCCGTCGAGGACGCCGCGGCAGCCGCCGCGCTACTGCCCGAGCTCGTGGCGCCGGGGGACACCGTGCTCGTCAAGGGATCGCGCGGCGTCGGCCTGGAGGTCGTCGCCGAAGGCTTGCGCGCGGCGGCAGCGGAGTAGGAGCCCGATGGGCGAGGTCCTCATCGCCGGCACTGCCGCGCTGCTCATCTGCATCTTCCTGTCGCCGAAGTTCATCGACTTCCTGCGCCGGCGCGAGTTCGGCCAGTTCATTCGCGAGGAGGGGCCGGAGGCGCACCACGTCAAGGCCGGCACGCCGACGATGGGCGGGATCATCATCGTGATCGCGATCTCGATCCCGTTTCTGATCCTGTCCGAATACGACTGGCGGGCGATCGGCGTGTACGGGGCCGCGGTGGGGTGCGCGCTGCTGGGCTTCGCCGACGACTACACGAAGATCGTGCGGCGCCGCTCGCTCGGATTGAGCGCGAAGGCGAAGCTCGGCATCACGATCGTCATCTCGATCGGGCTGTGGTGGATCGCCACCGAGAAGGCCGGGCTGCCGCAGACGCTGCGTCTACGGATCGTCGACTATCAGGTCGATCTCGGCTTCCTCGCGGGGATCCCGTTCCTCGTCCTGATCTACCTCGTGGTCGCGGGCACGACGAGCGCGGTCAACCTGACCGACGGGCTCGACGGGCTCGCCGCCGGCTGCATCGCGATCGTCGCGCTTGCCTACATCGGGATCACGTTCATCACGACCGGCCAGCACGACCTCGCGCTGCTGTCGGGCTGCCTCGTCGGCGCGTGCGTCGGCTTTCTGTGGTTCAACGCGTTCCCCGCGACGATCTTCATGGGCGACACGGGCGCGCTGAGCCTCGGCGGCGCGATCGCCGGACTGGCCGTCATGACGAAGACCGAGATCCTGCTCATCCTGCTCGGCGGGATCTTCGTCGTCGAGGCGCTGAGCGTGATGATCCAGGTCTTCTCGTTTCAGACCTTCCGCAAGCGGCCGTTTCTGATGGCCCCGATCCACCACCACTTCGAGGTGATGGGCTGGTCGGAGACGAAGATCATCCTGCGCTTCTGGATCGTTGCCGCGATCTGCAGCGCGATCGGGTTCACGCTGTATCAGCAGTCGGTCACGTAGCTTCCGCGACGTGACATCGCGTCCCGCGCTTCCTTCAGGCCCGTGGCTCGTCGTCGGCCTCGCCCGCTCGGGCGTCGCGGCCGCGCGGGCGCTGGCGGCGCTCGGAGAGCGTGTCGTCGCCGTCGACGCGGGAGCGCCGCTGGTGCCGGACGACATCGACGCGCACCTCGGGACCGACGGCCTTGCGTTGCTCGCCGATGTGCGCGCGGTGGTGAAGTCGCCGGGCGTGCCGCGCGAGGCCGCGGTGATCGCAGGCGCGCGCAAGCGAGGCATCCCGGTGCTCGGAGAGCTCGAGCTCGGTTGGCGCCTGCTGGCCAACGAGTTCGTCGCCGTCACGGGAACGAACGGCAAGACGACGACCGTTGAGCTGCTCGGGCACATCCACCGCGAGGCCGGGCTGGCGGTCGCGGTCGCGGGCAACGTCGGCACGGCGCTCAGCGGCCTGGTCGGGAAAATCGATTCGGCCGCGGTGGTCGTCTGCGAGACAAGCTCGTTTCAGCTCGAGGACGCGCTCGAGTTCGCGCCGGAGGGGGCCGTGCTGCTGAACGTCCAGCCCGATCACCTCGACCGCCACGGCACGTTCGCCGAGTACCTGAGCGCGAAGTTGCGCGTCTTTTCCCGCCAGGGCAACGACGACGTCGCGGTCGCGCCGGTGGGGCTCGAGGTCGAGGATCTCGGTGGCTGCGCGCGCCGCGTGACCTTCGGCCCGGGGGGAGAGCTGGATGATCGCGCCGGCTTTCTGTGGTGGGACGAGCAGCCGCTGATCGCGCACGACGAGATCCGGTTGCGCGGCGCGCACAACCGCTCGAATGCCGCCGCGGCGGCCGCGATCGCTCTGGCACGCGGAATCGACGTAGACGCCGTGGGGAACGCGTTGCGCTCGTTTTCGGGCGTCGAGCACCGGCTCGAGGCGGTCGCGTCGATCGGCGGGGTGCTCTACGTCAACGACTCCAAGGCGACGAACGTCGCCTCGACGCTCGTCGCGCTCGCGAGCTTCGAGGCGCCGGTGCACCTGATCCTGGGCGGCGTCGGGAAGGGCCAGGACTTCACGCCTCTGCGGGGCCGCGCGCACCGGACCTACCTGATCGGGGAGGACGCGCCGCGGCTGGCGCGCGAGGTCGGCGGCGAGCGCTGCGGGGTCCTGGAGACGGCGGTCGCCCGCGCCCGCGCAGCGGCGGGAGCGGGCGAGGTCGTGCTCCTCTCTCCCGCCTGCGCGAGCTTCGATCAGTTCGCCGACTTCGAGGCGCGCGGGCGCGCCTTCAAGGCGCTCGTGCAGTAGCGGGCGGGCAGCGCCAGAAGTAGGGCCGCCGCGCTGGCGAGCGCCCACCACTGCAGGCCGTTGACGGTGGTGTGGGAGCGCGAGGGGCTGCTGCTGCGCCTCGAGGCCCACCTGTCCGAGCAGGAGCTGCTGCGAAGCGCGCTCTGTGCGGTGAGCGCCGGGCCGCAGCCGCAGCGCGGGTGCCCGGGGTCGTGCGCCGCGCGATGCACAACCGACCACCCATGACGAGCCGGCGCGCGAGGTGTCAGATGAGCTCGTGCATGACTGACACTTCGCGCCAAGCCGCCACGCGAGGTGTCCGATGAGCATCTCGACACGACCGTGAAGCTAGAACACGACCGTCCGGTCGCCGTCGCGCACGATCCGATCCTCGCAATGCCACTGGACCGCCCGTGCCAGCACGATGCGCTCCACATCGGCGCCCTGGCGCTCCAGGTCCTCGGCGCTATGGCGATGCGAGGCGCGCACGACGTCCTGCTCGATGATCGGCCCCTCATCGAGCTGCTCGTTGACGTAATGCGCAGTTGCGCCGACGAGCTTGACCCCGCGCTCCCGCGCGCGTTCGTACGGTCCAGCGCCCGCGAACGCCGGTAGAAACGAATGATGGATGTTGATCACCGGCGCGCCGATCGCCTTCAGGAAGTCGCCGGAGAGGATCTGCATGTAGCGCGCGAGCACGACCAGATCGAAGTTGTCGGCGAGCAGCTCGGCCTGGCGGCGCTCGGCCTCGGGCTTGGTCTCGCGCGTCACCGGGATGTGGACGAACGGGACTCCGAACGCCCGCACCTCGTCGGCAAGATCGGGGTGATTTGAGATGACGAGTCCGACGTTGAGGTGAAGCTCGCCGCGGCGGGCGCGCCAGAGCAGGTCCAGCAGGCAATGGTCGTAGCGGCTGACCATGATCGCCACGCGCTTGGGAACGCTGGCGTCAAAGAAGGCCCAGTCCATCTCAAACGGCCGGCCGACGTCGGACGCGAATCCCTCCGTCACCTCGTCGCGCACGGCCGCGAGGCCTTCGCGATGAAAGACCGTCCGCAGGTAGAACATGCCGCCCTCGGGATCGGTCGAGTACTGGTCGGACTCGACGATGTTCGCGCCGTGCCGGTGCAGGAATCCCGCGACGGCGGCGATGATCCCGGGTCGGTCCGGGCACGCGACGAGCAGGCGGCCATGGTCGATGTTGCGGTTGCTCGCGGGCGCCATGCCGGGCGAGCGTACTGAGCGTCAGCGCGTTCCGCGCGAGTAATCGCGACGAGCGACGTCGCGCCCGATCGTGCTCGGGATGCCTGCGCCCGGTGCGTCGCCGTGGGAATCGCGGTACGGGCGCTGGTTGATCGCGCTGCCGCTGCGAGAGTAGTAGCCGTGGCCGATCGCGAAGAACATCACGACGAGGAACACGAAGAAGCTCCAGGTACCGGCCGCGAGGATGAACGCCATGACGCGACAAGCATCGCATCGCAACCGCGTCGGGTCTGTGAGATGCGACGGGCGCACCGGGAGGTACTTCGGCGCCGCGTTGCAATCGGCCGGCGAGGAAATCGCCCCCGGACGTCGAAGGCCGCAGGCAATGGCCTCTGCCGTCCGGCACCGCGTTCGCGCCGCCCCGAAGTCCCGTCGCAAGCCCAAGCCGGTCGAGTACAACATCCTCCTCACGGCGACGCTCTGCCTCCTGGCAGCCGGTGCCGTGATGGTCTACAGCGCCTCGTCGGCCCGGACGCTGCTGGAGAGCGGCGGCGACGGCACGGGCTACCTCGTCAAGTACGTCACGTTCGGCGCCGTCGGGCTCGTCGTCTTGCAGGTGCTTGCCCGCGGCGGACTGGACATCCTGGTCCGCGTCACCCCGGCGCTGCTGGGGATCTCGTTCCTGCTCCTGCTTGCGGTGAAGATCCCCGGCATCGGCGTCGAGGTCAACGGCGCGCGACGCTGGCTCGGCGCAGGGTCGCTGCAGTTCCAGCCCTCTGAGCTGATGAAGCTCGCGCTCGTGCTCTACGCCGCTGGGCTGCTTGCCACGACGCCCTCGAAGCTTCGCAACCTCCAGGGCGTCGCGGGCCCGCTGCTGCTCGTCGGCGGCGCCGCGATCCTGCTCGTCGCCTCCCAGCCCGACCTCGGCAGCGCCCTCGTGATCGCCTTCACGCTCGGGGCGCTGCTGCTGGTCGCCGGAACGCCGCTGTCGCTGCTCGCGAAGATCGCCGGCGTCGGCGCGGTCCTGGTCTTGCTCTTCATCGTCATCGAGCCCTACCGCGCCGCGCGGCTGACGGCGTTCATCAACCCGTGGGCGCACGCGGACTCCGCCGGCTTTCAGTCCGTCCAGGGCCAGATCGCGGTCGGCTCGGGCGGGTTCTTCGGCGTCGGCCTCGGCGAGTCGGTGCAGAAGGTCTTCTATCTGCCAGAGGCGCACACCGACTTCATCCTCGCCGTCATCGGCGAGGAGCTCGGAGTCGCCGGCATCAGCGGCCTGCTGTTCCTCTACGGGCTGATCGGCTACGCCGGGTTGCGGACGGCCAAGGCGGCCAAGACGCGCTACCAGCAGCTGCTGGCGGCCGGGCTGACGGCGCTGATCCTCTGTCAGGCGCTGCTGAACATCTGCGCCGTGCTCGGCTTGGCGCCCCTGACCGGCGTGCCGCTGCCGTTCATCTCGTCCGGGTCGAGCAGCCTGATCGTGATGCTCGCGACGATGGGCGTGCTGCTGAACCTGGCGGCGCGCAACACGAGCCACCTCATGGCGCTGGCTGAGCTGACCGGGCGACACGACGATGCGCGAGGATCACGCCGTGTTGAAGGTGCTCATCGCAGCGGGCGGGACGGCCGGTCACGTGGTGCCCGCGCTGGCGGTCGCTGAGCGGCTGCAGGCGGCGGGCGCCGAGGTCGTCTTCGCGGGGGGCGAGCGCGCCGAGGCGCAGCTCGTCCCGGCGGCCGGCTACGAGCTGCGGACGTTGCGCGTGGAGGGGTTGAGCCGGAGCAATCCCCTGCGCGCCGCCCGGGCGGCCTTGCGCGCGGCGCTCGCCCTGCGGACCGCGCACGGGATCCTGCGCGAGCTGATGCCCGATGCCGTGCTCGGCGGCGGCGGCTACGTCGCGGGGCCGGTCGGCCTCGCCGCGCTGGCGCGCCGCACGCCGCTGATCCTCACCGAGGCCGACAGCCATCTGGGCATCACCAACCGCCTGCTCGCCGCACGCGCGCGGCGTGTGTGCCTCGCGTTTCCGATCGCGGGCCGCAGCGCCCCGCGCTACCTCGTCACGGGCCGGCCGGTGCCGTCTCCGGCGACCGACCGCGCTCGCGCTCGCGCACGCTTCGGCCTGCATCCGGGGGAGCTGTGCGTGCTCGTCTTCGGCGGCTCGCTCGGGGCGCGGACGATCAACGAGGCCGCCGTCGAGGCCTTTCGCGCCGCGCCGTTTGCGGTGCTGCACGCCGCCGGGACACGTGACCACGATGCGCTTGCGCCGCGCATCGAGGGCGAGCGCTACGACCTGCGCCCGTACATCGACGACTTCGCCGAGGCGCTCGCCGCATGCGACCTGTGCGTCGCGCGCGCGGGCGGGTCGATCTTCGAGATCGCGGCGGCCGGCAAGCCCGCCGTTCTCGTGCCCTATCCCCATGCAAGCGCCGACCACCAGAGCGCCAACGCACGCTGGATGGCCGCGGCGGGCGCCGCGGTCGTCATCCCCGATGCCGAGCTGACCGCAGCGCGGCTGGGCCAGGAGGTCGGTGCGCTGCTCGCCGACCGCACGCGGCTGGCGTCGATGGCCGCCGCGTCCGCTGCGCTTGCACGGCCCGACGCCGCGCAGGCCGTCGCCGACGAGGTGCTGGCGGCGGCCGGAGCGCCACGGCGATGAGTTCAAGCGAGTGGGACGGACGGCGGCTGCACTTCGTCGGCATCGGGGGCGCCGGGATGAGCGGGCTGGCGCTGCTCGCGCAGTCGATGGGGGCCACGGTCAGCGGCTCAGACCGTGCCGCGTCGCCCTATCTCGAGCGCGTCCTGGCCGCCGGAATCGACGCGCGGATCGGCCATGACGCCTCCAACGTGCCGGCCGGCGACGACGTCGAAGTCGTCGTCTCGACCGCGATCGCCGCCGAGAATGCCGAGCGCGTCGCTGCCCGCGAGCGCGGACTGCGCGAGGTGCACCGCGGCGAGTTGCTCGGCGAGCTGAGCCGCCTGCGCCGGACGCTCTCCGTCGGCGGCACCCACGGCAAGACGACGACGGCCTCGATGGCGGCGCACGCGCTGCTGGCGCTGGGCTGGGACCCGAGCTACGTGATCGGCGGCGAGCTGCGCACGACGCAGACGAACGCCGCATGCGGCGCCGGCGAATGGCTTGTCGTCGAGGCCGACGAGTCCGATCGCTCGTTTCTGCACCTGCGCTCGGAGATCGCGGTCGTGACGAACATCGAGCTTGACCACCACACGACCTACGGCTCATACCCAGAGCTCGAGCGGGCGTTCGCGCAATTTCTCTGCCACGGCCTGCGCCGCGTCGTCGCGGACACGCCTGAGGCCGAGGCGTTCCTCGATCGCGTCGGGATCGTCGAGGCCGCGTTCTTCGGCGCGACTGAGATCGAGCTGCACGCGAACGGCTCGCGCTTCGTATGGGCGGGCCAGCAGGTGGAGCTCTCAAATTCCGGCGTGCACAACGTCGCCAACGCGACGGCAGCGCTGACGGCGTGCGTCATCGCCGGCGCCCATCCCAAGGCGCTTGCCGGCACGCTGGTCGACTTCGCCGGCGTCGGGCGGCGCTTCGAGTGGCTGGGAGAGACCGCGAGCGGCGCGCTCGTCGTCGACGACTACGCGCACCACCCGACGGAGTTGCGCGCGACCATCCACGCGGCCCGCACGCTCGGCCGGCGCCGCATCGTCGCTGCCTTCCAGCCACACCTGTTCTCGCGCACCGAGCTGCTCGCGCGCGAGTTCGGCGCGGCGCTCGCGCTCGCTGACGTCGCGGTCGTGCTGGACGTCTACCCGTCGCGCGAGCGCGCCGAGGACTTCCCGGGTGTGACCGGCCTGCTCGTTGCCGAGGCCGCCGCCGACGCCGGCCGCGGCCGTCAGATCGCGTGGGCACCGGACTTCGACGCGGCCGAGCGCGTCCTGCGCGCCGCGCTTCGCCCCGGCGACCTCTGCCTCGTGATGGGCGCCGGCAACATCGACGAGCTGGGGCGGCGTCTGGTGGCGTAGGCGAGGATGCTCCGTGCGGGGGTCGCCGTGAGGCCGCGACGAAGCCGGAACACGCCTCTCCTACGGCTCCCAGCTGTGCCCGACGAACACCGGCTCGGGCACGAGCTCGACGCCGAACGTCTCGCGCACGCCGCCGGCGATCTCGTGCGCGAGCGCGACGAGCTCCGCGGTCGTGCCGGCGCCGCGGTTGCAGAGCGCGAGCGTGTGCTTGGAGGAGATCGCGATCCCGAGCGGGTTGCCGTGGCCGCGCGTGAAGCCGGCGCGCTCGATGAGCCACGCCGCCGAGGTCTTCATCGCGCGCGGCGCCACCGGCCATGCCGGTGGCCGCACGCCGTCTCCGAGCAGCTCGGCTGTGCGCTGCTCCAAGGCCTCGAAGTCGCGTGCGGGCAGGATCGGGTTGGTGAAGAACGAACCCGCGCTGACGGTGTCGGGGTCGGCGGGATCGAGCACCATGCCCTTGCGGCGCCGCAGGGCGAGCACCGCAGCGCGCACCTGGGCAAGCGGCGCGCGCTGGCCTTCGGCGACGCGCAGCCGCGCCGCGAGCTCTGCGTAGCGGATCGGCTCCGACAGCGGCGTCCGCTCGAGCGCGAAGCTCACCCGCAGCACGAGCCAGCGTCCGGGGTCGCGCTTGAAGACGCTCGAGCGGTAGTCGAAGAGGCAGGACTCCGGGTGGAGCGTGTGAACCTCGCCGCTCAAGCGATCGAGCGCGCGCACGGCGACGACGACGTCGGCGACCTCCTGGCCGTAGGCCCCGACGTTCTGGATCGGCGTCGCTCCGACGCTGCCGGGGATGCCCGACAGCGCCTCGACGCCGGAGAGCTCGCCGGCGACGCAGCTCTCGACGAGCGCGTCCCAGTTCTCTCCGGCGGCGACCTCGAGCCGGACCCGGCCGTCGCCCATCTGCACGCGCTCGATGCCGCGCGTCGCGACCCGGACGACGGTGCCGCAGAAGCCGTCGTCGGCGACGACGACGTTGCTGCCACCGGCCAGCACGAGCAGCGGCTCGCCGGCGGCGTCGGCCTCGACGACGAGCGCCGCCAACGACTCCTCGTCGGCTGCCTGGACCATCCGCGTCGCCGAGCCGCCCAGGCGCAGCGTCGTCAGCGTGCTCAGCGGTGGAAGCTCGGCCACGCGCGGAACCCTAGATCCCGCGACGGACTCAACCTCCGATCGTGTCCACGAGCAGAAAGAGGTTCAGCGCGATGATCAGCGAGGCCACGATGCTCGCGACGATCGTCGTCGCGCGCCGGTTGACGAGCGCACCCATGACATCGGCACGGCGCGTCAGCAGGATCATCGGCACGAGCGCGAACGGGATGCCGAACGACAGCACCACCTGAGAGATGACGAGCGTGGTCGACGGATCCAAGCCGAGCCCGAGCACGACGAGCGACGGCGCCATCGTCACGGCGCGGCGCACGAACAGCGGGATGCGGCGGGCGATGAAGCCCTGCATGACGACCTGGCCGGCATAGGTCCCGACGCTCGAGCTCGACAGCCCCGACGCCATCAGCGCCACCGCGAACGCCAGCGCGGCGCCACCGCCGGCGAGCGTCTTCAGGCCCGCGTGAGCGCCCTCGATCGAGTCGACGACCGTGCGGCCCGAGTCGTGGAACACGCCGGCCGCCACGACGAGCATCGTGAGGTTGATGATGCCCGCCAGGGTCATCGCGATGAGCACGTCGGCGCGCTGGAAGCGCAGCAGCTCGCGGCGTTCGGCAACGCTGGCGGTCGGGACGCGCTTGGCCGTCAGCGCCGAGTGCAGGTAGACGACGTGCGGCATGACGGTCGCACCGAGGATGCCGACGGCCAGAAGCAGGCTGTCGGTTCCCGCCAGGTGCGGGACCAGCCCGGCCGCGAAGCCCGAGACGTCCACGCCGACGCGAGACAGGTCGTAGGCGAACCCGAAGAGCACGAGCGCCAGCAGGGCCGCGATCGCCAGCTCGAAGCGACGGTACCCGCGCGACTGCAGCGCCAGGATGGCGAAGGCGACCACGGCGGTCATGAGCCCGGCGACGAAGGGCGGCACTCCGAAGAGGAGGTTCAGCGCGATCGCGGCGCCGACGAACTCGGCCAGGTCGGTGGCCATGGCGATGAACTCGGCCTGAAGCCACAGTCCCCAGGTGACCGGGCGCGGGAAGTGGTCGCGGCACAACTCCGCAAGGTCGCGGCCGGTGGCGACGCCGGTCTTCGCCGAGAGGTACTGCACGAGCATCGCCATGAGGTTCGCGACGACGATCACCCAGACGAGCAGGAATCCGTAGCGCGCGCCGGCCGCCACGTTCGTGGCGAAGTTCCCCGGGTCCACGTACGCGACGGCCGCGACGAACGCTGGGCCGAGCAGGGCGATCACGCCGCGGACGCGGCCGCGGTCGCGCATCCGGCGAAGCGGCGTATCGAGCTCCGCCAGCAGGTCGGGGAGCTCGCCGGCGGCGTCCTCGGAGCGGGGCGGTTGCGCGGTGGTCGTCAACGGGTTCGCCGAGACGCGCGCGCCTGCGCGCGATCGACGGGTCGAGGCAGGTAGCGAACGAGAGGATGTGCCATATCTGACACCAAGCTTAGACACGGCAGAACATGGAAACCAGCGATCGGTCCAGCAGGGTCTCGGCCTGGCGCGGCGAACACCGCTGCGATGGCCCCGTTCGCCCGCCGACGCGTCACGCGCGTGGCCCTCGCCATCGCCGTGGCGCTCGCGGTGCTCACACCGCTCGCGCTGTGGCTGCGCGACAGCTCGCTCATCCGCGTCACGCATGTGACGATCACGGGGATCGACGGGCGTCAGGCGAGGGAGATCCGCAGCGTCCTGACCGCCGCCGGCGAGGACATGACGACGCTCGACGTGCGCGAGGACGCGCTGCTGGCCGCGGCGGCGCCGTACCCGATCGTGCGCAGCTTGCGTACGAAGACCGACTTCCCGCATGGCCTGGCGATCACGATCAACGCCTACGAGCCCGTCGGCGCGCTGCAGCCCGGTGCCGGCCGCCTCACGCCGGTCGCAAGCGACGGCACGCTGTTGCGCGGCGCCGGAGCCCGGGACCTGCCGCTGCTCGGCGTCAAGACGATCACGGGCGGTGACCGGGTCCGCGACAAGACCACGATGGGGGCGGTCAACCTGCTTGCGGCCGCGCCGCCGGCCCTGCGCGCGCGCGTCGCGCGCGTGTTCCGCGGCAAGCGAGGCTGGGCGCTGAGCGTGAACGACGGGCCCAAGCTGTACTTCGGCGCCGCCGGACGCCTGAAGGCGAAGTGGGAGGCGGCGGCACAGGTGCTGGCCCACCCAAGTTCGCGCGGCGCGAGGTACGTCGACGTGCGGATTCCGGAGCGCCCGGTGGCCGGCGGGCTCACGCCCCGGCGCGTTGAGTCTCAACCTCAACTGTAGATCGAGGCCAGTCTCAGCGCATTTCTCCTGCACAGGTTGAGACTCCCGTGTTTTGCAATCGCTGTTGCGCGAGTAGACTTCGCGTTGACATCCGTTCCGGCCCGTGCTTACTGTGGTTTTCGCAGCATCGGGCCGGGGAGCCAAAATCTCTCAACGCTAACTCAAGGGTCGGACGCGTCTGTCATGGAATCCAGCAGCAGCTATCTCGCTGTCATCAAGGTCGTCGGCGTCGGCGGCGGCGGTACGAACGCGGTCAACCGCATGGTGGACGCGGGACTGCGCGGGGTCGAGTTCATCTCTGCCAACACGGACGCCCAGGCGCTGCAGATGACGGACGCCGACATCAAGCTCAACATCGGCCACGACCTGACCAAGGGCCTTGGCGCCGGCGCGAACCCGGAGGTCGGCTTCGGCGCGGCCGCGGAATCTCGCGATGACATCAAGGAGGCGCTGAAGGGCGCCGACATGGTGTTCGTCACCGCCGGCGAGGGCGGCGGTACCGGTACCGGCGCCGCGCCGGTCATCGCCGAGATCGCCAAGAACGAGATCGGCGCGCTGACCGTCGGCGTCGTCACCAAGCCGTTCGAGTTCGAGGGCAGCCAGCGCACGCGCCAGGCCGAGGAGGGCATCGAGCGCCTGCGCGAGGTCGTCGACACGCTGATCGTCATCCCCAACGAAAAGCTGCTGTCGGTCGTAGAGCGTCGCACGACGATGATCGACGCCTTCCGCGAGGCCGACAACGTCCTGCGCCAGGGCGTGCAGGGGATCACCGACCTCATCACGATCCCCGGCCTGATCAACCTCGACTTCGCAGATGTGCGCACGATCATGCAGGACGCCGGCTCGGCGCTCATGGGCATCGGCACGTCCAACGGCGAGAATCGCGCGGCTGAGGCGGCGCGGATCGCGATCTCGAGCCCGCTCATCGAGGAGAACGTCGAGGGCGCCACGGGGATCCTGCTGAACATGACCGGGGGCAAGGATCTCGGCCTGTTCGAGGTCAACGAGGCGGCCGAGATCGTCCGCGAGGCGGCGGCTGCGAACGCGAACATCATCTTCGGCGCCGTCATCGACGAGTCGCAGGGCGACGAGGTTCGCGTGACCGTGATCGCGACCGGCTTCGACCATAGCCGCCGCAGCCTCGCCGCCCCCGGCCCCGGCGCGCGCGGTCGCCAGGATCCGTACCGTCAGCAGCAGCAGCAGCAGCCGCCACCACCGCCGCCGTATCGCGACCGCGGCCCGCGATACGACGATCGCCAGCGCTCGTCGCTTGAGATCTCCGACGACGAGATCGAGATCCCGCCCTTCCTCCGCTGAACGTCGGCGCGTTGGCCGCCGGCGAGCTCAGGGCGGGAATGGAACGCGCAAACGGCGAGCGTCTTCCTCGCGCGCGCATCGCCCTGCCGAAGATTCGTCACGCTCGACGCTAGGTAGAGCCTTGGGAGTTTGTGTCCGCGTGGGCCGCAAATGGCGCGCAGCCGACGATCGTCGGGACGGACAGATAACGCTCGCCAAGCCGCCGGATCCCGCCCCCGCATACGTACGCATCGTTCAGGGGCTTTGGGACCCCGGAAGCGACAGGGCGCTTCGGTAGCCTTGCGCCGTGTGACGTCGTCCACGCTCAAGCGCACGCCGCTGTTCGAAAGGCACCAACAGGCTGGGGCGAAGCTCGTTGCGTTCGGGGGATGGGAGATGCCCGTCCACTACCTCGATGGGATCCGCGCCGAGCACCTCGCCGTGCGCACCGCGGCCGGCGTGTTCGACGTCTCGCACATGGGTGAGATCGAGGTCCGCGGCACGGACGCCGAGATGTTGCTGCAGCACGTGTACTCAAACGACGTGTCGGCGATGACGGTCGGCCGCGCGCAGTACAGCGTGATCTGCGACGAGCGAGGCGGCGTGCTCGACGACGTCTTCTCCTATCGCCTCGAACGCGATCGCTTCCTCACGGTCACGAACGCCTCCAACCACGCCGCCGACGTCGCCTGGTTGCGCGCGCACGCCGGGGGCTTCAACGTCGAGATCGTCGACGCGCTCGACGCCTACGCCATGCTCGCCGTCCAGGGCCGGCTCGCGCGCGAGATCGTTCAGGCGATGGCGGACCACCCGCTGCCCGGGCGGATGCAGGCCGGCGCGCGCGTCGTCCACGGCCGTCAGGCGCTCGTCTGCGGGACCGGTTACACCGGCGAGGACGGCGTCGAGCTACTCGTCGATCCCGATGACGCGCCGGCGCTATGGGACGAGATCGTCCGCCGCGGCGCCGTGCCCTGTGGCCTGGCCTCGCGCGACACGCTGCGTCTGGAGGCGTGCTTTCACCTCTACGGCAACGACCTGTCCGCCGATCGCGGACCGATCGAAGCCGGCCTGGGCTGGGTCTGCGTCGAGGACACGGGCTTCGTCGGCTCTGACGCCGTGCGCGCCGCGCGCGAGGGCGGCACGAGTGAGCTGCTCGTGCCCTTCAAGATCGTCGGCCCCGGTATCGCCCGGCACGGCAACCCCGTCGTCGGCGGCGGCGAGGTGACGAGCGGCACGCTCTCGCCGAGCCTGGACGTCGGCATCGGCATGGCGTACCTGCCGGCAGCCAAGGCCGTGGAAGGCGAGCGATTCGAGATCGACGTGCGGGGAAGGATTCGTCCGGCGCTCGTCGCGTCGCGGCCCCTGTACCGCCAACCGCCCAAGGAGAGCGATGGCTGACGCCAGCTACCCGGAGGAGCTGCTGTACCACCCCGATCACGACTGGGCGCGCGTCGACGGCGACACCGCCACGTTCGGCATCACCTGGTTTGCCCAGAACGAGCTTGGAGAGGTCGTGTTCTTCGATCCGCCCGAGGTCGGCACGTCCGTGACGGCCAACGAGTTCTACGCCGAGGTCGAGTCCGTGAAGGCGGTCTCGGACGTCGTCGCCCCGCTGTCGGGCGAGATCGTCGAAGTCAACACCGATCTGGCTGACAACCCGGAGGCGATCAACGAGGATCCCTACGGCTCTGGGTGGATGGTCAAGGTCAAGCTGGCCGACAAGGAAGAGGTCGACGCGCTGCTCGATCATGCTGCCTACGAGGACGCGCTGCAATGAGCGGCTACACCGGCGTCACCCCAGCGGATCTCGAGCACATGCTCGACGTCATCGGCGTGGCTTCCGTCGAGGAGCTGTTCGATCCGATCCCGCCCGGCGTGCGGCTGCGCCGGCCGATCGACCTGCCGCCGGGCAAGCCCGAGCAGGAGGTCTACACCGAGCTGCGACGCCTGGCCGAGCGCAACGTCTCGGCCGAGGATGAGATCACGTTCCTCGGCGCCGGGATGTATGACCACTACGTCCCCTCGATCGTCGACATGCTCATGTCGCGATCTGAGTTCCTGACGCCGTACACGCCCTATCAGCCCGAGGTCAGCCAAGGCGGCCTGCAGGTCATGTTCGAGTACCAGACGGCGATTTCCGAGCTCACCGGCCTGCCGGTCTCCAATGCCTCCGTCTACGAGGGGCCGAGCGCGGTCGGCGCCGCCGCCTATCTCGCCAAGCTCACGAAGAAGCGCCCGCGCCTACTCGTCAGCCGCGGCGTGCACCCGCACAGCCGCGAGACGCTTCGCACGCTCGCGGCCGGCTACGGAACCACCGTCGAAGAGATCGCGCTGGACGACGGCGTCACCGACCTCGACGCACTGCGCGACGAGCTGGCTGACGACGTCGGCGCGGTCGTGCTCCAGCAGCCGAACTTCCTCGGCGCCGTCGAGGACGTCGCCGCGATCGCGACCGCCGCCCACGAGCACGGCGCGCTTGTGATCTGCTCTGCCGACCCGCTGACGCTCGGCGTGCTCGAGGCGCCCGGCAAGCAGGGCGTCGACGTCTGCGTCGGCGAAGGCCAGTCGCTTGGCAACCGCCTGGACTTCGGCGGTCCCTCGTTCGGCTTCTTCGCCGCGACGGATGCCCACCTGCGCCGCATGCCCGGGCGGATCGCGGGCGAGACGACCGACGTCGACGGCCGGCGGGGCTTCGTGCTGACGCTTCAGACGCGCGAGCAGCACATCCGCCGCGAGCGCGCGACCTCGAACATCTGCACGTCGCAGGCGCTCAACGCGCTGGGCGGCGTCGTGTACCTCAGCTGGCTCGGACGGCAGGGGATCGTGGAGATCGGAGAGCTCATGCTTCAGCGCACGCATTACGCGCGTGAGACGCTCGCCGAGCTGGACGGGGTGCACAAGCTCCACGACCAGCCGGTGGTGCGCGAGTTCGCGCTGCGGCTCGACGCGCCGGTGGACCGCGTGCTGGAGCGCTGCGCGGCCGCTCAGATCAACGCGGGCTACGCGCTCGGGCGCTACTACGAGGAGTACGAGGACGGCCTGCTCGTCGCGATCACCGAGCAGCGCACGCGGGCGGACATCGACCGGTTGGCGGCCGTGCTCGGCGACGCGGTCGCCGCCGAGCGCAGCGCGAGCACGAAGGTGGCGGCGGTATGACGCACGCTGTGGGCAGCGCGCAGCAGCGTGAGCACGCGACGACGATCTACGAGAAGGGCGCACCGGGCCGGCGGGCGTTCGTGGCGCCGCAGCTCGACGTCCCGAGGGTCGACGGGCTGATCCCGCAGGCGCTGCGGCGCGCCGAGCCGCCGAAGCTGCCGGAGGCGACCGAACCAGAGATCGTCCGCCACTACGTCAACCTCTCCAAGCGCAACTTCGATCTCGACTCGGCCTTCTACCCGCTCGGCTCGTGCACGATGAAGCACAACCCCCGCCTGCACGAGCGCGTGGCGTCGCTGCCGGGCCACGCGCGGCTGCACCCGCTGCAGGACCCGCGCCGGGCGCAGGGCGCGCTGGAGCTCATGTTCGAGCTGCAGGAGGCGCTGGCGGAGATCGCGGGCCTGCCGCACGTCTCGTTGCAGCCCTCGGCGGGCTCGCACGGCGAGCTGGCGGGCGTGCTGCTCACGCGCGCCTACCACGCCGATCGCGGGGAAGAGCGCACCAAGGTGCTGACGCCCGACAGCGCGCACGGCACG
>DASVPU010000412.1:0-1802 GCA_036389475.1 Solirubrobacteraceae bacterium
GTCCAGCGCGCGCCCACCGTGCAGATCCTCAGGCAGGTGGGGCGCGATCTGCCGCCACTTGAACGCGGGGAAGTCACCCAGCGGATGATCCGGCGCGGTGCGCCGGTTCCCGGGGAGGTGCAGGTTGTGAAACCAGGGCGCCAGCTCGGGGGCAGCGCTTGCGCCGTCGGTCGATTGCAGCGTGCTCATGCGTGTGCGATCGCCTCCAGAACGTGGGCCTCGAGCTCGATCGCACGGTGCAGCGCCGTGTGCTCGGCGAGCACCCGGCGCCGCGCGCGGCGGCCGATCGCTCGCCGTTGTGATTCCCTCGTACCCGCCAGCGCTCGTCGGACACCATCGCCGTCGCCGGCGACGAGAATCTCTGTTCCGGGCGCGAAGAACGTCTCCAGCCCGGCCCAGGCGTCGGAGATCACCGGCACCGCGCACGCCGCAGCTTCGAAGAGCCGCACGCTCGGCGACCAGCCGGCGTCGAGCATGTCGGCGCGGGTGATGTTCAGCGTGAAGCGCTGCGCCGCGTAGAAGGCCGCGTGCCGGGCCGGCGGCAGATGCTCGATGCGCTCGACGTTCGCCGGCCAGTCGATCGTTGCGGGGTACTGCGGCCCGGCGACGACGCAGCGCAGGTGCGGGTCCTGGCGGGCGGGGTCCAGCAGCAGGCGCTCCAGCGCGGGCTGGCGGTCCCCGGAGTACGTGCCTAGATATCCCAGGTCCCAGCGCGCCGTGCGCTCGAGCACCGGGTAGGCGTCGGGATCAACGAGACAGTGAAACGCGCGCGCACAGGGCGAGCCGAGCTCGTCCTCGAGGTGCTGCAGCGTCGGCCCGCCGGTGAAGGACAGGTACAGGCGGTAGTCGCGTACGAGCTGCGGCGTGATGTACTCGTAGTCGCCGCGCGCGAGCTTGGCCAGCGTCACCGGCGTGTCGATGTCGTAAAAGGCCGCTAGGCCGTGTGTCGTCGCGACCGCCCATTCACCGACCGCGACGCCTTCGGGTACGTAGGAGCCGACGACGACGAGATCGGCGTCGCGGACCGCAACCGCGTGCTCGCGACGCAGCTCGTCCAGCGAGCCGTACAGTCGCGTCGTGCCCCAAGGCGGCCGCGGCATGTCGCGCTGGGCGGCGTACCACGGCACGTCGCGCTCGAGGAACAGCACGTCGTGGCCGCGGAAGGTCAGTGCCCGCACGAGCGCGCGGTAGTTCGTCGCGTGTCCGTTGCCCCACGAGGACGTGATCGAGAGGCCGAGCAGGACGATCCTCATGCGGCTACTCCTGCTGTCAGCAGCGCCTCGACCTGCGCGGCGCGGTCTGCGTACGTGTGCCGGTCGAGCACTCGCGCGCGCGCCGCCTCCCCGATGCGCCGCGCGCGCGCAGGGTCAAGCCCATCCAGCAGCGCTGCGACCTGCGTCCCGTCGCACGCGACGAGCACCTCGGTCTCCGGCTCGAGGAACTCGTCGATGCCCTCCCAGGAGTCCGTGATCAGGCACGCGCCAGCGCCGGCCGCCTCGAAGACGCGCGTTGCGGGCGAGAAGCCGTTGGCGGCCATGCTGTCGCGGCTGACGTTCAGCACGCTGAGCGCCGAGCAGTTCAGCGCGTTGTGGTCGCGCGGGGAGACGTGGCCGAGGTAGCGCAGGTTCGCATGTGCCGGCGCCCGGTCCTCCCAGCCGTTGCCGCCGAGCAGGAAGCGGCGTCGCGGCGCGGCCGTCAGGGCGCCGAAGAAGAAGTCCTCGACGCGCGCCTCACGGTCGGGCAGGCGGTTGCCCAGGAAGCTCAGGTCGGCGCGCAGCTCCTCGCGCGGCGGGGCGGGGTGG
>DASVPU010000413.1:0-14321 GCA_036389475.1 Solirubrobacteraceae bacterium
CGGATGACAGGCCAGGATCGGCGCCGGATCGCCACCCGCACGCTCGCCGGTACTACCGGTACCTGCTTCGCATCCGTGCGGCGCCCGGCATCCGCCCTGACCTGCCCCCGCATGCACGCGAATTAGGAATCAACCATCTAGTGGTCCGTCCTGCAGGTCCGTACCCGCACGGACTTGCAGGACGCAACTAGAGGCTCGAGGTGCAACTGGCCGCACGGCGGGCGGCGGTGACGATCAGCTCTCCGGCACCGCCGCGACGGCGAGCAGTCCCTCGATCGTCGCCAGGTGCGAGCGCACGCCCGCCGCCATGCAGTCGAGGATCTTGCGCGCCTCGTCGATCCCGCCGGTGGCGTTCGTGAGCTGCGTCTTGATGCGGCGGACGTCCTCCATCGCGAGCAGCGCGCGCTCGACCTCGGCGCGGACCGCCGCGGGATCGACGGCCTCGCTGGCGCCGCGGTGCATCAGCACGCGCGCGCGGGCCAGCGCGTAGGCGACCTCGAGCGCGAGCCGCTCCTCGGCCTCCGGGTCGTAGACGACGAACATCTTGTCGCCGTTGAACTCGCGCAGCGGGCGCGTGCGAGCCGGCAGCTTGTCCTCGGAGGGGACGACGAAGATCGCGAAGTCGGCGCCGCGAGTCTCCATCGCCTCGTCGAGCTCCGACAGCGCCTTGTTGCGCGACAGCTGGGAGTTCTTCGCCTCGAAGACGATCCGCCCGCGCGCGGGGCCCGAGCAGGCGCCGATCGCGACAACCACGTCGCCCTTGCGCCCGCCCTCGCCACGGAGGTCGCCGACCGCCTCGCAGTCATCGCCCTGCACGACCGCGATCGCGTCAAGGGCCAGAGCGACCGCCTCTTCATAGCTGCGGCCCTTGGCCGTGCCCTTCTCCTGTACCGCCGCGATCTCGATGAGCTTCTGCTTCTCGTTGCGCAGATCGGCGATCTCGAGCTTCATCGCCTCCAGGCGGTCGTTCATCGTGCGCAGGTGCGCGGAGTGCTCGCCCGCGATCTGCTTGGCAGCCGAGAGATGCGCGCGCTGGAAGACGGCCAGCGGGTTGCTGTCGGCGTCGGCGGAGAACTGCCTGCGCAGGTCCTCGCGCATCTGCCCGGAGACCTCGTTCAGCACCGCGCGGATACGGTGCTGCACCGCCACCGACGACTCGTCGCCGAAGTGCCGTGCCAGCGCTTGCGTCACGTGCCCGTGCTCTGGGCCGAAGACCTCGTCGACCTTCTGGTCCAGGCGCTCGGCGACCAGCCGCGCGCGCTGGACGAACTCGTTGTCCAGGGCGCGCGCGGTCTTCTCGAACTCCGCGCGCACGAACTCCGCATTGGCCCCCGTCTGCTCGCGGTCGAGCACGCGCGCCCCGATCTCCAGCGCGTCGGTGACAAACCGCACGGGATCGTCGCGCTCAGAGGCGAGGCGGACGGTCGTCTCGTCATCGACGACGAGGTACTCGACCGACATCCGGCCGTGCGCGATGTGGACCTGGCCGAAGGGAAGGGGAGTGGCAGCTTCCATGGTTGGTGCAGCCGAACGCTACGGGCCGCACCTGACGGAACGGATCAGCGCTTGCGCTTGGCCCACCAGCGAAAGAGGTCCCTGCGCTGGTGGGCAAGCGGGTTCGCCGTCGGCTTGCGCTCGCGGATGAGCTCGAGTGCCTCCTCCGGCTCGACGCTCTCGCGCAGCGCGACGATCGCCGCCGCGACCGCCGCCGATCGCTGCCAGCCCGCGCGGCAGTGGACGTAGACGCGCTCGCCCTGCTCCAGCCACTCCAGCGCCGTCTGCGCAGCGAGCTCGATCTGGCCGGGCAGCAGGCTGCCGTAGTCGATGAGCTCGACGCGGCGTTCGTCGATGCCGGCGTCGTCCAGCGCCGTGACGCAGGCGTCGCGCGCGCCCAGGTCGTACTCGACGTCCTGGACGAGGTTGAAGATCCGCGTCACGCCGGCATCGCGCAGCGCGGCGACATCGTCGGCATCCTGCGGGTAGGCGCCCACGACCAGGTTGTCCGCTACCTCCGCGAAGCCGAAGTGCTCAAACCAGCCCGACACAGCGCCTGACCCTAATCGAGGTCGCCGCGCAACTACCCTCGGACAGCAACCATGAACGCGCTTGCCTCAGCCTTGCAGGACGCCGGCGGCGCCGCCGCCCCGCGCGAGCGCGCGGGGCAGCTCCGCGGGTTGCTGCGCGAAGAGCTGGCGCGCTCCGAGCGCGAGCTCAACCTTCCGCGCTCGGGACGCGGAGAGCCGGTGACCGTCGTCTTTGCGGCTGCGCCCGGCGGACTGCTCGCCGTCGTGCCCGTTCCCGTCGCGGTACGCGCCGACCTGGATGCCGTGGCGGAGCGCGGCTGGCTCGCCGCCGCAGCGGCGATCGCCGCGCTCGTCGAGATCGCGCTGCTGCCCGTCCCTGCCGGACCGGACGACCTGCGCCTGCAGGCCGGGGCGTTCGACGAGCACCTCGCGCTCAGGCTGCCGACGTCGTCTGGCGCGCATGACGAGGACGCCGAGCTCGCCGCTGTCGCCTTCGACGAGCACGTCATCCCGGTCGCGCGCCTGCGCGCCCACGCGCTCGCGCTGCCCGCGAACGTGCTCGCGGATGCCACCGACTGGCGCCCGCCGATCGCCGCCGCCCTGCGCAGCGCCGAAGCCGTCGCGCGGCTCGGTGGCCGTCCCGCCGATCCGGACTCAGTCGAGGCGCTCGACGACGCCGTGCTCGTGCTGCTGCAGGCGTCCGGCGCCTCGGCTGCACGACCTCACGACGACCCCCAGCCCGCGCGCCGCATCGCCCGTCGCATCCTCCAGCGCCTCAACGGCATGGGGAAGTGGGGCGCGTACCACACCGACGTCCGCCACCTCTCGCGCGGCTTTGCGGGCAACGAGCGCGCGCTCGCCGGCGAGGTCGGAGAGGCGCTGATCGCAGCCGGCCTTCTCAGCGAGAAGCCGAGCGTCGGCCAGCGCCACGTGTTTCTCAACCCGCGGCGGGCTGCGGACATCCACGGCCTCATCGAGCGCGGCAGCGTGCCGCCTGATCTGCGGCTTCCGTAGATTCCCGCGCGTGCTCCGCCTCGACAGCCTGGCGACGAAGGCCTTCACGATCCGCCAGCTGTTCGAGTCCGGGATGTTCGCGCCGACGCGACCGGACAAGCTCGTGCGCACGATCCAGGCGATCAGCAGCTGGGGTCCCACGATGGCCGCGGCATACGCGGCGTCGGCGATCCGCTATCCGAACGATGCCGCCCTCGTCGACGAGCGCGGGTCGCTGACGTTCGCCGAGGTGCACCGGCGTACGAACGCGCTCGCGCACGCGTGGAGCGATGCGGGCCTCGTTGAGGGCGACGGTGTCGCGATCCTATGCCGCAACCATCGCGGGTTCGTCGAGGCCGTGGTGGCGTGCTCGAAGCTCGGCATGCACGCGCTGTTTCTCAACACGGCGTTTGCCAAGCCGCAGCTCGAAGAGGTTTGCGAGCGCGAGCAGCCGCGCGCGATCGTCTACGACGAGGAGTTCGCGGATCTGGTGGCCGGGGCGGCGAGCGGCCGCGACCGCTACCTCGCGTGGGCCGACGCCGACGGTTCGGACGTGCCGCTGCTCGAGGATCTGATCGCCAAGGGAGATCCCAGCGACGTCGTCCCGCCGGCCTGCAAGGGCCGCATCGTCATCCTCACGAGCGGGACGACCGGCACCCCGAAGGGCGCCAACCGCAAGCAGCCCGACTCGCTCGCGCCGGTGGCTGCGCTGCTGTCGAAGATCCCGCTGCGCGCGCGCGGGCGCACGATGATCGCCGCGCCGCTCTTTCACTCCTGGGGTCTCGCGCACTTCATCCTGGGAACGGGACTGAGCTCGACGCTGCTCCTGCGCCGCCGCTTCGATCCCGAGGACACGCTGCGCGCGATCGACGAGCACGGGGCGACCGCGCTGATCGTCGTGCCGGTCATGCTGCAGCGCATCCTCGACCTCGGGCCGAAGGTCATCGGCCGCTACGACACCGCGTCGCTGCGCATCATCGCCGCCAGCGGGTCCGCTCTCGCGGGCGAGCTGCCCACGCGCGTCATGGACGAGTTCGGCGACGTCCTCTACAACTTCTACGGCTCGACCGAGGTCGCCTGGGCGGCGATCGCCACCCCGGAGGATCTGCGCGCCGCGCCCGAAACCGCCGGGCGCCCGCCGCGCGGGACCGTCCTACGCTTGTACGATCCCGACGGCACAGAGGTCGGACCCGGCGAGACCGGCCGCATCTTCGTCGCCAACGAGATGGTCTTCGACGGCTACACCGGCGGAGGCGGCAAGTCCCTCATCGACGGGCTTACGTCCACAGGCGACCTCGGGCACTTCGACGAGGACGGGCGCCTGTTCGTCGACGGCCGCGACGACGAGATGATCGTCTCCGGCGGCGAGAACGTATTTCCACGGGAGGTCGAAGACGTCGTGGCCGCCATGGACGGTGTCGAGGACGTCGCGATGATCGGCGTCGAGGACGCGGGCTTCGGCCAGCGCCTGAAGGCGTTCGTCGTCGTGTCCGAGGGCGCCTCGGTCTCCGAGGACGAGGTCAAGGCGCATGTGAAGGCCCATCTCGCGCGCTTCAAGGTCCCGCGCGAGGTCGTGTTTCTGGATGAGCTGCCCCGTAACGCGACGGGCAAGGTACTCAAGCGCAAGCTGGTTGAGCTGTAGCGGGACGTACGCGTAGCATGTGCTGTATGACCGAGCCCGAGCGCGAGTTGCTCGTCGTCCTCGCTCCTGGCGCCGATTCAGCGCAAGCCATCTCACTTGCCGGCGGAAGGGTCACCCAGCGGTTGTCCGACCGGATCTCGCTCGCCGTAGTGCCCGACGGCGCACGGGAGACGCTTGCATCGCGGCCGCACGTGCTGAGCATCTACGACGAGGATGTGCCGGACGACGTTAGGGACGAGCTTGACGAAGGTGAGCGCATGTTCGTGGACGCCTGGCGCGAGCGTGCTCGTCCGAAGCAGCGCAAGGGAGAAGGGCTCAGTTGGGACGCCCCCGGCTTTGAGGCTCCCTGACGAGCGCTGAACTGTCACAACACCTGGGAGGCCGATGTCTTTGATCTACCTCCGATTCCGCCAGCCGTAGATAGTCCACATCGAAGGGTTCGTACCAGGAGGTAGCAGATGGCTGAAGACCTGCCGTTCGAGGAACTGCTGGTAATTCATCACGACGCGCTGCGTGAGAGTGACGCGCTGCGGACCGAGTCGACCACGCCCCCGCCGCGTGTGCTGCAACGCTTCGGCGACCGGGTGGAGATCAGGGCCGGCACGGGAGCCGGCAAGGCGCCCGTCATCCCCGAGTTCCCGGATTCGCTGCTGGAGGAGCTCAGCGAGACCGAGCGCTTCGGTGTCGAGGCCCTGCAGCTGCGCGCCAGCTCGGACTTCATTGCCGCCAAGGCCAATCGACCCGGCGACGGCAAGGTCTGGAACATGGGCGGCTGTGCCGGCGCGCCGATGCCAAAGCCTCGCGCGGAGGCCGGCGCGGGCGCCCGAGATGCCGGCGCCGGAGCGCCGGCCAGCAGCGAGTACCTCATGGGATCGGTCGCTCTGGGCGTGGTGATCGTCAACGGTCCGACCCCAGCCACGCAGTTCACAGCGGCCGAGCAGACCAAGATCGTTGCCGAAGTGCAGGCCGGGGCGGCATGGCTGGCCGCGTTCAACTGGTGGGCGGGGGTGAGCTTCAACTACGACATCCGGCCCGTCAACATCGCCACCCAGCCCAACGCCACCGCGAGCGACAACGAGAGCCGCTTCCGTGATCCCGCCGTAGGCGCGCTCGGGTTCCAGGCCAACTGGAACGGCGTCTTTGACTACATCAACTGGCTGCGCACCAACCGGCACACGCAATGGACGTACTGCGTGTTCTTCGTCAAGGGCTATCCGGTCGACCACTTCGCGTACGCGAGCATCGGTGGCCCGCGGATCGTCATGGAGTACGCCAACGACGGCTGGGGGCCGGACAACATCGACCGCGTCTTCGCCCACGAAAGCGGGCACATCTTCGGCTGCCCAGACGAGTACTCGTCCAGCGGATGCACGTGCGGTGGCTCGTGGGGGCGCTTCGGCGAGCCGAACACGAACTGTGAGAACTGCGCCGGGGCCGCCGGCACGGGATGCCTCATGCGAGCCAACGAGTGGTTGATGTGCGGCGCGACCAAGCGGCATCTGGGCTGGGGACTGACGTCGATGCGGACGGTTCAGCCGTCGGTGTGCAACGTCGTCAGCCGCAGCACCGACCACCTCGACGTGTTCGTCTGCGACAGCGGCGGGAACACCGTCAGCGCCGCCTGGGAACCCGCGATGGTCGATTGGTGGGAGGGCTGGTGGAACCTGCTCGGCGGCCGCGCGGCACCCGGCGCGCCGGTCACCGCGGTCTCGCGACGGCCCAACTTCATCGACGTGTTCGTCGTCGGCACCGACGGGCGCGCATATACGTGCGCGTGGGCTCCGGGCCAGGGCTGGCGTGGCTGGTGGCGCATCGGCAACGCGGTGTTCCCTCAAGGGTCGATGATCAACGCGGTCGTTCGCAGCCAGGACCACCTGGACGTCTTCGGGACCGACACCGCCGGCCGGGTCATCACCGCCGCGTGGGAGCCGGCGTTCAGCGATGGCTGGCACGGCTGGTGGGACATCCGCGGCGGCCGCGCGCGCCCTGGCGCTCCGGTGACGGCGGTGTCGCGTAGCGCGAACAAGCTCGACGTCTTCGTCGTCGGGACCGACGGCGGCTGCTACACGGCTGCGTGGGAGCCGGCGTTCAGCGACGGCTGGCACGGCTGGTGGCGCATCCGCGACGTCGTCTTCCCGCAAGGCGCCTACATCGGCGCGGTGACGCGTAGCGCCGACCACCTGGACGTGTTCGGGACGCACAGCAACGGCAACATCATCACTGCGGCGTGGGAGCCCGCCTTCAAGGACGGCTGGCACGGCTGGTGGCAGATCCGCGGCGGCCGCACGCAGGCCGGCAACCCGGTGTTCGGGGTCTCGCGGAGCGCCAACAAGCTGGACGTCTTCGTCGTCGGCTCGGACAACACGATCTATACGGCTGCGTGGGAGCCCGCCTTCAGCGACGGCTGGCATGGCTGGTGGAACCTCAACGGAGGCCAGGCCGCTCACGGGTCCATCGTCACCGCCGTCAGCCGCCGTCCCGACTTCATGGACGTCTTCGTCATCGGTCGCGACGGCCGCGCCTACAGCGCCGCATGGAGCCCGGGCCAGCCGTGGCGCGGCTGGTGGTCGATGGGCAAGTAGCGATAGCAGCCGCGCATACGAAGCTCGTGCATCAGGGTCTCCCCGTCGCGCTCACGGATCGGGCGCGGCGGGACCAGTCTGTCCGCTCGACCGCGCGTCTAGTTCGCCTCAGGCGCTCGCTAGCCTTGAAATCACCATGCCGACCCGCACCGACAGCTTCGATCTCGGGCGTCTGCGGCTCACCTCCGGCGAGGCTCGTCGCCTCCGGCTCGACATCGCGCTGGACCCGCTGGAGTTCGGCGGCGAGACGTACGATGTCACGCCCGCGATAGCGCCCGCGAGACTCGACATCTCCCGCATGACCCATAACGGCTACGCCCTGCGGCTGCGCTTCGACGCCACCCTGTGCGGACCTTGCATGCGCTGCCTGGAGCCAGCCACTCCGGCGATCTTCGTCGACGCGCGCGAGGTCGATCAGCCCGGCGAAATCGAGGAGCTGTCCAGCCCCTACGTCGACGGCGAGGTGCTTGACCTGCACGCGTGGGCGCGCGACGCGCTGGCGCTCGCGCTGCCCGTGCAACTGCTGTGCCGCGCGGACTGCGCTGGGCTCTGCGCGGAATGTGGGATCGACCTCAACCAAGCTGGCCCAGAGCACGCACACGAGCGTGCGCCCGACCCTCGCTGGGCCAAGCTCCTCGAGCTCAAGCTCGATCAGTAGCCGGTCGTCCGGCTCGGGCGGCTGGCGCGGATCTGCTCGCCGGGCCATTGGCCGTCCGGCGGGAGCGCCGCCGGCGCCTGCGCGTGGGGCACGGTCGTCGAGGACCCGCGACCGACGCGCTCGAGATCCTCGGGCGAGGCGACGAGCGGCGCGACACCAGGCGCGAGGTCGATCTGCGACGCGTAGTCGAAGAGGTCCTGGTAGCCGCGCGTCCCCGCCGGCTGGAAGTTGACATCGATGTCGGCGCCCGAGGTCATGAACGAGCACGGCGCGAGGTCGCGCAGGTCGGTGCGGCGCCAGTCGACGGACGCATCTGCCGGTGTCCCGGCTATACCCAGCTCGCCGTCGAGCGCCTGTAGCGCGGCGATCAGCCGCTCGACGTTGCGCCCGTAGGATGCGGGCACGATGGCGATGCCGGAGACGAAGCCACCGCGGTTGTAGATCGCCTCGGCGACGTCGCCGACGAGGACGAACTGGACATCGTGGCGCTGCAGCGTCGCCAGGGTCGTCAGAAGGAGAGGATCGAGCTCGAGCTCGCTCATGCGGCCGATTTCGCCGTCGAGCCGCGCACTCCTTCCTGTGCTTGCAGATCCGCCGCAGGTTCGCGCGTGTCGCCGCCGCGAGCCGTTTACCCGACCGTTCCAGCTTGACTCCCGGCCCGCAGCCATGCACGATCCCCGCGGATGCAGGTTACCTGTGGCGGGCGCAGTGGCGAAGGATCGGAAACTGTGCACAGGCACCGCAGGCACTTGCTCGCGCGGTTGATGGCCCTCGGTGTGTCGGCGGCCGTCATGGCGCCCGCCTTCGCCGCGGCTGCGCCGCCGCCGGTTCCCTCGGGCGCCTACGAAACCGCGGGCACCCGCGGGCAGTGGTACGAGCTGCGCCTGCCGGCCGCTGCGCCGCAGGGGATCGTGCTCGCATTCCACGGCGGCGGATGGGAGGCGGTGGGCCCCGGGCTCGTGCGCGGGCTGTCGGGCTATCGAGGTGGCGAACTGGAGCGCAAGTGGCGTGCCCGCGGGTTCATCACCGTGACGTCCACCTACCGCGCCCACGCCCCGGGCTTCACCGACGTGGTCACCGTCTACGACCAGCTCCACGCGCGCTACCCGCAGCTGCCGATCGGCGCCTACGGGCAATCCGCGGGCGCTCATCTCGCGATGCTGCTCGGCGCGGCGCGCGAGCTGGCGTTCGTCGTCTCCGACGCCGGACCGACGGACTGGGCGACCTGGAAGTCGACCTATCCCTGCTTCAACAAGAACTGCTCCGGGGTCGCGACGGTCAACGGGCAGAGCACCGCCAGCCTCGGCGCGTGGTGGGTCGACGACAAGGTCGTCAAGGCCTTCGGCGCGGCCAGCGATCCGGCGCCGAACCTCAACGACTACGACGTGGCGCCGAACTACGACGCGACGCACGGCCCCGATCCGTTCCTCATCTACGGCCGCCGCGCGCTCCCATCCGATCCCGCCCATACGCAGCTCGCCGACGAACGGCCGCTCGACGGGCCGTTCGGCAACGCCTACGTCGACAGCGACAATGACGGGGCCACCACCGGCGATCAGCTGGAGTCCGACATCCACGTCACGCAGCAGCAGGGCGTGCTGCTGAAGAACCGGGTCGGCGCACGCGCGATCCTGCGTACGCTCCCCAAGGGCAGCGTGCCGTGGGTTCACGGCCCGGTCGACGGTGCCGCGGCTGCGGCCGCATACAACGAGATGATCGATTGGACCGTCGCTCACGCCGCCGCGGCGGCGCCCGCGCCCGCGGTGGCCGAGCGCCAGAACGTCGGCCTGGCGAACCTCGACAACCAGCCGGTCGGCACGTACGCCGTGCGCGCGTGCAACGCCGCGCCCGGTCACAGCGGCGTCTTCGCGACGGGAGCGTGGGAGCCGTCGGTGAGCGACGTCGCCGGGATCGATGCCGTGGAGTCGGGCTGCTCGACGGAGGGGTCCGCCGTCACCGCCGGCGAAGGGATGCAGATGCGAACGGAGCCATTGGCCACGGGCGTCATCGCGCGCGACGCAGCGTCGTCGATGACGTTCCGCGCGCCGCCCGGCACGACCATCTCAAGCTACGGCGCGAGCTACCACGGCGCGCGATCCTCCAACGTGTGGGAGATGAGCCTCGTCGCGCGCGACGCCGCGGGCGCTGCGACGACGCTTACACGCTGCGATGCGGCCGCGCCCTGCACGTCCACGCTTGCCAACGACCTCGTGCCGCCCGGTACGACGAGCGCGACCGACGGGCCGTATCCGCCGCGGACCTTCACGCCACCCACCGGCACCGTTTCGCTGACCTGGCAGCTGGCCTGTCGTGCCGCCGGCGGCTGTCCCGGCGGCAGCTCGGGCAACGCGAAGCACCTCAACCAGCAGGCCTTCCTGAACGTCTACGCATCGGCGGTCTACATCAGCGATCCGACGGGCCCGCCGGCACCGACGCTGACCGGCGACTTCGGCGACGGGCTTCCCCACAAGGGCGCCCTGTCGGGAACGGTCGAGGCCGGCGACGCCGCCGGCATTCGCAGCATCGAGGCGACTTTCGCCGGCAAGACTCAGACGACCACGCTCGACTGCGACTACAGCCGTCCGCGACCCTGTCCGGCTACGGCGAGCCTCCCGCTCAGCGGCGACACGGCCGGCCTGCCGGAGGGCTCCCAGCCCGTCGCGATCACCGTGACCGACGGCTCGGGGCGCGTGACGGCCGGGGCGGGCGCGGTGACGATCCAGAACATCACGCCGGTCGTGTTCGCGGCCAGCGCGCCCCCGCCGCGCAGGCCGAACCCGTTCGCCTCCGGCCACGGCCGTGAGCAGCTCGCATCGTGCTCGACGGGACCGTCGGTCATCGCCGCCGCCCTGAGCGGCCGGCGGCTGAAGGTCACCGCGGTGGCAGCGGCGCGGCTCGCGGGAAAGCGGGCGGCGCTGCGGATCGAGGGCAGGACCCTCGCGACGGCCACGATCGGCGCCGGCGGCGTCGTGAGCGTCCAGCGTCAGCTCAGGCCCCACGACCTCGGCACCGCGTTCACCATCAGCGCCGGCGGGCGCTCCAGCCCGCGAATTGCGGTGCGCGCCCCGGTCACGCTGTCGGCGCGGAGGACCGGCAAGCGCGTCAGGCTCAGCGGCACCGTCCGGCGCGGCGGGCGCCGGGTCGAGATCCAGCGGCTCGTCGCCTGCGGTCGATGGCGCACGATCGCATCCGCGAAGACGTCCAAGTCCCGGCGATTCGGCGCGGACATCGGCGCCGGCACAGCGCCCGGCGGGGCATACCGCGCGCGCGTCGTCGCGTCGCGCTCGGTCGCCCGGCTGGTGGGGTCGCGGGCCACCAGCATCGTTGCCGTCACGTGATCACGTAGAGCCCGCGGAGCGTCTCGAGATGCGCAGCATCCAGGCTCATCCTGCGGCGCCAGACCTACCAGCCGCGCCCGCTGCTGTACCCTCCAGCAGCCATGGCCGTCCCGAAGCAGAAGCAATCGCACAGCCGCACCACCAAGCGCCGCGCGCAGCACAAGATGGCCGCTCCGGTCTACAACGCCTGCCCGAAGTGCCACAGCCCGCGCCGGCCCCACCGCGTCTGTCCGGTCTGTGGCACGTATGCCGGTCGCGAGGTCGTCGCGCCGCACGCCCACGCGCACGACCACGACCACTGACGGAGGCCGGCGCGTGCCGGCTTTGAGGATCCGAGCGCTCGCCGCCCGTTTCAACGGGAACGCCGAGTCGACCGATGCCAACCGCATCCCGGTCGTCGTCGCGGTCGATGCCAACGGCGCCGATCTCGGGCCCGCCGAGGTCGTCGAGGGGGCGAATCTCGCAGCTGCGCAGGGTGTCCGGGTCCTGCTCTTCGGTCCCGCCTCGCAGATGGGCGCCGCCGGCCCCGGCATCTCCATCGTCGACGCGCCGCTGTCGATCGCCAAGGAGGGCAACCCGGCCGCCGCGGTGCGGGCACATCCCGAGGCCTCGATCGTCCGCGCCGCCGAGGCGGTCGCCAGCGGCGAGGCCGACGCGCTCGTCTCGGCCGGCGCCACCGGGGCCGCGCTTGCCGCGGCGCTGTTCAACATCAAGCGCGATCGCGGCATCCTGCGCCCGGCGCTCGCAGCGCTCGTTCCCGTGCCGGGCGCGCCGGTCATCCTGCTCGACGTCGGCGCCAACACCGAGGTGCGCGCCGAGCACCTCGTCCAGTTCGCCTTCATGGGCGCCGGGCTCGCGCAGTTCGTGCACGCGATCGCGCAGCCGCGCGTGGCGCTGCTGTCGGTCGGCGAGGAGAGCACGCGCGGAACGCCGCTCGTGGTCGACGTCAACCAGCGCCTGCGCGCCGCGACCGGGCTGAACTTCATCGGCAACATCGAGGGTCACGCGCTTGTCCAGGGCAAGGCGGACGTCATCGTCACCGACGGCTTCACAGGTAATGTCACGCTGAAGGTCATGGAGGGCGTGTCGGACAAGATGATCTCCCTGCTGCGCGAGAGCGCCGCCTCGACCCAGCGCGCGAAGGCGGGCGGCGCGCTCATGCGCCCGGCGCTGCGCGCGATGGGCGACGAGCTGCACCCCGAGATGGCCGGCGGCGGCTATCTGCTGGGTCTGCGCAAGGTCGCCGTCGTCGGCCACGGGCGCTTCACGAGCCGTGGCTTCGCCCAGGCGATCCTGCTCGCGGCGCGCAGCGTCTCCGGCGACGTCGTAGGGCGCACGCACGACGCGCTCGAGCACGCCGGGGCGCTGCGCAAGGGCGGCGCGGCGCTGTCCGAGAGCCCCTCTAGCGTGTCAGCGCCATGAACAGAGAAGAAGTCTTCGCCGTGGTCCAGGCCCATCTGGTGGACGAGCTCGAGGTCGATCCGGCGCGAATCGACGACAGCACGAACTTCCGCGTGGACCTGGAGGCCGACTCGCTTGACCTCTACACGCTTGTGCAGGAGCTCGAGGACTCCTACGGCGTGAAGATGTCAGACGAGCAGGCGGCGAAGATCGTCACTGTCGGCCAGGCGGTTGACTTCGTCCTGGCCCACGCCGCCGCCCGCGAACCATCTGAACCCTGAAGCTCCTCACCGACCTCCTGCAAGAGCTGCCCGAGTGCCTGTACCGGCAGGTCTTTACGCACGCTTCCTGGACCGAGCGCCGCAGCGACTCCTACTCGCGCCTGGCGTTCCTCGGCGACTCCGTGCTCGGTCTCGCGGTCACATCGCACCTGTACCCGCGCCTGGAGGCCGAGCGCTTCGGTGCGGGGCGGTTGACGAAGATCCGCGCGCAGAGCGTCTCCGGGGTCTCGTGCCGGGCGGTCGCCGAGCGACTCGGCGTGCCCGACAAGCTACTCGCGTCCGCGCCCCCAGGGGTGGGGCAGAGCGCGGAGTCCCTGGTCGAGACCGAGCGCGTGCTGGCATCCGTCATCGAGGCGGTCATCGGCGCCTGCTATCTGCACGCCGGATACGAGCGCACGGCGGCAGCGGTCGTCGAGGCCTTCCAGCCGGAGATCACCAACTCGCTGAGCAACCCAGTCGACTTCAAGTCCACGCTGCAAGAGCGCTTGGCGCGCCGCGCGGAGACCGTCGAGTACACGATCGCCGCCGAGGACGGCCCGCCTCACGACCGGACCTTCGAGGTCGTGGCGTCGGTCAGCGGCGCGGCGATCGGGCGCGGTGCGGGTCGCTCCAAGAAGCATGCCGAGCAGGAGGCGGCGCGGATCGCGCTGGAGGCGCTGAACCCCGACGAGCTGAAGGCGCTCGTGCTCGACGAGGAGGCGTGAGGTGCACCTGAGCTCGCTCACGCTCAAGGGCTTTAAGTCCTTCCCGGACCGCACAAAGCTCGTGTTCGGATCCGGCGTGTCGGTCGTCGTCGGCCCGAACGGCTCCGGTAAGTCGAACATCACCGACGCCGTGCTGTGGGCGATGGGCGAGCAGTCGCCGCTCGCCGTACGCGGCCAGTCGATGCGTGACGTCATCTTCGGGGGCGGTCGCGGCGTGCAGGCGCGCACCGCGGCGGAGGTCGAGATCGTCATCGACAACTCCGACGGCGCGGTCGACGTGCCGCTGGGCGAGATCTCGATCCTGCGCCGCCTGGACCGCTCCGGCGAGGGCGAGTACCGCCTCAACGGCGCGCGCTGTCGCCTGGTGGACATCCTGGAGGTGCTGTCCGACACGGGCCTGGGCAAGGAGATGCACTCGGTCGTCTCGCAGGGCCGCATCGAGGCGATCGTCACGTCAAAGCCGCGCGAGCGGCGCCTGCTGATCGAGGAGGCCGCCGGCCTGGGCAAGCACCGCAAGCGCCGGCGCCGCGCGCAGCTCAAGCTCGAGCGCACGCAGGACAACCTCGATCGCGCCCTGGACGTCGAGCGCGAAGCGCGCTCGCGGCTACGGCCCCTGAAGCGCCAGGCCGAGGCGGCCGAGCTGCACGAGCGCTTGGAGCGCCAGACGATCGAGGCGCGCTGGGAGCTCGTGCGCGATC
>DASVPU010000414.1:0-2348 GCA_036389475.1 Solirubrobacteraceae bacterium
CGCCGCCGCGCTGCCTTCCGCCGCCGGCGTCACGGGCGCGATCATGCCGCCGCCCTCCGGGCCGATCACGGGCGTGTATCCGGGCCTCGAGGCCTACGAGGCGCAGCGCGTGGCCGCGGCGCCGCGGGCGCCCCGGAAGCGCCCCCGCTGGCCATGGCTGCTGATCGCGACACTGCTCGCGGCAGGAGCGCTGCTGCTGCTCGCCACGACGCTCATGCCCAAGCGCGTGAGCGTGCCGAGCGTCGTCGGCAGCACGATCTCGTCAGCGCAGCAGCGCCTGCGCAGCGAGGGCTTCGAAGTCGACTCCGTCCGCGACAACTCCGACCAGCCGCGCAACACCGTGGTTCACCAAGATCCCGGCGGGGGCGCGAGGGCCGACGAGGGTTCGCGCGTCACGCTGACCATCTCCGACGGCCCGGCGATCACCGAGGTTCCCGACGTCACCGATCTCAATCGCGACGACGCCCACCGCAAGCTGCGCATCGCCGGCTTTGCCTTCAAGGACACGCCGACGTCGTCGGCCAGCGTGTCGATCGGCAACGTCATCGCGCAGGAGCCGTCGGCCAGGTCGCAGGCCCAGCGGGGCGCCGTGATCAAGCTCACGGTGTCGACCGGGCCGGAGCGCGCCGCGGTGCCGAAGGTCGTCGGCAAGAACGAGGACGACGCGCGGGCGGCCCTGGAGGGCGCGGGCTTCCGCGCCAGCGTCAATTCCAAGGAGGACGTCAAGTCCGACCCAGGTACGGTTCTCGCACAGAGTCCGGAGTCCGGGACGCAGCTTGCGCGCGGCTCGACGGTCGCCATCACCGTCGCCGCGCAGCCCAAGCAGGTGGCCGTCCCAGACGTCGTCGGTCGCTCGCAGAACAACGCCACCGAGACGCTCTCCGGCCGTGGCTTCGAGGTCTCGACCGACGAGGTGGCGGTCGACACGCCCGACCAGGACGGGCTCGTACAGCAGCAGTCGCCCGCTGCGGGGGAGAAGGTCGACCGCGGCTCGACGGTGACGATCAGCGTCGGGACCTTCGATGCAACGGCGACCACGCCGCCGCCGACGACCACGACGCCAGCCCCCACTAGCACCACACCGCCGCCGCCGCCCCCGATCCCGTGAAGGTCGCGGTTCTCGCCGGCGGGCGCTCCTCCGAGCACGAGGTCTCACTGGCGGGCGGAGCAGCGGTCGCCGCGGGCTTGCGCGGGGCGGGCCACGACGTGCTCGAGGTGACGCTCGGCCGCGACGGCACGTGGATGCACGACGGCGAGGAGGTCGCGCTGCGCGCCGGCCGCGGACTGCTCGGCGCCGAGGTCGTGTTCCCTGTGCTGCATGGCCCGTTCGGGGAGGACGGGACCGTGCAGGGCCTGCTCGAGCTGCTCGACGTGCCCTACGTCGGCTCGGGCGTCCTGTCCTCGGCGGCCTGCCTGGACAAGATCGTCGCCAAGGAGTTGCTCGGGCGCGCAGGCTTGGAGCAGGTGCGCTACCTGGGTGTCGCGGCGTCGCGGTGGGAGCACTCGCGCGCGGACGTGCTCGAGCAGGCGGCGGAGCTCGGCCTGCCGGTCTTCGTCAAACCCGCACAGCTGGGTTCATCGGTCGGAATCGCGAAGGTGACCGATGCCGCTCTGCTCGAAGCCGCGCTCGAAGCCGCGTTCGCTCATGACCCGAACGTGGTCGTCGAGGCGATGAGCGGCGGGATCGAGGTCGAGTGCTCCTTGCTGGGCAGCGATCGGGAGGCGTCCGTCTCAGAGCCCGGCGAGATCGTCGTCGGAGCGGACTGGTACGACTTCGCGGCGAAGTACTCGCCGGGGGGCATGCAGCTCGTCGTTCCCGCCCGGATCTCTCCCGTGGCGCGTGAGCGCGTGCAGTCGCTGGCGTTGGAGGCGTTTGCGCGGCTGCGCTGCTCGGGACTGGCGCGCGCGGACTTCTTCGTCGAGGGGGACAGGGTGCTGGTAAACGAGCTGAACACGATGCCGGGGTTTACCGCGACGAGCGTGTACTCGAAGCTCTGGGAGCTGAGCGGGCTGCCGTATCCCGAGCTCGTGACGCGGTTGTGCGAGCTGGGGATCGAGCGCTATCGGCGCGAGCGCGAGTACCGGTTCTGAGCCGCTTCGCGATGGCGCGCTATGCCGGTTTGTAGAGCAGGATCTCCGAGATCTCGACCTTGTCCTTGCCCGGCGGGAGCTTCGTGATCCACAGCAGGTAGCGCCGGAAGCTGTTGCCCGCCGTGTCGAGGTCGAACTTCTCGCCGTTGCGGACCGACCGCGTCGGGCCGGCCTTCGTCCAGCCGGCGGGCGGCGGCGTCTTCGGCGGGTCCCGCGGTGCCACGTAGACGGTCGCCTCGAAGCCGGGCGTGGGCGTT
>DASVPU010000415.1:0-9724 GCA_036389475.1 Solirubrobacteraceae bacterium
CCCCGAGGCATGCCCGAATCCCACAAAACCAGCACAAAACTAACGACTCAGAACACTAGTAGTGCACCGTTCCGGCGTGTCTTGATGTACCCAGACCTCCTTGACGACTTTGCTCGATCCCGCCGTGGTTGCTTGACGGCCGAATCGACTGCAGCATCAGCACGAGAATCTGCATCGTCATTGCTCGGGGACGCAGGCGCCGGCCGCATCGCGCGACGGCGCCTCGCCGCGGATGCGCGCGTTGGACGCGAGGACCTCAGCGAGCAGTGCGGCGCCGTATCCTCGCGCCGCCGCAGCGGCGACGATCGCCTTGAGATCCTTCGGCAGGCACTTGCCCGCGAAGCCCGGCTGATCCTCGAAGGCCGCCGTATGCATCGGTTCGACGCGAGGATCAAGCAGCCATCCCTCGCGGACGGTGTGCCAGTCGGCGTCGAGATGTTCACAAATGCGCCGGTACTCGTTGACGAACGTGATCTTGGTCGCGAAGTAGGCGTTCTCGGCATACTTGATCAGCTCAGCCTCGGTAGCGGAACACTGGAAGTACGTCTTGGTCGGGCCGAGGATCGGAATCAGCCGATCGATGAGCCAGCGACGGTCGGTTGGCTCCCCGCCGATGATGACGAACGGCACGTCGACAATCCGGGCCGGGAAGTGGGGGTTGTGGTACCGGCTCTCCCCGATGTATTCGGGCCAGAAGCAGATCGATTTGACTGACTCTGCAGCAAGCCGTGCTGTGCTTCCAGGTGGCACTGTCGACTTCAGCACGATGCGTCGGCACGGCAGGCGGGAAATCGCATCTTTGACCGAAGAAAGGTCGGCCTCTCCCGCGTCTCCGGAGGGCGTGTCGACGCACACGACCGCGAATGCACACGCGGCAAGCTCCGCGGCCGGATAGCGCTTGCCGAGCAAGGGATCCCAGCCGACCACATGCGCGTGCCCGACGAACAACTCCAAAGCTGCGCGTCCGACTCGCCCGAGCCCGATCACGCCGATCGCCAGTCCGTTGTTCGTCGCGCTCAACGTGCGTCTCTCCAGTGGTCAAAGGCGCGCCGGTTGGCTGCGAACCGGCGTTCGGCAACTCTCCTCATTCGCTCGCCCCTCATCCGTGCAGGCGCCATATACGCATCCAGTTCGATCTCCGAGAGCCACGTCGCTTCTTCGGTACGGAAGAAGTCGACGCCAAGCCAATGCACTCCCACGTACTCGGCCACGGAGGCCGCCAGCGGGGCAACGTCATCTGGAGTATCCATGATCATCGAACGGCCGCCGGCCAAGTAGTTGGCGACGGTGCCATCAGGCCCGATGCTCCTGACGGTCGCGAGTTGCGGACCCAGTCGATGCAGAAGACCTGAGATCTTCGAGACGAGCTCACGCCGCGACGAGCGGCTTGGACCACCATGGTGAGATCGGCCGCGGAAGCGAGGCGGAGCGTCATGAGTCAGTTGGCTCTCGTCCGCGACGCGCGTCACACCACGCCCGCCGGCCCAGTGAACCGGCTTGGCGATGGCCGGATACTCGACCTCGAGCTCAGTGTGGAGTCCGATGAAGTCCCGTGTGGGAATCGCCGACGACGGCAGGACGCGCACGTGCGGCAGGCGAGCCAACTCGAGTTGTGTTGCCAGCTTGTCGTTCGCGACGACGTTCCAGCGCAGCGGGATGAGGATCATATACGCGGCCTGCTCGAGGTCTCGAAGAGCGCAAGCGAGCGCCAGATATCGGCCGTGAAGGCGGGCCAAGTGTAGAGCTTCTTGTGGAAGAACGCGGAGGCAGGATCGACCTCGGCGCTGTACACACGCACGCACGCACGAGACTGGTCCGCGAGAACCTCGACGTCGTCGACGAAAATCAGTTCGAGCGAGAGACCAACGCTTGGATTCGCCTCCTGCACGAGCGGCCCTTTCCGCGTGGCCAACACGTTCACCCCCGCGATGCCAATTCCTACGGTGGCGGCCACGGCGACGGCGTTGCGACGCTCGGATGGCCTAGGGTCGTACTCTAGCGCCCGGCCGCCGGGCGTTGCGCACGCCGCGCCGCGCCGCGTCGCGTCGCGATCAAGAGCTGACCATCTGGGAGCGCCGCCACTTAGGCTCAGTCGTCGAAGCCGTCCCAGTGCGCCGACAGCAGAGACCGGTCGAGCCGAACCGGCGTGCCGGGCCCGTAGCGTTCGCGGTGGCGCTTGGCGCCGGCCGGCCAAGCGTCGTCGCGGAGTCAAGCGGGGCACTGAGGTTGCACTGCAACTGCGACACCAGCCGTTGCGCCAGATGAGCTCGACAGCGAAGAGCGGCGCTGCGAGACAGTTTGAAATCCAGTTCCGCTACGCTTGGCCCACGACGAGCTTCGCGTTATGGCAAAGCTCGCCCGCCGCGACACACGAGCGCTCAATGTTGTGCGCGGGGATGTCCGCGGCGCTCAGCCTCCACCGCGGACGGCGTCCGCTCAGCTCGCGGTCGGCAGTCAGGTCGCCTCGCACGATGGTGATCGTGGCACCCACCCTCTCCGAGCCGGTGGCCCCTGCCGCGCCTCGCCCCTGTCTCGCATCAGCTTCTCAAGTTCCGCCGGCCGTGTCTGCTCGAGGAGCGCCCCCAGGATGCCAGAGGCGACCGTGAAACCTTCCTCAAATGCCACTCCGTCCGTAACGAGGGGGACGGCCGCTCGCAGCTCTGGGCATTCGCGGGCCCGTTCCAGCACCGCGCCGAGCACGTCGAGCCACGTGAGGACGTGGACGCCCAGCGTGAGGTGGATTGAGGCGTCCCCCGTGGTGGACGCGAGGTGGGGCCAGCCCCGCGGGATGTAAAGGCTGTCGCCTGGCCCAAGCACCTCGTCAACGACGGTGGCCCCGAGGTCTTCGGAGCGGACGTATGGCTCCACGCCGTCACCTGGAAGGGGATCGACTATCTGCCGTTCGTGGACCCTCCAGTGCTTGTGCCCGGAGCACTGCAGGACGAACACGTCATGGAGGTCGTAGTGGATCCTGTATGCCTGGGCGTTCGCGGGCGTGACGTACGTGTTGGCCCGGACGGGGTGGCCGAGGTCGGCGGTCAACGCCCTGCAGAATGCACTGATCGCGGGGTGATAGCGCTCCAGCCCCCGCAGGATCAGCGTGGCCCCCTCGCCAAAGAGCCGCGCGACGCGCTCCGGGTCGATCAGGTCACTGACCTCGCCCTGTCCGAGCTGCGCGGTCATCGTGTACGAGTCCGTGCCAATCAGCGTTCCTTGGCGCACCATCCGAAATGCCGGCAGGCGCAGGCCTCGCAAGCCGACAATCTCCTCGACCTCGGCTTCGTCGAGCAACTCTGAGTAGCGCTGCGGCGCGCCTCTATCGAGCAAGGGGCATTGCGACCAGTGCTCCGCACGAAATATGGCCGGATCCGTAACGCACGAGCCGAGCGACAAGACGGCCTCCTTTCAAGAGGAGTTGGTGGACACTTCCTCGTGGCGGTGCCCATGCACCGTGATCGGTCCGCAAGGATCTGCGTGACGAGCTTGTTCCTGGGTGTGAGGAGGGACGGTCGTGCCGCCGGTCTGGGCGGAAGCCGCTTGGCCCTGGTCAGCATTGTGGCATCCTCGGGCAGGACCAGCAGCGCGGCTGCCCGCCGCAGGGTCATCCTTCAGCCGCGCGTACCGGCGACGAGTCGTCGCTCGCCGAAGTGCAGCAGCCCCGGCGTGTGAGACGCCCGGCGTTCCCGGGTCACGTTGGGCGTCGAATCCAGGGCGTCTCCTGCTGGAACGCCTTGCGCTTCCACACGTGGTCGCCGAGCGTTGGAACCATCGAGATCATGAGCAGCCCGTAGCCGGTGGTCAGCGTGGGATGGGCCCGCACGGCGCGGTAGAAGTACCGGCGGGCGTCGGCGTACCGGCCAAGCCGCGCCGAGCTGACGCCGGCGCTCCCGAGGTAGTTCGCCAAGGCGACCTTCGAACGGCCCAGCCGATTGCCGTGGTGCTCCAGGATGTAGCGTGTACCAGCCAGGAACCGCTCCGGGTCGCTGCGACGCCGAGCCGTCTCCTGCGCCCGGTGGATCCGCAGCAGCGCCTGGGGGACGCTCGTCACGGGGAGTCCGTGGTCGCTGCACCACGGCACCAGACGCAGGGCGAACTCGGTCTGGTGGTGGCAGGGTATGCCGGTCGCGTAGCCGTCGATGGCGTCGAACACGTCCCGCCGCACGGCGAAGGTGCCCGCGTGAAACAGGCCGATGCAGTGGTTGAACGGTGCCCCAAGGTTGTGGGGCTTACGCACGTCGGTCACCGTTTTGTTGGCATGGACTACCTCAGCGCCGCAGCACGCCACGCCGCACCCCGAGGACGAGATCAGCTTGTCGAACGCTTCAAGCCAGCCGGGCAAAACCTCGTCGTCGTCGTCCAGGAAGGTGACATAACGCCCCAAAGAGCTGCCAACCCCGAAATTTCGAGCGGCGGAAAGGCCCGCATTGTCTTGGCGCACATACCGCACGCGACGATCATTGATTTCCGCGACGACGGCGGGTGTGCGATCGGTCGAGCCGTCGTCGGCGACCACAAGCTCGAAGTCGTCATGGGTTTGGGCCAGAACGCTCTTAACGGCACGGGAAAGGAGCGCGGCTCGGTTGTACGTGTTCAGAATCACGCTGATCATCGGCGGCGCCGCTGTCTGCGCCGCCGCCACCCGCGCGAGAGGCATCAGCGAGAGCCCGGCAGCCAAGCCCAGGACATGTTCAGCTGGTCGGACGCTCGTAAACCGAGACATGCGACGGGCTTGAGCCGGTGAATGGCTCGCCGCCCCAGCCACAGGTGCGCTCCTTGAGCCGCAGACCGGCCATACGCGCCATGAGGTCGAGCTCGCCTGGCCACGCGTAGCGGAACTGCACCTTCAGGTGGCGGGCGTGCCCGTCTTCGACGACGAGGTAGCTCGACGTGTATCGCTGCGCGACGTGATCAAAGGCGCGGAAGCGCACGATCAGCCGGTCGTCGGCGGTTGGGATCAGGCGCATGTCCTCGCCGCCTGCGCTGCGGCGGGCATCCGGGACGAGCGAATCGAACGCGAACAGCCCTCCCGGGCGCAGCCGGCGTGCGACGTTCCCAAAGCAGCGCACCTGCGCTTCCTGCGACGGCAGCTCAAAGAAGCTGCCGGCCGCGACGAAGATCAGCGCGAACGCGCCTTCGACCGGCACATCGCTGAAGTCCCCCATCGTGACCGGGATGTCGTCGCCGCCGGGCTTGGCACGCAGCTGCGCAACCATCGACTCCGAGCCGTCGACGCCGTGAACCTCGACGCCCCGCTCGGCCAGCGCCAACGCGACCCGCCCGGTCCCGATCCCGAGTTCCAGCACCGGTCCGGGCCCGCCGTCGGCGGCCAGCTTCACTAGGCGATCCACGATCGCGGTGCCCCCGAGGTAGCCGCCGAACCACGTGTCGTAGACGGCGGCGGTCTCGCCGCTGTACGTGACGTCGTCGGAGGGCTGCATCGAGCGGCGAGTGTACGTGCCTCACCAAACGCCGAGCAAGGGATGCACGGTCGCCAGCGAGAGCAGTCCGAGCGACGCGAAGGTAAACGGAATCAGTCGCACGGGGCTCAGAAGCGTGAATCCTAAGTGCATCGGCAGCGCGATCGCGAACATGAGCCAGACGGGGGTGAGGCCGGTGGCGGCGGCACCGACGGCGAGCTCACCGGCGGCCGTCGCGACCGATGCAGCGCGGCATGCGCGCAGCAGCGCCCCGCGCTCCAGCCCATCGGCCAGGCGCTGCGTGCTGACGCAGCGGAGGAACTCGCGATTGCCCGCGGCCGCCTGGCAAGCCGCGTACACGACGTTGTCCACAAGCACACGTCCGGACATGAACGCGCGCGAGCGCAATTTGCGGATCCCGGCGACGAGGTACAGCTGGCCGGCCGCGACGCAGGCCAGTAGACCGCCGGCATCGACGGCGAAGCTCGCGAGCGCGACGCCCGCGGCAAGCGTGCCGATGCACACCGACGTGTAGCGCCCGTGGTGCAGGCGAGAGTCACGCAAAACCCAGATCGCGATCGGGATGGCGCACAGCGCCCACAGGCTCGCGCGTGCGCCCGGCACAGCTAGCGACGCGATGATGCCGCCACTGGCAACCAGGCCCGCCCACGCCCAGCGCCGGCGCAGCGTCAGCAGCGCAGCGTCCGTCCAGCCGAGTTCGGGCCGGTACGCGCGACCGCCGGCTCCGGCGTGACTGAGGCGCCGGATGTCGGCTTCGACCAAGCCCGCTCGCCAGCCGCCGGCAACTGCGAGGCAGCCGGCTGCGATCAGCGCTGCGGACACGCGCGACGCAACGCTGAGGCAAGCTGCACCAGCTCGTCATCGGGGTCCACGGGGTCCGTGCGCAGACCTCCCTCGCCGTCGCACGCCACCGTCCAGCTGCCGCGTGACCCAAGGATCAGGCCGTCGAGCGCGGGCAGCGTCCCCGCCTCCGCGAGGCGCCGCAGGTCGCGCTCCAGCAGGTAGTGCGAGTCGGGCGTCAGACGCAGATCGTCCGTCAACGCCAAGCGCCGCGGCGGCGGCTCGCGAAGCCACAGAAACGCCTTCGAGGAACCGCAGAACATCGTCCAGGAAAAGGGACGGCCAGGTCTCGTCATGGCGCCCCAGACGACCGCGGTTGCGAGCACCACGCCCGCGGCGACGGCGTCGATCACCCGCGGTCCTTCGATGGAAGGATGTTGTTCACATGATGTGCACGAATATTTTGCGTGAAGCCTAACGCAGCGCTAGTCTCGTCGCTCGTCAGGTTGTCCATACCGAGTGGAAGGGGACCGCATGGAGCAGACACCCGAAGTGGAAGAGACCGAGGTGGAGTCCGTCGAGACCGAAGAGCTGGCGGAGTTCGCGCTCCTCGTCGACCTTCCCGACTGACACAGCTGCGTACCGGCAGGGCCGCACCGCGCGGCCCTGCCTGGGCCGTCTCGATCCACCTCAAGGTAGGATGTCGGCTATGCACGTCCAGCCGGATGCGATGAGTTCGCGCACGGCGCGTGCGAGCGTCGACAGGATTCTCTGCACCTCGCTCGATGGCGCGCTCTCGTGTCTCGGGAACACAACGCCGCGAGTCGACGTCTCAGCTGAGAGCCTGCTGTATCCCGGCATGGTCGCCGCGGCATATGAAGCCCAAGCAGCCTGCCGTCACGGGCGACCGACCGAAACTGAATGCGAGCGGCTCGCCCGTCGGCTACAGGATGCCGTCGAGCGAGCCACGGCCAGTCGTGCCCGCGTGGCGGTCAGCGGCTGTCCGGCATGGTCCGTGGACCTCGCGCCGCCCGAGGAGCACCTACGCGACAGCCTGGAGCGCGCGGTATCTCAGGTGCCGCAGCGCCCGGATCGGATCGAGGCGCTGGCCGCGCTGCGGATTGGCACCTGGTCAGACGACGATCGAGCCGCGTTCTGCGAAGCCACCTGCTTACTGGCCGCGACATGGCCTGAGATGCTCGACGAGCTCACAGAGGTCGTGCGACAGATCGCCCTGCTCGACGGCTTCGGCGTCGACGGCTTCACCGACGTGGCGACGCACGGCGCGATCTACGTCAATCGCGCTCGCCTCGGACCCGACGACGCCGGACTACCCGGCGCGATCCGGATGGCGGAGGCGGTCGTCCACGAGGGCGCGCACAACCGCTGCAACGCCGCCGCGCTCGCCGAACCCTTCCTCGCCGGTCCGAAGTCCGGCTCCGAGCCGGTCGTCATGACCCCGCTTCGCCGGGATCCGCGGCCGCTCACCGGCCTGCTGCAGCAGCTCGTCGTGCTCGTCCGCAGCGTGCTCCTGTACGACCGCCTGCTTGACGCGCCCGACCCCCCGGTCGCGGCCGTGGAGCGGCGCGAGAAGCTGCGCGAGCAGGGCGGTGAGGCACTGCACGTGATCAGCGGCCACACGAGCAGGTTGACCGACCACGGTCGCGGCGTCGTAAGGGAGGCGGGGAACCTCCTTGCTCGCAGCGCGGTTTGCGCCACGGGCTGAGCCAGACGGCGCTGATGGCGGCCGACTGGGGGCGCGTCGAGGTCTTCCGCCCGTTCGAGTCCTGCCCGGACATCGTGTTCGGCAGGACCGCGGCGCGCTCGGACGCCTTCGGGGCGACCGAGGCGAGCGGTGGCAAACCGATCATCGTGGGCTCGTCAGCGGGCTCCGACGAGGCCGACGTCGCCACCCGGGCGCATAACGAACTCGTCGAGCGGGTGAGCAACGTCCTCGCGGGGCGCGCGGCCGAGCGCGCCGCAGAGATCGTCGCGTCGTTCGCGCAGCTACGCCGTGACCGCAGGGCCGCACTGAACCCGGCGGCGTGGGGCCGCGCAGACCTGCACGAGGCGCCGATGCTCTGGGTGAGGGGCCGCTCGCTGATCGACGACCGCGACGTGCTCGTCCCGGCCGGCGCCGCGTTCCTGCGCCACCGCCCGCCAGCGGGTTCGCCGGACGCGCTGCGCGCGGGCTCCACGGGGATCGCCGCGCACGCCACGACGGCACTGGCCACACGCCACGCGCTGCGCGAGGTGCTCGAGCGCGACCTAATGGCACGCAGCTGGTTCGAAGCCGGCCGATCGTGGATCGACACCGTCAACCGCCCATGGCCGTCGCCGCTGCCGGCGGCATTCCAGGCGCTCGGGCTCGAGGCGTCGACGCTCGTGCTTCCCGGCCCCCCAGGATTCGGCTGCGCCGTGACCTGCCTACACGCACCCGGTCGCACGCAGCAGTCGTTCGGAGCCCGCTGCGTCAGCGGTGACCAGAACCTCGTCGCCGGTTTCGAACGGGCTGCCTACGAGGCGCTGATGGTGCGCTGGAGCATCACCACGCGCGTCGCGCGCCGCGCATGGGAGGCGATGCGCCTGCGCCCCGAGCAACCCACGCCGCCTGCCGACGCGCTCGAGCACGCGCTGTGGACGTTTCACGAACAGGACAGCCTCGGCCACTGGCAAGCCGCATCGACCGCCGGCGGGGACCTAGGCGCGCGACCTGAGCGGGAGCTCGCGTCCGCCGTGGCCGACCACACCGGCGAGGACATCGTCGTCGTCGACTCCGCGGCGCGCGGGACGGCCGATGGCATCGCTGTCGTGCGAGTCGTCGCACCCGCCGCCAGGCGCCTACCCGCCAAGGCCGCCGTCGGCGCCACGCCGCACCCCTTCGGCTGAGCATGGCCAGTACGCACGAGGCGGTCCCACCGCGGGCGTGATCTTTGAGGCGACGGTCCCAACAGCGGTGGCACCTGGCGCGAGCCCGGGTCCGCGTAGAGCGGCCTCAGAGAAGCCGAGTAGATCAGCACCCCGATCGGCGCTGCGCTGGCTGGCGGAACTCCGCGACCGCCGTGTCGCACGTGCAGCCGCTGGACTCGTCGCTGGGGCAGATCGCGCGGCAACGCCTCGCGGGCGCCCGATGATGCGATGGCCGGTTGGGTCGCAAACCTCATGTGCGCGGGTGAACATCACCCGGCCGAGGCCGTAGGCGAACAGATCACGGGGAGCGGCCGTCTTCTTGGCAGACGGTGCAACTGGCACGCGGCCAGCGCCCAGCCCACGATCGGATCTCTTGAGCCCAGCCGGTCTCATCGATCTTCTCGAGAGACAGGCGACGAATCGCTCGCGGCGCGCAGTCCCAGTGTGTCGGAGGCGCCTTCGCCGTAGAGAAGGCGCGCGAGAACTCCACCGCCGACAAGTTGCTCGGCATGACACCGTATGGAAACGAGAAAATGTCGTGGCTGCGCTCGAGCTCCGCCGACAAGAGCTGCTGACTGTGTCGTAGCTCATCGCGG
>DASVPU010000416.1:0-18020 GCA_036389475.1 Solirubrobacteraceae bacterium
CGGGCCCGTGTGCAGGCGGCGTTCGTGGCCGGAGAGCTTGACGACGCAGCCCTCCGGCGCGAGGTTGCCGCGCAGGATCGCCAGGCCGCCGCTGGCCTTGATCGGATTGTCGAGGGGACGCACGACCTGCTGCCCCTCGGCCTCCACCGCCAAGCGCGCGTGCTCGCCGACGGTGCGCCCGGTGACGGTGATCGCGTCCTCGTGCAGCAGGCCGGCATCCAGCAAGCGCTGTGCGACAAGCGGTACGCCGCCGGCGCCGTACAGATCGGTCGCGACGTACTTGCCGCCGGGCTTGAGGTCACAGAGCAGCGGCGTGCGCTCGGAGATGCGGTCGAAGTCGTCGATATCCAGCTCCACGCCCGCCTCGCGAGCGACCGCGAGCAGGTGCAGGACGCCGTTGGTCGAGCCGCCGCTCGTCGCGATCGCCGCGATCGCGTTCTCGAGCGAGTTCCTGGTGATGATGTCGCGCGGGCGCAATCCGCGCTCGAGCACGTCCATGACGAGCCTCCCGGTTTCGACCGCGACATCGGCCTTGGTGGCGTGCTCGGCGGGAACCATCGCGCTGCCCATCGGGCTGATGCCGAGCACCTCGAAGGCCATCGCCATCGTGTTGGCCGTGAACTGGCCGCCACACGCGCCGGCGCCCGGACTCGCGACCAGCTCGAGCTCGGCGAGCTCCTCGTCGCTCATGTCGCCCGCGGCATGCTTGCCGACGGCTTCGAAGACGTCTTGGATCGTCACGGTGCGGCCCCGGAAGCGGCCGGGTGCGATCGAGCCGCCGTACAGCATCACGCCGGGGAGGTTGAGGCGGGCGAGGGCCATGACGGCGCCGGGGATTGTCTTGTCGCACGCGCTGAGCACGATCACGGCGTCGAAGAGATGGCCGAGGGCCACAAGCTCGATCGAGTCGGCGATCACCTCGCGCGACACGAGGCTGGTCTTCATCCCCTGCGTGCCCATCGTGATGCCGTCGGAGATCGCGATCGTGTTGAGCTCCATCGGAGTGCCGCCGGCGGCGCGGACGCCCTCCTTGACCTTGGCGGCAAGTGCACGCAGGTGAAAGTTGCAGGGCATCGTCTCGATCCACGTCGAGGCGACGCCGATGATCGGCTTGCTCAGCGCATCGGCGTCGAAGCCGATCCCGTGCAGGTAGGCGCGCGTGGGCGCGCGTGCCGCGCCTTCGGTCAGGGCGCGGCTGTTGTGCTTGGGGTCGAGCTTCGTCGTGCTCACGGGCTGGGCACACTACCCGCGCCACGATGCATGGAGCGAAGGCGCTCCTGCTCCCACTGGCCGAGGCGCCAGAGGTCGCGCTTGACCTGCTTGGGATCGATCTGGCGGCCGGGCATGTGCATGTTCGCGTGGGCGATGATCCGCCGCTCGTCGCCCGTGAGCGCCATCCACTTCGCCAGCACGTCGTCGGAGTCTGGCAGCCGCGCGGAGCCGTAGGGGCGCGTCTCGTCGGGGAAGGTCACGCAGTACTCGCTGAGCAGGCGACGGGTCTGCGGCAGGTAGGCGACGATCGGCTTGTGCGGATAGATGAGGTAGGCATACGGCGCGCCGCGGCCGCTCTTGTCGCGCCCCGGGCCTTCGGACAGCGCGCCCCACACCCGGATGAAGCCCAGGTCGCGGTACATCGCCCACTCCTCCGCGTTGACGCAACTGCGCAGCAGCGTCCGCGCGCGCTGTTCGGCTCGGCGCTCGCGGCCGGGGTCGTAGCCGTCGACTTCGATGCGCGCGCGGCGCGCACGCCGCTGCGCGATCTTCTCGGCGGCAACCGGCCAAGCGACTTCCCACAGCAAGACGAGGACGACGATGACGCTGGCGCTGATGGCGAGGAGCATCGCGTGCCGCCCGCCGCCGCTACCTGCCGCCCGCCGCGCGCGGGAAGAAGATCACGCGCTCCGCATCCCGCGGAACGTCGTCGAAGCTCGACACCATCTGCGCCTCGCGGCGGCCGCCCGCCGCCGCCAGCGGGACGGCCGCCCACATCCCGGCGTCGAGCTGTGCGCGAAAGGCCTGCACAAGCTCGTCGTGCTGCTCGGGCACCGCAACATCGCCCTCTGCGATGAGGATCTCGCCGTGCCCGGGCTTCATTCGCAGGAACCGCACCGTGGCGATTATGACAAAGCGATCCGGATGACGAGAAGCCTTCTGTAGAGCTTGAGCCTCAGCCTTGACCGCCGCGATCTCAGCCTCAGCTTGAGCCTGCGAGACCAAAGACATCGACTGGTCCGGCCCCCGCGCCAAGCTCGCGAAGACCGTCCCGCACCGCATTCTGTGCGACTTCTCGCGCGCGCCGCGCCGCCTCCAGCGGTTCGTGGCCGAGCGCGAGCCGAGCCGCGAGCGTGGAGGAGTGCGTGCAGCCCGAGCCATGCGCAGCACCGTCGGGGTAGCGCTCACCGGGGAGCTCGGTCAGCGTCGCTCCGTCGTAGAAGAGGTCCGTCGGGGCATCGCGGTGTCCTCCGGTTATGACGACATACGCCGGGCCGAGGTCGTGCAGCGCTTGGGCAAGCTCGAGCCCGTCCAGAGCGTCGTTACCGGCCAGCACCCGCGCCTCGACGAGGTTCGGTGTGATGACCGTCGCGCGCGGGACGATCTGGGTGCGCAGCGCATCGACGGCGTCCGGCGCAAGCAGCCTGGCGCCCGATTCGGCGACCATCACCGGATCGTGGACGATCGGCGTGCCCGGGGTGAGCGTGTCGAGCGCCGCCGCCACGGTGTCGATCGTGGCCACGTCTCCGAGCATGCCGATCTTTACCACGTCGATGCCAAGGTCCTCGGCGACGGCGCGTATTTGCGCGGCGATGATCTCCGGCTCGACGGGCTGCACCGCACTGACGGCAACCGTGTTCTGCACCGTGATCGCAGTGATTGCCGTCGTGCCGTGAACGCCGGCGCGGGCGAAGGCCTTGAGATCGGCCTGGATCCCCGCGCCCCCGCCGGAATCCGAGCCGGCGATCGAGAGCGCGACGGGGACCAAGCGCCTGGGCATCGGTTGAGGATAGGCGGAGCACTACACGATCACCCGCACGTATCGCCCACCTGGCCCACGCCGCAGGAAGCCAAGCAGCTCCAGCTCGCCGAGCCCGGCGAGCGCCTGCTGGGCCTCGGCGGGCGTGGCAGCCAGCGCCGAGACAGTGTCCGTCCCGTTCTCGACGCGCTCGAGCAGGGCCCGCAGCGGCTGGCTGAGCTCGCTGGCGCGCCGGCCGCTGAGCACGGTCGCGACGCCGATGCCGAGGGCTTCGTCGAGCGCGTCCTGCGCGTGGCGGATGACCAGCCCTCCATCGCGCAACAGCGCATTGGAGCCCGCGTGGCGGGACGCCGTCACCGGGCCAGGGACAGCGCCGACCGCCCGCCCGAGCTCCTGCGCGAGCTCAGCGGTGATCAGCGATCCCGAACGCTCGGTGGCCTCGACGACGATCGTCAGCGACGCGAGGCCGGCGATCGTGCGGTTGCGGGCCGGGAAGCACCATCGAAACGGCGCGAACCCGGGCGGCATCTCCGAGATCGCGGCCTGCATCTTGAGGATCGCGCGATGGAGCGCTCGCTTGCTGCTCGGGTACGGCACGTCGGCGCCGCCGGCGAGCACGGCGATCGTCGGGCCGCCAACCTCCAGCGCGCCGGCGTGCGCCGCCGAATCGATCCCGAGCGCCATTCCGCTGACGACCGTCACACCGGCTGCGGCAAGGCCGCGGCCGAGGCCACGGGCGACCTCGAGCCCGTCATGCGCCGCACGACGAGCGCCGACGATGGCGACGGCGACGGCATCGTCGCGGGCGAGCGCCGCAAGGCGCTCCGGATCGCCGGCGACATGCAGGACCGCCGGCGCGTCGGCGGCATCCAGCAGGCGGCTTGGGTACAGGGCATGGTGCCGGCAGACCGCCTGCTGGCGCGCCTCGTCGAGCTGCGTCCGAGCCGCCTGCGGGTCAAACGCCTCCTGCGCCCGCTCGATCGCCCCGCGCCGGTCGCCGGCCAGCGCAGCGAGCAGGTGCTCGTCGGGGAGCGCAAGCAGCTCGCACAGGTGGACGCGATCGCGCCGCGCGTGTTCGACGTGTGGCGCGAGGCGTGCCACGAGCGCCGTGCGGCGCAGGCAGTCGTCGCAAGCCCTCATGCCGCTTCCCGCGCCCCGTCGAGAACGTGCTCCTGGCGCATCGACAGCGCCTCGTTGACGTGCGCGTCGCGCACGCGGTCGCTGCCGGCGAGATCGGCGATCGTCCTCGCCACGCGCAGGATGCGGCCGTGGCCGCGCGCGCTGAGCTCGCCGCCGGTGTAGGCGCGACGCAGCGCAGCGAGAGCCTGCCGGTCGGCGAGCACGAGCTCTCGCACGAGCCGCGGGGTCAGCTCGGTGTTGGTCGTCAGACCGGTGCCGGCAAGGCGTTTGACCTGGCGCTCGCGCGCAGCGCGCACCACCGCGAGAACCTCCGCCGACGTGGTCGTGGCGCCGCCCTCCAGCTCGTCGGCCTGCGGTCGCTGCACGTGCATGAGCAGGTCCATCCGGTCCAGCAGCGGGCCGCTGAGCCTACGCCGATGGCGCGCGAGATCTCCCTCCGAGCAGCGGCAGCGTCGATCGCCCGCCATACCGCACGGGCACGGGTTGGTCGACGCCACAAGCTGAAAGCGCGTCGGAAACACGACCGTACGCTGCCCGCGCACGATCGCCACCACCCCGTCCTCAAGCGGCTGGCGCAGCGCCTCCAGCGCAGTGCGGCTGAACTCCGACAGCTCGTCGAGAAACAGCACGCCGTGGTGGGCAAGGCTCGCCTCGCCCGGAGCTGGCTGCGCTCCGCCGCCCACAAGTCCCGAAGCCGAGATCGTGTGGTGCGGGGCGCGCAACGGTCGCGTATGCACCAGGCCGCCCCCGGAATGCAATCCGGCGATGCTGTGGATGCGGGTGACGGTGACCGCCTCCGTGCGCGTCAGCGGTGGCAGCACTGAGATGAGCCGGCGGGCGAGCATCGTCTTGCCGGTTCCGGGTGGCCCCGACAGCAACAGGTTGTGGGCCCCGGCAGCGGCGATCATCAGCGCCCGGATCGCACCGGATTGGCCGCGGATGTCGGCGAGATCAAGCTCCGGATGTGGCGCCGGCTCCGGCTCGGGCGCGGGAAGCGGGGGCGGCGGCTCCCCGCGCATGATCGCCGCGACCTCGTGCAGGCTCGTGACGCCCGCAACCGCCAGCCCGTTGACGAGCGCCGCTTCGCGCGCGCAAGCGCGTGGGACGATGAGCCCGGCGATGCCGTCCCGTCGCGCCCCTTCGGCAACGGCAAGGACCCCCCGGCATGGGCGAAGCTCACCGCTGAGCGAGAGCTCGCCGAAGACCGCCCAGCGCTCGAGCTCGGTGGCGGGGAGCTGCTCGGACGCAGCGAGCACCCCGCAGGCCGTCGCGAGGTCAAAGCCCGGGCCGACCTTGCGCATGTTCGCAGGCGCCAGGTTGACCGTGATTCGCCGCTGAGGGAACTTAAAGCCGGAGTTCAGCAGCGCGGAGTGCACGCGCTCGCGCGACTCGCGCACGGCGGCGTCCGCGCGTCCGACAATCGTGAAGGCCGGCAGGCCGCGGCGCAGGTCGACTTCGACGGTCACCCGCCGGGAGGCGAGGCCATCGATCGTGAAGGTCGTGACGTCAGCGAGCATCGGCCGCACGTTAGGCAGCGACCTGTGCCGTCTCAGCACGTGCTTGCAACAAATGAGCCCGGGAAATGTGCTGTCTTTGCTGACGCAGAGCCGCGCGGAGAGTTTGCGCCGATTTGTTGCGAAGGCGTGCTGAAACGGCACACGCCGTCGCCTAGCGTCGTCGGCGATGGTCACCGATCTCCGCCACCACCTCGGCCGCGTCGGCGAACGCCTTGCCCTCGAGCATCTCGAGCGCCTGGGCTACCGCCTGCTCGCGCGCAACCACCGCACGCGCTTCGGCGAACTCGACCTCATCGTGTGCGACGAGACGACGATCGTCTTCGTCGAAGTCAAGGCGCGCCGCGCGAACGCGGTCGTGACCTCGCTGGAGTCGGTCCCGCCGCGCAAGCAGCGCCAGGTCCGCAGCATGGCGGCGGCGTGGCTCGTCGAAGTCACTGAGCGGCCACGGTCGCGTGATCTGCGCTTCGACGTCGTCGCCGTCACCGTCGACCGTCACGGCCAGCTCGTGCGGCTGGACCACCTGGAAGGAGCATTTTGAGCCGCTCAGAAGCTCTACAGCGTCAACTGCTGGTACGCCATCGACTGGAAGCTCAGCCGGTGCAGGGGCGAGACGCCGAGGCGCTGGATCGCCTCACGGTGCTCGGGGGTGGAGTAGCCGACGTGTGCTGCGAACTCCCAGCCAGGGTGCTGCGAATCCGCGCGGCGCATATAGCGGTCACGCGTGACCTTGGCAACGATCGAGGCGGCGGCGATGGCAGCTGAAGTTGAGTCCCCCTCGACGATCGCCCGTTGCTCGAAGCCGATGTCTCCGACGGGAAAGCCGTCGGAGAGGCAGATACAGCCGGGGCGCGCGATGCCCAGCAGCGCGTCCCGTAACGCCGCGATGTTGGTCTTGTGCAGGCCGCGGGCGTCGATCGTGCGCGCACAGCGCGAGACGACGCAGACCTTCGCCGCGGTGCGCAGCACGATCGGAAACAGCTCCTCGCGAACCTCGACGGAATGCTGCTTGGAGTCGTTGAGGCAGCTGAGGGCCCGCAGTTCGCGGGTCGTGAGCGACTCGACGTCGAACAGCACGCCTGCTGCGACCAGGGGTCCGGCGAGGCAGCCCCTGCCAGCCTCGTCTGCTCCCGCCACCCAGCGCACGCCCAACCGGCGGTCGAACGCGAACAGACGACGCCCCGGAAAACGCTTGCGGGCCGCCTTGCGGCGGGTGGATGCGCTAGCGGTCGCCGGCACGGCTGTTCGCGTTGTAGCCGTAGTAGGCGCGTCCGGCGATCCAGTCGCGGGGGACGCGGTCGCCGAAGCGGCTGTCGTCGAAGGTTCCACGGTCGTCGCCCATCATGAAGCAGTCCTCGGGCGGAATCGCAATCGCCGCAGGGAGCATGCATTCATGAGCGGGCTTGCTCTCGCGAAGGTCCTCCTCCGGCAAGCGCTTGCCGCTGTGAATCACGTACCCGGCAGCCTCCGTCAGATTGGACCCAGACGACGCCGACTCTCGCAGCGGACCGCACCTCGCCGGCAGGGGGCTGAAGGTCGCCGGCATCGCGCCAGACACCTCGTCAAGCTACAGCAGGCCGATGCGCTTGGGTGGCCAGTACGTCGCGAAGGCGTTGCCGATGATCCAGTCGCGTGGGATCGGACCCCAGAAGCGGCTGTCGTCCGAGGCGCCGCGGTTGTCGCCCATCATGAAGTAGTGCTTGGGCGGGATCGTGATCGTCTTGGGCAGATTGCAGTCCTCGCCCGCGCCGCATTCGCGGACGAAGGGCTCGCTCTGACGCTTGCCGTTGAGGATCACGTGGCCGCCCACGATCGCGATCTTGTCGCCCGGCCCCGCCACGATCCGCTTGATGAAGTTCACGTCGGCCTTGTCGGAGGTTGGCCGGCGGCAGGCCTGCCCGGGCAGGCGAGGTGCGCCGCACTCATTGGCGTTCTCGGCCCCGGTGGGCGGATGGAAGACCGTGACGTCGCCGATGTTGGGATCGCCGAAGTTGTTGCCCAAGCGGTTGACGAGGACCCGCTGGCCGACTGCGAGCGTCGGCACCATCGACTCGGACGGAATCCGGTAGGGCTTGACGAGAAACGCTTGGATGCCAAGCGCGAGACCCAGCGCTACGGCGACGATGAGGACCAGCTCGACGAGCGAGTTGCCTCGGAGGGATGCGGCTTTGCTCACGCTGCCTTGTTCACTTCTGCTTGCCGGCAGAGGCCTCCTCGGCCGTCTGTCCGGCAGCGTTCCCATCCGGCTCTGCGACGCCGCCTGCGGCCGGCGCCTCGGCCTGAAGCTGCGGCTCGGGATCGTGCAGCAGCCCGGCCTCGACGCGCTCCTCCGGTCCGGTGTAGCGACGCTCGCGAACGCGGGCGCGCTTACCGACGCGATCACGTAGGTAGTAGAGCTTGGCGCGCCGCACATCGCCGCGGGCGGCGATCTCGATCTTCTCGATCTTGGGGGAGTGCAGCGGGAACGTGCGCTCGACACCGACGCCGAAGGACTGCTTGCGCACCGTGAAGGTTTCGCGTGCCCCGTGGCCTTGGCGCTTGATGACAACGCCCTCGAAGACCTGGGTGCGCTTGCGTGTGCCCTCGATCACCTGGAAGTGCACGCGCAGGCGATCACCGGCCTGGAAGCTGGGGACGCGGCGCAGCTGGGCGCGCTCGAGACTTTCGATTGCTGAGGACATGAGCGAAGAAAGGGCGCGGACGAAAAGTGGCCGCGCCGGAGGCATGATGGTAGCGGAGCGCTCTACCTGCTCGTCTTGCCACGCTCGCGCGAGCGCTCGCGTCGCCACGAGCGAATCTCCTCGTGGTGACCCGAAAGCAGGACCTCGGGCACCTTCCAACCGCGATATTCCGCGGGGCGGGTGTAATGCGGGTACTCGGGTCGCCCCTCGAGCGCGGCCGAGAAGGACTCCTCGAGCGCCGACTCGCTGTGACCCAGGGCGCCCGGCAGCTTGCGCATCACCGCGTCGCACACGACCATCGCGGCGAGCTCGCCCCCCGCCAGCACGTACTCGCCGATCGAGACGTCGTCGCTGGCGAAGTGCTCGACGATGCGCTGGTCAAAGCCCTCATAGCGCCCGCACAGCAGCGTGATGTCGGATTCCTGTGCGAGCTCGTCGACGAGCCGATCGTCGAGCAGGCGCCCGCTCGGCGTCAGCGCGATCACCCGGCGCCGGCGCCGCAGGTCGACAGGGTCGGCGCCGTCGTAGAAGGCTCGCAGCGCGGCGTCCATGACGTCGACGCGCAGCACCATCCCCGCGCCTCCGCCGAAGGGCGTGTCATCGACTTGACCGCCGCTCAGCGGCGTGTGCTCGCGCAGGTCGAGCGTCCGCAGCTCGTGACCGTTCGCCAGGGCATTGGTGACGTGACGCTGCGTGCGAAACCAGTCAAACCAATCGGGAAAGAGCGTGACGACATCGAGGCGCATCGGACGTCAGGGCTCCTCGTCCACACCCAGGAACTCGCCATCCACGACGATCCGTCGGGCCGCGATGTCGATGCTCAGTACCGCGTCGCCGACCATCGGCACGAGCAGCTTCCCGACCTCGAGCACCTCGCACGAGGGCAGCGCGCGCAGGCGCTCCACGGTCCCGAGCGGACGGCCGTCGGACGTGACGACGGCACAGCCCTGCAGATCCTCGGCCCAGTACTCTCCGGCGGGAAGCGGCGGCGCGTCGGCGCGAGAGACGAGCAGCTCCTCGCCGCGCAGCCTCTCGGCGCCTGCGCGGTCGCCGACGCCGTCCACGCGCAGGATCGGACGGTCCTCGGTGCCCGCGCGGCGCACGATCTCGCGTTGCAGTCCGCCGATCCATAGTGTCCCGCCGAGGACGAGCAGCGCCGGTCGCGGCCGCGTGACGTGAAAGGATCCGTCAAGTCCGTGGGGACGGCCAACCTGACCCGCGTTCAGCACGCCGATGAGCGAGGACGCTGTGTCACGGCTAGGCCATTGCGTGGCCGGTCAGTCCACGATGTCGACGAACACGCGGCACTGCTCCTTCACCGCGACGGCCTTCAGCACCGTGCGCAGCGCGTTGGCCGTGCGCCCGCCGCGGCCGATCACCTTGCCGTAGTCGTCCTCGCCGACGGACAGCTCGAGGACGACGCTGCCGTCATCCTCGTCGAACTGCTCTACGACGACAGCCTCGGGATCATCCACCAAGGCTCGCGCGAGGTACTCGAGAAGCTCCTGCACGGGGCCCGCGCCGGGTCGTGTTCAACCTAGGAGATGCCCTGGATGCGCAGGAGCTTGCGCACCTGGCCGGACGGCTGCGCGCCGCGCTCCAGCCAATGGCGCGCGCGATCCTCGTCGACGCGAATCGTCGACGGTTCAGTCTGGGCGTTGTAGTGGCCGATCGTCTCGATCACGCGGCCGTCGCGCGGCGAGCGCTGATCGGCGACGACGATGCGCCAGATCGGATCCTTGCGGCCACCCACGCGGGTGAGTCTCATTCGAACAGCCATCAGGTCAGAGCCTAGCGACCCTGGCGCATGAGCGCCTGAAGGTCGGGCATCTTGCCCTTCCCGAGCTGCTTCATGAGCTTCTGCATGTGGCCGAACTGCTTGACGAGCTGGTTGACGTGCTGGACGGTCGTGCCGGACCCGCGCGCGATCCGCAGCCGCCGCGATCCCTTGATGAGGTCGGGCCGCCGGCGCTCCAGCGGCGTCATCGAGAGGATGATCGCCTCGATCCGGTCAAGCTCGCGCTCGTCGACCTTCACATTCTTCATCGCGGCACCCTGAAAGCCGGGGATCATCCCCAGCAGCGACTGCAGCGGGCCCATCCGCCGCATCATCTTCATCTGTTGCAGAAAGTCCTCGAACGTGAACTCGTTGCGGCGCAGCTTGCGCTCGAGCTCCTTGGCCTCGTCCTCGTCGATCTGCGCCTCGGCCTTCTCGATGAACGACAGCACGTCGCCCATCCCGAGGATCCGCTGTGCCATGCGGTCGGGGTGGAAGCGCTCGAAGTTGTCGAGCTTCTCGCCGGTGGATGCGAAGAGGATCGGCTTACCGGTAACCGCCTTGACTGACAGCGCAGCGCCGCCGCGGGCGTCGCCGTCGAGCTTGGACATGAGCACGCCGTCGAAGGCGACAGCCGAGGCGAACTGCTCAGCGACGTTGACGGCATCCTGACCGGTCATCGCATCGACGACGAGCAACACCGTCGTAGGCTTGACCGCCTTGCGGATCTTGACGAGCTCCTGCATGAGCTTCTCGTCGATGTGCAGGCGCCCAGCGGTGTCGACGATGAGGACGTCCTTGCCGTCGCGCTTGGCGCTGTCAAGCGCCCATCTGGCGATGTCGACAGGGTCGCGGTCGGTGCCCTGCTCGTAGACCGTCGCTCCGGCCTGGCCGCCGACCTTCACAAGCTGGTCGACCGCCGCCGGCCGGTAGACGTCGCAGGCCGCAAGGGCCACCGAGGACCCATGCTCTTCGCTGAGGAAGCGGGCGAGCTTCGCCGCTGCCGTCGTCTTGCCCGAACCCTGCAAGCCGGCCATGAGGATGACCGTCGGCGGCCGCGGGGCGAACGCGACGCTCGCGCTCGAACCGCCCATGAGCGCCGTCAGCTCCTCGTTGACGATCTTGACGACCTGCTGGCCGGGGTTGAGCTTGCCCAGCACATCCGCGCCCAGGCAGCGCTCCTTGACCGTCGACGTGAACGACTTGACGACCTTGAAGTTCACGTCGGCCTCCAGCAGCGCGAGGCGGATCTCGCGCATCGCGGAGTTGACGTCGGCCTCGGTCAGCGTGCCGCGCGAGCGAACGTCGGCGAGCGTGGCCTGCAGCTTCTCGGAGAGCGTCTCGAACACGTTGCAGACCAGTCTAAGCGGGGAGCGCCGCAGCGACCGCCGCGCGATCAGGCGCGACGGGCGAGAGTCACGCCGTCGCGCACGGTCAGCATGACCTGCACGACGCGCGGGTCGGCAGCGACGTGGTCGTTGAACGCGCGCAGCGCGCGCGTCGATTCGTCCTCCTCCTCGGCCGGCGCCTCGGCGACCCAACCGCCCCACAAGACGTTGTCCACGACGATCAGACCGTTCTGGGACAGCTTGGGCAGGATCGCCTCGTAGTAGTCGAGGTAGCCCGGCTTGTCGGCGTCGATGAAGACGAGGTCAAACGGACCGTCGAGCACGGCGATCGCCTCCAAAGCCGGCCCCCGCCGGACCTCGATGCGGTCGGCGAGACCAGCCGCTGCGATGTGGCGCTCCGCGACGTCCGCGTGCTCGTCCAAGAGCTCGCAGGTGATGATCCGCGCGCCATCGGGCAGCGCCGCGGCCATCGACAGCGCGCTGTAGCCCGAGTACGTCCCGACCTCGAGCACAAGCCGCGGCCGGGCGAGGAAGACGAGCATCTCGAGCAGCCGCCCCTCGACCTCTCCGGTCAGCATGGCGGGGAAGGCGAGCGTCTCGCGCGTCTCGCGTTCGAGCGCCTGCAGGTGTGCGGCTGCCGGGGTCGTGTGAGCAGCCGCGTAGTCCTCGACGGCCTGTGAGACGAGCTCTGGGCTCACGCGGTCGACGGCGGTGGAGGCGGCTGCGGCGGCCGGACGGCACCGGAGATCGCGCCGCCGATGCTGCCAAGCGCCTGGCTGAACTCGCTCGGGATGACGAAGATCTTGTTCGCATCGCCCTGGGCGAGCTTCGGCAGCATCTGCAGGTACTGGTAGGAGAGCAGGCCCTGGTCGGGGCCGCCGTCGTGGATCGCGCGGAACACCGTGTCGATCGCCTTCGCCTCGCCCTCGGAGCGCAGGATGGCCGCCGTCCGCTGGCCCTCGGCGCGCAGTACGGCGGCCTGCTTCTCACCCTCGGCATTGAGGATCTGCGACTGCTTGGAGCCCTCCGCGGTCAAGATCGCGGCGCGCCGGTCGCGCTCGGCGCGCATCTGCTTCTCCATCGCCTCCTGGATCGTCGCCGGTGGATCGATCGCCTTGACCTCGACGCGGTTGACGCGGATGCCCCATTTGCCGGTCGCCTCGTCGAGCACGGTGCGCAGCTGCGAGTTGATCGCGTCGCGGCTCGTCAGCGCCTCCTCGAGCGTGAGGCCACCGATGACGTTGCGCAGCGTCGTGACCGTGAGCTGCTCGATCGCCTGGAGCGGGTTGGCGACCTCATACGAGACGGACTTCGCGTCGGTGATCGTGAAGTACAGGACGCTGTCGATCTGGATGCCGACGTTGTCGCCGGTGATGACCCCGGCGGGCTTGAAGGTCACGACCTGCTCGCGCAGGTCGATCAGCGGGCGTACGCGATCGGCGAACGGCACGACGATCGCCAGCCCCGGCAGCAGCGTGCGCTGGTAGCGCCCGAACCGCTCGACCACTCCGGCCTGAGCCTGGGGAATGACCTTGACGGTCAGCTTGGCGAGCAGCACCGCGAACGCGGCGATGACGATGAGCACGATCAGGCCGGCTTCCATGGCGCCTCTTTCAACTCTCGCTGACGAGCGCCGTAGCGCCCCGGATCTCGACGACGTGCACGCGCTTCCCCGCCTCGATGACCTCGTCGTCATCCCACGAGCGCGCGGTCCACAGCTCGCCCTCGAGCTTCACCGACCCGGTCTGCGCACCGTTGTCGACGCGCTGCGTGACGACGGCGCTCTGGCCGATCAGGGCGGCGGTCCCCGTCCGCAGCTGCGCGGGCGTGCGCAGGTGACGGCGCGCGATCGGCCGGACGAAGCCGAACAGCAGACCCGACGTCACGAGGAATACGATCACCGACAGCGCGGCGCCCGCTCCCACGAGCTCCGCGAGGGCGCCGGCGAGGGCGCCGACGGCGAACGGTGCCAGGAAGAAGCCCATCGACATCACCTCGCCGGCGCCGAACAGCACCGCCAGCAGGATCCAGATCATCCAGGCTTCCATGGCCTCACAAATATAGGGCGCGCCAGGCGCCGGCTCGGCAGCTTCCGGGTCAGGTGAGCAGCGCCTTGGCGTAGTCGTCGGCGTCGAACGGGCGCAGGTCCTCGAGCGCCTCACCGACGCCGATGAGCTTCACCGGAATCCCGAGCTCACCTGCGATCGCCAGCGCGATTCCGCCCTTCGCCGTCCCGTCGAGCTTCGTCAGCACGATGCCGTCGACCGGCACCGCCTCGGAGAACAGCTTGGCTTGGCGCAAGCCGTTCTGGCCGGTCGTGGCGTCGACCGTGAGCAGCGTCTCGTGCGGCGCGCCCTCGGCCTGCTTGGCGATGACGCGCCGGACCTTCGACAGCTCGGCCATGAGGTTGTCCTGCGTGTGCAGGCGCCCTGCGGTGTCGATGATCACGACGTCGGCACCACGTGCGCGCCCCTGCTCGACCGCCTCGAAAGCGACCGCGCCCGGGTCCGAGCCCTCGCGGCCGGTGACGATCTCACAGCCCGCGCGCTGCGCCCAGCCCGCGAGCTGCTCGACGGCCGCGGCGCGGAACGTGTCGGCCGCGCCGAGGACGACCTTCAGCCCCAGCTCCTGCTGCAGGTGCCAGGCGAGCTTGCCGATCGTCGTCGTCTTGCCGGTGCCGTTGACGCCGACGGCCATGATCACGGTCGGCGTCGCGCGCAGGTCGATGCGATCCTCGCCGGTGCGGGCGATCTGGGCGAGCATCCCCGCCAGGCGCTCCGACAGCGCCTCGCCGCCGCTGATCGCTCCGCCCGCCGCCTCCTGCTCGAGGTCCGCGACGACGCGGGCGGTCGTCGCCGCGCCGACGTCGGCCATGATCAGCGCTTCCTCCAGACGCTCCCATGTCTCCTCGTCGAGGTCGCCCTGCAGCAGCGTGGCCTGAATCTCGGCACCGAGCGCATCGCGCGTCTTGGAGAGGTTGCTGCGCAGGCGCTTGAAGAAGCCGCGCTTGCTTTCGGGCTCGCCCGCGGCGGACGTCGCCGTCGATTTCGCTCCGTCGGTGATGAAGAGGTCGGTCCAATCGCGGGCCATGGCGATGCGCGACGATAGCGTCATGGCGCTGGTCTTCCGCCGCGGACGATCAAACGAGCCGCCCGGCGCCACGCTGCTGCGCGAGCTCATCGACCGCTTCAACGAGATCTATCCGAACCGTGGCGCGCGGCCCGGATCGGCCACGACGGCCGACGAGATGGTGGCGCCGCACGGCGTGTTCCTCGTCGGCCACGAGGAAGAACGGCCGGTCGCGATCGGCGGCGTCCGTGCGCTCCACGACGAAGCGTGCGAGATCAAGCGCATGTAGGTCGTGCCCGGCGCACGCTCGCGCCGGGTCGGCCGTGCGTTGCCGCAGGCGCTGGACGATGCTGCGCGCGAGATCGGCTACGAACGCGTGCAACTCGACGCCGGGCCCGAGCAGGCGCACAGCAAGGCGCTGTTCGCATCCAGCGGCTATCTGGAGATCGCGCCCTACGACCGCAACCACATCGCGGACTATTGGGCCCGAGAAAGGCGCTCTAGTAGTGGTCCGAGTTGCAGGAAGGACCACTAGCTCCCAAGCTCCAGCTCGTACTCAAGCCACGCCGACCGTCGCGCCCCGACGCGCCCATACAGCCGCTGAGCCTGCCTGTTGTCCGGGGCGGTGTACCAGCGCAGATATGCCGCTCCGCGATCGCGCGCGAGCGCCCTCGCCGCCGCGATCAGCGCCTCCGCGAGCCCGCTGCCGCGGCACTCCGGACGCACGTACAGATCGTTGAGCAGCACGACGTCGCTCGCCGACACGGACGAGAAGGTCCAGTACAGGCAGGCGAAGCCCTGCGCCGCCGGAACCGCCTCGCCGTCGAACGCGCCGAGCAGCATGCCGGCCTCGCTCGGCGCCAGGAAGCGCGCGAAGAACGCCGTGTTGCGCTCCTCGTCGGGCTCGGCAACTGCGTAGAAGCGCTGGTAGGCGGCGATCAGCGCCAGCAGCTCGGGCAGCTCGCCGGCGGCGACTGGACGGACGTGCACGGCGGCGCCGAAGCTACGCTCAGGCCGCGCCGGCCGCCGGCTCGGCCTCGCGTGGCAGGCGCCGAGAGATGACCTTCGACACGCCGTCGTCGCCCATCGAGACGCCGTAGAGCGTGTCGGCCGCCTCCATCGTGCGCTTTTGATGCGTGACGACGATGAACTGCGCGCGGCTCGCGTAGCGGCGCAGGAGATCCAGAAAGCGCGTGATGTTCGGGTCGTCGAGCGCCGCCTCGACCTCGTCGAGGATGTAGAACGGACACGGCCGCGCGAGGAAGACGCTGAACAAGAAGGCGATCGCGGTCATCGACTTCTCGCCGCCCGAGAGCAGGCTGAGGCGCTTCATCGACTTGCCCGCCGGCGTGATCTCGATCTCGACGCCGAGCAGCTCCTCGTGCTCGCCCGCGGCAAACTCGGCCTCGGCGGCGGCGCCGGCGGCCTCCTCGGGATCGATCTCCCCCTCCTCCGCGCGCTTGGCCGGCGAGCTGCCCGCAAAGCCGGTGATCCCCTGTTCCTCGCGCACGAGCCGCAGCCTTCCGCGCCCGCCCGGAAACAGCTGCGTCGCGAGCTCCTCGAAGTTTCGCGCCGCCGCCTCGAAGGTCTCCTCGAACGTCTCGTGGATCTGGCGGTCGGTGTCGCGTATGAGCCTGCGCAGCTCGCGCAGCGCGGTCTCGAGGTCGTTGCGCTGCTGCTCGAGCTCGGTCACGTGCGCCAGCGCCTGCTCGTATTCGTCCTTGGCAAGCGGATTCACGGGGCCGAGCTGCTCGCGCCGGCGCTGCAGGCGCTCGATGCGCCCGCGCAGCGCCTGCGCCTGCTCATCCTGGAGCGGCTGCTGCGCCGGTTGCGCCGGCAGGCCGAGGCGCTCGGCGAGCAAGACGAGCTCGTGGTCGGCCTCGGCAGCAAGGTCTCGCGCCTGCTGCGCCCGGACCTCGGCAGCCGTGACCGACTCGCCGCGCTCGCGCAGCCGCGAATGGATCTGCGCTTCCTCGGCGGCGCAGGCGCGCAGCTCGAGGGCAAGACCCTCGCCGGCGGCGCGGCCGGCGGCGAGCTCGTCCTCGAGCGCCCGCACGCGCTCGCCGATCGCGGCTGCGGCCGCCTCGAGCGCGGCTGCGAGGCGATCGGCGTCGGGCGCCATCGCGCGGTCGGCGGCGATGTGCCCGCGCAGGCCCGCGATCCGGCGCGCGCGCTCAGCGCTCTCTCGTTCGGCGCGCTCGGCGGCGCGGCGCTCGGCCGCCAGCTCTCCGTCGATCTGCGCTCGGCGCACGGCCGCCGCGCCCTCCAGCGGAGCGGCGCGGCGCCGCTTGACGAGCCACGTCGCCCGGCGCGCCTCCTCCTCGGCCGTGGTCAGCTCGTGCGAAGACTCGCGCAGCGCGCGGTCGGCCAGCTCGTGCTTGGCGTCGGCCTCGGCGACGGCTTGCTCGGCGCGATCGCAGCCGGCACGCGCCGCGTGCTCGACCTGCACCGCTGCCTGGCTGGCGGCGATGAGCTGCTCGCGGCGGTTGCGCTCGGCGAGCACGCGCTCCTCGCCGCCCTCGGGCGCCTGGCGCAGCTCGCGATGGCGCCCGTGCCACACGCGGCCAGCGCGCGTGACGGCGACGCCGGTGAAGCCAGGTGGCAGGTTCGGCAGGTCCTCGACGACCCACGCGTCCCACAGCAGCCGCTGCGCAACCACGACCGTGTAGTCGTCGCCGGAGATGAAGTCGGCGAGGTGGCGCGCCCCCGGCGCCGGCGGCTGCGCGGCTCGTGCCGCGCCGGGCGCGAGGTCGCCGCTGACGAGTACGCGACCGCCATCCGCGCCGGCGCGGTCGAGCAGCTCGGTCCCATCGCGCACGCGCTCCACGAGCGAGGCACGCAACAGCCCGCCGAGCGCGGCGGCGACGGCGCGTTCGTACCCCGGCTGGACCTCCAGCGCATCGGCCAGCGCCGGCGCGGTGGTCGCACCGGAGACCTGCGCCGCGCGCGTGCGCAGGAACTGGTTGCAGCCCGCCAGCTCGGCGCCGACGCGCGCGGCCCCGCGGCGCGCGGTCTCCAGCGCGCGCTCGGCCTCGCCGCGCTCGCCGCGCACCGACTCGCAGACCGCGGCGGCGGCGGCGCGATCCATGCGCCGGACCTCGAGCTCGCGGCGGCGCTCGTGCGCCGCGGCGACGGCCTGCTCTCGCGCATGCGCGAGCGCGACGAGCTCGCGCTCGAGCTCGGCATCGTGGTCGGCGGCGAGCTGCGCGAGCTCAGCCTCGAGCTCGGCGACCCGCTCGCGACCGGCGTGCCGCGGCGCCTCGAGGCCATGCAGCGACTCCAGGGCGCTCAGCTCGTGCTCGCGCCGCGTGGCGCGCTCGCGCAGATGCTCGGCGGTCGAGCGCGTGCGCTCCAGGCGCAGCTCGATGCGTTCGTCGGCCGAGCGAGCGCGAAAGACGCGCTGGGCGAAGGCCTCGCGCTGCTCGGTTCGGGCCGCCATCGCCTCCTCGGCTTGCCGGCGCCGGCCGGCGACCTCCGTCAGCTCGGCCTGTGCCTCGTCGCGCGCGGCGCGCGCGGCGA
>DASVPU010000417.1:0-3041 GCA_036389475.1 Solirubrobacteraceae bacterium
CGGCACGTGGCAGTCGCTCGTCCGCCGCCAAGGGTGCGCGACCGACGAGGCAGTTCAGATGATGGTGGCCTTGGCTTGCGCGGCCGCGTCGGGCAACGCCAACGCAAAGGCCAAGGCGAAGGCACGGTTGTGACGGCCTCACGAAGTGGCAGAGGCGCGGTATTGGACGGATTAGCGACCACGCATGAGGACCTCGGCCACGAAGTCGCTGGCAGCGCGCTCCGCGCGCCAGTCATATCCAGGCGGGGTGCCCTCTGCCGTGTCGACGTGGAACCGGTCTTCGTAGCCGCGGCATCCCGATGGGGGCCGAGCAGGGGTGAACGAGTTCAGCGAGCTCCCGCAGACGCACGCCGCAGCCGGCTCCGCCCGACGAGCGACGTGACGGAAGGCATCCTCGGCAGCTTCCGCTTCGCTGCCAACGGCGACATACCACGGCCTCGATCCCGATCCTCCGCACCGACGATCACCCGCGTGGACCGCACGGCTGTGGAGCGATTTACGTCCCAACGTCGCTGTCGTGCCGACCGAGTCGCCTGGGACGCGTGAGCATTGGACCGTTTCGTCGGCTAGTCGCGACTGCCCGCTTTGGCGCAAACCAGCACTCGGTGTCCGGGCCCGGTCGCGTCCCTGAGCTGCTGTAACTTCGCCGCGGCTCGGGTTCCCGCTGGTGGCCGAGTTTAGGCGGCGGTCACCTCCTCTGGGACGGCGTCTTCGTGGCCCTCATAGCTCAGTCGCTTGAGGTGTTGGCGTTCGAGCTGGGTGAACTTGATGCCGTTGGTGGCGTGGCTGATGTAGAGGTCGAGGACGGCCCAGACCAGGGTGAGGCAGCTGGTCTCGCCGGGGAAGCGGCCGATCACCTTGGTGCGCCGTTTGACCTCGCCGAGTGACCGCTCGAGCAGGTTCGTCGATCGCCACCGGCGGCGGTGCCGGGTCGGGTAGCGCAGGTGCACGACGAGCGCATCCAGGTCGTCGGCCAGACAGCGGGCGGCGGCGGTGTAGCCCGCCCGATCGAGCTCGTCGACGAGCGCCCGGAGCCGTTGCTTTGCGTCGCGCTCGTTGGTGGCGTCATCGAGCGCCTGCCAGTAGGCGCCGCGGACGCGTTCGCGCTCGCGTTCGGGCAGCTTGGCGAGCAGGTTGCGGACGCGATGCACGGCGCAGTGCTGTCGGTCCGAGGCTGGCCAGCACTGCTCGATCGCCTTGATCAAGCCCGGGGCGCCGTCGGCGACGATCAGCATCGGCGCGCCGAGCCCACGCGCGATCAGATCGCGCGCAAGCGCCAGCCAGTCCTCGTGGGACTCGCGCATGCCCAGCATCACGGCCAGCAGCACACGCTCCCCCTCCGCGGTGAAGCCCCAAGCGACCACGACGCCCTCCTTCGGCCCGTTCGGGCGGACGGCGAGAAAAGTGGCGTCCAGGAACAGCGCCGACAGGTCGATGTCGTAGAGGTCGCGCCGCTGGAAGGCCGCGAAGCGCTCGCGCAGCTCGCGGCAGATCGTGGCCGCGGCCGACTTAGAGAGCTTCCCGAGCCCCGCCTCGTCGCAGAGCGACTCGACGTCACGCATCGAGAGCCCGCGCACGAACGCGCCGATCACCATCGCCCGCAGCGGCTCGGTGCGCAACAACTTCGTGCCGCGCGGAAACAGCTTCGACACGAACGGCTCGGCCGCCTGGCGGACCTGCGGGATCCCCACCTCAAGCTCGCCCTCGGCGGTCTGCACCCGCCGCGGCCGGAAGCCGTTGCGCAGCCCAGGCGGCGCCTCCGGCCGGCGCTCATAGCGGGCTCTTCCCAGCCAGGCGTCGAACTCGTCCTCGACCGCGCGCTGGATGATCAACCGCGCGCCCAGCCTCGCCAGCTCAGACAGCGCCTCGCGCGGCTTCTCGCCAACCCCGACGGCGAGCAACCGGTCGATCTGCTCCTCGATCTCCGCCGACGGCGGTACCGTGCGTCTCACGGCGTAGGTCCTCCTTCATCGTCTTGTCAGGACTTGAGGGAACCTACGCCGTGCCCTTGACGCGGCCCGGCGATTTACAGCACGTGGGAGACGCGACCTCGGGTTGCCGCGGCTTCCCGTGCCGGATGAAAGCGGCAGTCGCTTGCTGCGAGCGGTGACGTCCTTCTAGACAGCGGGATCGACGGGTCCGACCGTCTGCGATCGCATAGGGTGATGCCCTAGCCGGGCTGGGTGGCCTGGGATCGGCCTGGTGCCATCGCCGGAGAAAGGGGTCCGAGCAGGCATGAGTCGGGATCAGAAGAGAGCGCGGGTCTTTGGCGTGCTCTACCTCATCACGTACGTGACGTCGATCCCGGCGCTGGCGCTTTATCAGCCGGTCCTCGACGATCCCGTTGGCTACATCGCAGGCGCCGGGCAGGACACGCAGATCCTGTTCGCGGCCCTGCTGGAGCTGTTGCTGATCATCGCGAACATCGGCACCGCGGTCGTGATCTTCCCGATCGTCCGGCGACAGAACGAGGAGTTGGCGCTCGGCTACGTGACCGCGCGGCTGATCGAATGCACGTTCATCCTCGTCGGCATCCTCTCCGTGCTCGGCATCGTCACGCTGCGCAACCAGGTCGCCGGTGCGTCTGAGGGCACGGTCGCATACACCCTCGCGGCGATCAAGGACTGGACGTTCCTCCTCGGCCCCGGCTGGGTCGTTGGTTGGGGGAACGGGCTGATCCTCGGCTACCTGATGTACCGCTCCGAACTCGTGCCGCGACGGGCCGCATGGCTCGGCCTGGTCGGCGGGCCGCTGCTTATCGTGACGGGGACCGCCATCATGTTGGGCGGCGACCATCCAAGCGACACCCTGCGCTCGCTGCAGGGCCTCGCGACGGTCCCGGAGTTCCTGTGGGAACTCTTCCTCGGCATCTACTGCACCTTCAAGGGCTTCAAGCCCTCGTCACCGATCCTCCGGACCGACTCTCGCGAAGACCGCCCAGGGGCAACGCCCGCCGCCGCACCGGCCTAGAGACCGGCGAACTGCCGCTCCGGACGACCAGCGGCAGCACGGGGCCGTGCCAAGCCACGCATAGCCGCGCT
>DASVPU010000418.1:0-13666 GCA_036389475.1 Solirubrobacteraceae bacterium
ATCAACGTCCTGAAGGTGTTCGACATCGTCCTGTCGGTCGCCCCGGGGTCCTCGCAGGACGATGCCAACGTGATCGCCCTGGCGATGTGGCGCACGTCGTTCGGCGGGGTCAACGACTTCGGCCTGGGCTCCGCGATCGCAGTGTTCCTGTTCGTGCTCGTGATCCCCGTGCTCGCGCTCAACGTCCGGCGCTTCAGGAGGGAGACCTGATGTCGCGCGTCCTGCGCGCCGTGGCGAGGGGGCCTCTGCACCTCGCGCTCGCCTTCGTTGCGCTGCTTTGGCTGATCCCGACGTTCGGACTGTTCCTGACATCGTTGATTTCCGCGCCGGACATCGCGCAGACGGGGTGGTGGGAGGTCCTCTCCAAGCCGAGCATCGCCACCTTCGAGAACTACCGCGACCTGTTCGCCGACAACGACCTGACCAAGGCGCTGCTCACGACCGTCGAGATCGCGGTCGGCAACACGATCCTGCTCGTGCTCGTCGCTTCGCTGGCGGGCTACGCGTTCGCCTGGCTGACGTTTCCGGGGCGAGACCTCCTGTTCGCCGTCGTCGTCGCGCTCCTGGTCGTGCCGCTTCAGACGGCGCTGATCCCGATCTTCTCGCTCTACAACAACACCGGCCTGTTCGACACGGTCCTGGGGCTGATCCTCTTCCACGTCGCCTTCGGACTGCCGTTCGCGATCTTCCTGCTGCGCAACTTCTTCATCGGGATACCGAAGGACATCCTCGAGTCGGCGCGCATCGACGGCGCGTCGGAGTTGCGCATCTTCTTTCGCCTGATCCTGCCGCTCGGGCTGCCGGCGATCGCCTCGCTGGCGATCTTCCAGTTCCTGTGGACGTGGAACGACTTGATCGTCGCGCTCACGTTCGGGCGCAACACGCAGCCGATCACGGTCGCGATCTTCTCCCAGCTGCGCCAGTTCGGCACCAACATCGAGCTGATCGCGCCGGCGTCCTTCGTGTCGCTGGCGATCCCGCTCTGCGTGTTCCTGGCCTTCCAGCGCTACTTCGTGCAGGGCCTGCTGGCCGGCTCGGTGAAATAGCGGCCCCAGGCGCAGGCGAGTGATGCTGCTATCCCAGTCGCGCTTCGCGGACTTCATTTCCAAGCCGATCGTCGACGCGCGCGAGGGCACCGAGGCGATCCTCTGGATGAGCGCGGAGGCGGTGCAGCAGGGACCGTCGGACATGGCGCAGAGCGCCGCCTAGCCCGCACCGTCGGGGCGGCGATTGCCTCTCACTTCTCCTCTTCGCCGAGGCGAGTGAGATCGGGGCGATCGGCCTCGGCGATCACGGTGCGGTTGCGCCCCTCGGCCTTGGCTTGATACAGCGCTGCGTCGGCGCGACCGATGAGTTGCTCGGGGCCCTCCGAGCCGTTGAAGGCGGCCAGGCCGGCCGAGCACGTTTCGCCCTGCGGCGTCGCCGATCGCACGCGCGCGAGCACCGTCGCGGCGGCTTGGATCGGCGAGCTGGGAAGCAGCAACGCGAACTCCTCACCGCCGTAGCGGGCGAGGATGTCGCTTGCCCGCAGCTGTGTCCGCCAGGCGTTTGCGAGCTCGACCAGCAAACGGTCTCCGGCTTGATGGCCGTGCGCGTCGTTGAAGTGCTTGAAGTGGTCAAGGTCGAGCATCGCCACGCATAGCGGCTCACCGTTGCGTCGTGATGTCGCAAGCTCACGTTCGAGGTTGTCTCGCCAGGCACGGCGATTGGCCAAACCCGTCAGGTCGTCGGTGAGCGCAAGGCGCTGGAGCTTGATGAGCAGCCCCGAGCGTTCATCCAGCACGCTCATGAAGCTGCCGATCTGCTCGGCGATCGTCCCGAGGATCTCGCGTGTTGCAAGCGCGGGCTCTCCCACCTGTTCACTGAAGAACTCGATCGCGCCCCGAAACTCGCCCTGCGCGAGCACCGGTACGCACAGCGAGGCGTGCAGGTCGGCGCGGCCTGCCGCCTGCGCTCGTGGAAAGCTCGGATCGGCTGCCAGGTCCGCTGTCCATTCCGGCTGCCCGCTGGCCCATACGCGCCCCGGCAGCGCGACTCCACGCGCAAGCTCGAGCGCAAGCGTGATCTGCTCGAACTCGATCGCCGCCGCTTCACTGCGCCACACCGAACGGCAGCACAGCACCTCGCCGCTCTCGGCGCGCGACCACCACGCGCCAAGCTGCCACTCCATCGCCTCGCCGAGCGTTGCCAGCAACTCGCCCACCGCCTGATCGCTAGTGAGCGCTTGTGCGAACACTCGCGTAATCGCGCGCTGCGCGCGCAGCAGGCGCTCGGACAGCCTGCGCTGTGAGATGTCGGCCAGGAACGCGTAGAAGCACACAACAGGCGCCGCATTGTCACGTGAGACGGTCAGCTCGACGGGAAACTCGCGGCCGGTCCGGTCGATCGCGCTGAGCTCCCGACGCTGATCGAGGATGCTGGCCCGACCGCCCTCCCGATACCGCCGCAGACCGTCGCGGTGCGCCGCGCGGTAGCGCGGCGGGATGATCAGATCGGCGAGCACTCGGCCGACTGCCTCCTCCGAAGACCACCCGAACGTCCGCTCCGCCTGCAGGTTCCAGTCGATCACAAGCCCAGCGGCGTCCATTGCGATGAACGCTTCGTGCGCGTGATCGAGCACAGACCTCACGTGACGGATCGACTTTGCGTGCAGCCAATCGGATCCCCCGCGCGCTGCGCCCATCAGACTCCCCCGAGCGACCAGCCCCCCGGCACGTGCCTTCCGGAGCGCAGGGTCAACTAACCGTAATCCAAGAAACCGCATTGTCGCACATCGACCCCCGAAGGCGAAGGTTGTTGTTCACCCGGCGATCGTCTGGGTCAGCAGGGAGCGCTGTGACGACCGCTGGGGCCACTGGCGATGTTTCTGCTGCCGGGGAGCCGGAGGAGCTCCGGCCGAGTTGCGATCTCTACACTGGGGGGCCAGCACCACCGGCTCGGGGGTCTCATCGTCTTCCTCGCTCGCGAGCGCCACACAATTTCGAGGGGGCGAGACCGGAGCGGGCGCGATGCCCGACGCATCCGACGCACCCATCGACTACGGCACGCCGAAGGGGTCGATGGCAGCGGCGATCTCAAACGCCGTCGTGGGTCTGCTGCACGACTACACGGGACGCGGACCAACGCACGCCCGTACGACGATCGGACCGGACGCCATCGTCGTGACGCTGCGCGACAGCCTGACCAAGGCCGAGCGCACGCTCGCCTATCGAGGGCAGGAGGTGGAGGTGCTGGCGATGCGCCGCGCGTTTCAGGACACGATGCGCGACGACCTGATCACAGCCGTCGAAGCGCTCAGCGGCCGCACGGTGGAGGCCTTCTTGAGCGACAACCTGCACGATCCCGACGTAGCCGTCGAGATCTTCCTGATGGAGTCCAGCGACAACGGCGGAACTGGCCGGGCCTGACAGTCGCGCTGGCACGAGCCGTGGCATGTCCTGATGCCTCGAGAGCTCGCCTGTCCGCGATGACACCGTCGTGGCCGGTGCCAGGGCGTAAAAAAGACGTATCTTGGCCGCCGTCGTGGCTAGCAAACCAACATTCGTGGGGATCACACCGTTTACATCAATAGCCCGTCTCACTCGACCAAGATCCCGCCATGGACACCACGACCACTCGGACCGCCGCCGACATCCAAACAGACCTGCGTCTGCTCTACGTCGAGCATGCCCTCGCCAAGATCGAGGGCCTCACCTCCGACGCCAGTTACATGGCCGACCTCCTCGACGACATCCGCGAGCACAAGAGCGCGTTCGTGGGCACGGTCGTAACCGAGATCGCGACGCTCCGCGCGGAACTGGGCGCGCCGCAGCTAGGCTGACCGGGAACGGCGCGCGCCGCTGCCCAGCGGGCGGCGCCAAGCGTCTTAGCGGCGCAGCTTCATGCGCTGGCCGGGTTGCAGCGCGGTGGCTTTCAGGTGCGGGTTGAGTCGTTGCAGAGCGCTGATGCTGTGACCGGTCTTGGCGGCGATCGAGGAGAACGACTGGCCACGGCGCACGATCCAGACGCGTGGCCCGAGGCGTTTGGGATGCAGCGGCGGAGGGTGCAGGCGCAGCTTGATGTGCTGACCCGGTACCAGTGCCGTGGGATCCTGGCGGGGGTTGAAGGTCTCGAGCTGGTCGACGGTCAGCCCCGTCTTCGCCGCGATCGTGCTGTACGTCTGGCCGTGGCGCACGAGCCAGTAGGCCGGCAGCGACCGGTCGGGAACGGCCGGGCCATCAGCGCCGGACCCGCCGAGCGAGTTGACGATCGCGATCGCCAGGAGCGCTATCACGATGACGCCGGCGAGCAGCAGCGCGGCGAGGCCGGCGATCATCCGGTACAGCGGTCGACGGCTGCCGGGATCGTGATGCTGGGGGACGTGATCGATCATCGGGATGGATCGCGCGCGTGCCCTCCTTCCAGGGCACGTCTAATCCAGTCCACGATGGCACTCGCGGCGCCAATGCGCGACTTTTATGAGTTCAGGGTGACGCTTGAGCCTCCGAGCTACCTGCGCGGCATGAACTCCGGCACGTCAAGGTCGCTCACGCCGAGCCCGCCACTGCGCCGCGCAGGCGGCGCATCCGGCGGCGGTGTCGTGTACCGATAGTAGTCGCGCTCGCGCTCCGTCGGCCGGCTGCGCTGCACGCGCGGCTCGCCCTGGGGTTCGACATAGCGCTTGGGTGCCGGCGGTCCCGAGTAGCGGGTCGCGACGACCGTGACCCAGACCTGGTCCTCAAGCGACTCGTCGACCATCGCGCCGAAGATGATGTTCGCGTCCGGGTGGGCGGCCGCCGAGACGGTCTTCGCGGCCTCGTTGATCTCCCACAACGACAGGTCGCGTCCGCCCGTGATCGACAGCAGGATCGAGTGAGCGCCCTCCATGCTCGTCTCCAGCAGCGGCGAGGCGACGGCCTTCTCCGCGGCGTCGACGGCACGGTGCTCGCCCGTGCCCATGCCGATGCCGAGCAGCGCGTTGCCGGCGTCGACCATGATCGTGCGCACGTCGGCGAAGTCGAGGTTGATCACGCCGGGCAGCGTCACGAGGTCTGAGATGCCCTGCACGCCCTGGCGCAGGACGTCGTCGGCGACGCGGAAGGCCTCGACCATCGACGTGTTCTTGTCCAGCACCGACAGCAGCCGGTTGTTCGGCACGACGATCAGCGTGTCGACCTCGTCCTTCAGCGACTGGATGCCGGCCTCGGCCTGCTCGCGCCGGCGCGAGCCTTCGAAGCCGAACGGCTTGGTCACGATGCCGACGACCAGCGCGCCGACCTCGACGGCGATCCGCGCGACGACCGGCGCGGCACCGGTGCCGGTGCCGCCGCCGGCACCGCAGGTGACGAAGACCATGTCCGAGCCCTTGAGCAGCGCCTTGATGCGGTCGTACTCCTCCATCGCGGCAGCCCGGCCGAGGTCGGGGTTGGAGCCCGAGCCGAGCCCGCGCGTGAGGTTCGCGCCGATGTGCAGCGTGATGTCGGCGAGCGACTGCTGCAGCGACTGCAGGTCGGTGTTGATCGCGACGAACTCGACGCCCGCGACCTGGGCCTCGACCATGCGGTTGATCGCGTTCGAGCCGCCGCCGCCGACGCCGACGACCCGCAGCACGGGTTGACCGGCGGGCTTTGCATGGCCGAACGGGGTCTCGCGTTCGAGGTCAGGGCGCGCGAACGCGTCGGCCTCGTGACCGGACATCGTGGAGCGCATGCGCCCACCCGCGGGCGTCGCCGGCTCGGGCGCGTCCATGAAGCTCTCGGGGATCTCCGTGGAGAGCGCCTCGCGCAGGCGCTCCGGCGGCGACGGGATCGCCGCCTCGTCCTCTTCGAGCGCTGCCAGCTCGTCACCGAGCGGCACGGCGAGCGACGGATGCGGGACCTCGCGCGGCGGGATCTCCTCGATCGGCGTCGGCTCGGGCTCGGCGTCCGGAACCTCGCCGCCGGCTTCCGCCGCGTCCTCCTCCGTGCGGCGGAAGAGCGCGGCCAGCGGCCCCTCCCGCATACTCGCGCGCTTACCGGATGCCATGGGAGAGAACCTCCTTCGCGAGATCGCGATAGGACTGGGCGGCGGTGCCGTCGGGATCGTACTTCAGCACGGACATACCCTTGACGGGCGCTTCTGCGAAACGCACCGTTTTCCGGATCCGCGATGCAAAGACTCTGTCTCCGAAATTCTCCTCGAGGATTTCGATCGCTTCCTTGGCATGGATCGTGCGCGTGTCCATGAGCGTCGGGAGGATCCCCTCGATCTCGACATCGGGGTTGAGGTTCTCACGGATCATCTGGAGCGTGTTCTGAAGCTGGATCAGCCCACGCATCGACAGATACTCGCACTGGACGGGGACGATCACCTTGTCTGCAGCGGTCAACGCGTTGATCGTGAGCAGCCCAAGCGACGGCGGGGTGTCGATGCAGATGAAGTCGTAGTCGTCCTGGACGACCTTCAGCGCCTTGGCGAGCGCTCGCTCGCGGCCGATCTGGGTCGACATCGCGATCTCCGCCCCGGCGAGGTCGATCGAGGCACATGCGACGTCGATCTCGCGCGTGCGGACGACCTGGCGGATCGGGATGTGATGTACGAGCACGTCGTACATCGATATCTCCAGCGTGTCCGGGTCGATCCCCTGCGACATCGTGAGGTTGCTCTGCGGGTCCATATCGACGCAGAGCACGCGGTGGCCGACCTCGGCGAACGCGGCGGCGAGGTTGAGCGTCGTCGTCGTCTTCGCCACCCCGCCTTTCTGATTGGCGAAGGCGATGACGCGCGCCTTCTTGTCGGAGGGAGGCTCCGTCGGGCTATGGAAACCGGACACGGGGGCCTTATTCGCACGCGCGCGAGCGATTCCTTCACCTTTGTCGGAGAGACCGTCGCACTAGCATCGTCGCCGGATGATCCGCCTGAGCCGCCACCGGATCGCCCCCCACTCCCGCCGGCTGCGTTCCCGGGACGGGGAGCGATAGCCAGCCTGCTCAGCAGGCGGCTGCTCGTCGTGACGGGCAAGGGCGGCGTCGGCAAGACGACGGTCTCCGCCGCGCTCGGGCTCGTCGCCGCGCGCGCCGGCAAGCGCACGATCGTCGCCGAGGTCGCGCGCCGCGGCGATGTCGCGAGCGCGTTTGACCGCGAGGACGCCGAGCCGTTTCATGAGACGGAGATCGCGCCCGGCCTGTTTCACATCTCGATCGATCCGCAGGACGCGCTGGATGAGTACCTGCGCGACCAGCTCCCGTCGGGCCCCGTCGCACAGATCCTCATCCGCAGTCGCGTGTTCGCCTTGATCGCTGCGGCGACGCCGGGCATGCGCGAGCTGCTGACCGTCGGAAAGCTGTGGGAGCTCGCCCTGCTCGACCGCCGCACGCCCGGCGCCGACGCCTACGACCTCGTCGTCGTAGACGCGCCCGCGACAGGGCATGGCATCGCGCTGCTGAGCGCGCCGCGGACCTTCGCCGCGGCGGCGGGAGCAGGCCCGGTCGCACGCCAGGGAACGATCATCGACGCGACGCTCGCCGATCCCGAGCAGACCGCCGTCGTTGCCGTCGCCAAGGCCGAGGAGCTTGCGGTGACCGAGACAGGTGCGCTGCGCGAAGCCCTGCAGGCCTCGATGGGCCTGGCGCTGGAGCGAGTCGTCGCAAATGCCCTCGACGCCGATCGCTTCAGCGCGCGGCAGGTCAAGCTGCTGAAGGAGCACGCCGAGCACCCGGCCGTGGCCCGTGCGCTGCGCGGCCACGAGAGCGCGCTGCGCCAGCGCAGCCAGCTCACGCGCCTGCGCAAGCTGACAGGCCAGGTTCCGGCACGGCTGAGCCTGCACCCCGGCGGGCCAGACCTCCAACGGCTCGCCGACGAGCTGGAGCCGCAGCTGGACGCCGCTCCGTGACCGGGGTCGCCGAGCGCTTGCAGGGCAAGCGCATCTGCATCGTCGCGGGCTCGGGCGGCGTCGGCAAGACGACCGCGTCGGCTGCCCTCGCGCTGGGCCTCGCGGCGTCGGGCAAGCGGGTCGCAGTCGTAACGATCGACCCCGCCCGCCGGCTTGCCGAATCACTGGGCCTCGAGGAGCTTGGCAACGAACCGCGCCAGGTCGAGCGCGCACTACTGGAGGCCCATGGCGTCAAGCTGCACGAGGACGGGGAGCTGTGGGCGATGATGCTCGACCCCAAGGCCACGTTCGACGACCTCGTCACGCGTCTGGCCCCCGACGACACAACTCGCGAGGACGTCCTCGACAACCGCATCTACGCGCAGCTCTCCAGCGCGATCGCCGGCTCGCAGGAGTTCACCGCCGTGGCGAAGCTCTACGACCTCGACCGCGACGGCGGCTTCGACGCGATCGTCCTCGACACGCCGCCGTCGCGCAACGCGCTGGACTTCCTCGACGCGCCCGACCGCATCTCAGACTTCTTCGACAGCAAGGCGCTGAAGCTCTTCGCCGTCCCGACGAGCATCGCCACGAGGGTCATGAGCCGCGGCACGAGCGTCGTCTTCGCGATCCTCAAGCGCCTGACCGGCGTCGACTTGCTCGACGACGTCTCGGTCCTGTTTCGCTCGCTCGGCGGGCTGATCGACGGCTTCCGCGAACGCGCCGCCGCCGTCAAGGCGCTCCTGAGCGACCCCGCGACGACGTTCCTCATCGTCACCTCGCCCGAGCGCGAGCCCATCGCCGAGGCGATCTTCTTTCGCGGCAAGCTGCGCGAGGCGCGAATGCCCTTCGGCGGTCTGATCGTCAACCGCGCCGCGATCCTCGACGAGCGCGAGCACGACGATCCGGCGGCCGTTCGGGCACAGCTGCGCGAGCAGCTCGGCGATCCGCTCGCCGCGAAGGTCGCCGCCGCCTACGAGGACCTACAGCTGCTCGCGGCGCGCGACGCCGAGTCGATCGAGCGCCTCAAGGCCGAGCTGGACGAGCCCGATCCGATCGTCGTCCCGCGCTTAGACGGCGAGGTCCAGGACATCGAGGGATTGCTGGCGCTCTACCGGCACCTGTCGGCGGGCTAGTAGCCGGCTCGGTCTAGGCCGCGGCGCTGGACTCGGCCAGCAGCTGATCGGCGACCGCGCGCAGATCAGAGTCCAGGTGCCCGCAGAGCACGTCGCGCAGCAGCGCTCGCAGGTGGCCGGCGATCTCGGCCAGCAGCGCTTCGACCCCGCCGTCGGCCGGAGCCAGACCCGCGACGATCGCTCGCTCCAGGGAGACCGCGTGCGCGACCCGCTCGGTCACCGCCGCGCGACGCTCCTCGGTCGCGCACAGCGCAGCCACGCGACCCGCCAGCCGCCCGCTCTGCGGGCCCTCGGGCTCGAGCAGCGCGCGCAACGCGAGCAGGTGGTCGGTCAGCGCCTCGAAGGCGCCCTGGCGCTCGCAGCCCAGCTCGTAGCGGCGCAGCGCCCACGCCAGCTCTCCGGCTCGTGGAGTGCGCCGCGCAACGAGGTTGCAGAACGCCCGCAGCTCGTCCTCGGCCGCCTCGGCGATCACGAGCAGGCCGTGGGCGCGGCCGCCGGTGCTCAGACTGCCGATCGACCACGGCCCCGCCCCGGTGCGCTCCCAGGCGATGGGCCCGAGCGCGACGCGCACCGGGTCGTAGAGGCGCAGCGCGGTGAGCAGCCGCCGGAAGCGCACGGTCGCTTCGCTCAGCGGCGCCGGCGCGCCGGGGTCGTTTGTGAGCGTCAGGCAGGCCAGGACGCACGGCTCGTCGGCGCCCGCGTGCCAGACGGCCTCCGACGGAGCCTCCTCGAGCTCGTCGCCGCGCACGAGCGACAGTCCCTGGCCCATCGGCACCTCAGCCGACACGAGCCGCAACCCGAGCACCGGCGCGACGACGACCGCCTCGGCGCGCCCGTCCAGCAGCGCGTCCTGGAGCTCGAGGTAGGCCCGTTGCAGACGCTCGTGCGTGATGACGAACTCGGTCGCCTCGCAGAACACGCGCGAGATGAAGACGCGCAGCGCCGCATCCGCGCGCTCGCGCGGATCGACCGGCACGCGCGGCTCGCCCTGCGCGCGCAGGTAGTCGCCGACGCCGTCGAAGGCCGCCAGCGCGTGGACCGCCGCCGGATACGTCGACAGCCTGCCCAGCACGCCGACGCGTTCGCGGATGAACGCGTCGGTCAGCGGGCGGTAGCAGTACAGCGGCGTGTCGCGACGAGCGCCGCGCGTCTGCACGAGCTCGAACGGGACCTCGGCGCCGTGCTCGGTGTCGGACGTGAGCTGCCACGCGGCCTCCTCGGCGAAGGCGCTCAGAGCGGCGTGCAGCGGGTGGTGGCGCATGGTCGCACGGCTTCGCCCCGCGCGGGCGCGCTCCTCCTGCGTGCAAACGCGCTCTCAATCGTCGTCGTCGTCGACAGGACGCGCGCGCAGGATGACGTCGTGGCTCGTCACGACCATTCCCAGCCGCTCGCCAAGTCCGGCGATCACGCGCTCGAGCTCCTCGTCCTCGAACGGGATCACGTCGCCGGAGTCCTCCAGCACGATGTGGTGATGGTGGTCGCCAGACGGGTGCACCGGCTCATAGCGCGCGAGGCCTTCGGCATCGAAGCGGCGCACGAGTCCGAGCTCATGCAGCGTCTCCAGCGCCCGGTAGACGGTGGCCGTCGACCCGGCACTGCCCTCGGCGCGCAGCTCGTCGGCGATCTCCTGGGCGGTCAGCAGGCAGCTCTGGCGGCCGAGCAGCTCGACCACCGCTTGGCGCCCAGCGCTCGCGCGCAGGCCCGCGCCGCGCAGCACGACGGTGGCGTGCGCGAGCCACTCCATGTGCGCCTCGCGATCCATGGGGTCATCGTGTCATGCGGCGCGGGCGCCCGCGGCGGATCGCCGCCGGCGGAAGAGTCAGGCGGCGGCGGCGACGGACGAGCCGCTGACGGCGGGCGCGAGGTCGGCACAGTCCGCGCCCAGCCAGCGCGTGCCGTACTTGCGCATGTCGTCGATGAGCGGCAGCAGCGCCCGGCCCTTCTCGGTGAGCTGGTACTCCACGCGGGGCGGCACCTCGGGAAAGGTGTCGCGCTCCACGATGCCTTCCTCCTCGAGCGCGCGCAGGCGCAGCGAGAGCGTTCGCGGGCTGATGCCCTGAAGCGAGCGCTCGAGCTCGCAGAAACGCGAGCGGCCCTCGGAGAGGTCACGAATCAGTAGAAGCGTCCACTTGCCGCAGACGATCTCGGCCGTCCGGCAGACCGGACATGTCTCGTCCATAGCCCATCACTTTACAGACTGAAGCGTTGAAGCTAGACGAGCGCCTTCGCGCCAGCTCAGCCGGTCCTCGCCCCCGCTCCTCGTAGACCCGGGCGTAGGCGGCCATCGGCCCCGCGCCGAGTGCTACGCGGCTCGCTTCTCCTCCGCCGACTTGACGTCCGCCATCGTCGTTCCCTTGCGCCCGTCGGCGGCCAGCAGCAGCTTGAAGTCGTGCGGGCTCGTCGCCGCGCGCAGGGCTTGGTCGACATCGATACGGCCGCCCTTGACGTGGTCGAACAGCGCTTGGTCGAAGGTCTGCATGCCGTAGTAGGCGCCCTCGGAGACGACCTCCGTGAGCCGCCCGGTCTGCTTGGGGTCCATGATCATGTCGCGCACGCGGCCGGTCATCCGCAGGACCTCGCAGGTGGCGACGCGGCCGCCGTCGGTGGAGCGCACGAGGCGCTGGGAGATGACGCCCTTCAGCGTGCCGGCGAGCATCGCGCGCACCTGCTGATGCATGTGCGGCGGGAAGAAGTCGATGATCCGGTTGACGGTCTCGGGGGCATCCACGGTGTGGACGGTCGAGAGCACGAGGTGGCCGGTCTCCGCCGCGCTCAGCGCGGTGTGGACCGTCTCCTCGTCGCGCATCTCCCCGATCAGGATGACGTCGGGATCCTGGCGCAGAACGCGACGCAGCGCGCGCGGGAAGGAGAGCGTGTCCATGCCGATCTCGCGCTGGTTGATGATCGACTTCTTGTCGACGTGCAGGAACTCGATCGGATCCTCGATCGTGACGATGTGCTTGGCGTACGTCATGTTGATGTGGTCGATCATCGCGGCGAGCGTCGTCGACTTGCCCGAGCCCGTCGTGCCCGTGAGCAGGATGATCCCGCGCTCCTCGTCTGCGAGGTCGCTGACGACCTGCGGCAGCCTCAGGTCTGCGACCGAGCGGATCGAATGCGGGATCGCGCGGCAGACGAGGCTGAGCGTGCCGCGCTGGCGGAAGGCATTGACGCGGAAGCGGGCGATGCCGGTGATCGAATAGGAGAAGTCGACCTCGTGCTCGTCGGCGAGCTCGGTCAGCTTCGTCGCGTCGACGAGCATCGTGCGCACGGCGGTCTCGGTGTCGTCGGCGGTGAGCGGGCCGGCGCCCTCGATCGGCCGCAGGTCGCCATCAATTCGTGTGAGAGGCGGGATCCCGACCTTGAGGTGCAGGTCTGAGCCGCCGAGCTGCACCAGCGTGCAGAGCGCGTTGTCGACGTCGAACACGGTCCGGGCATCGGTCACGCGCCGCGCCCGCAGGAGGACGGTCGGGCGGCGCTGGACGGATGATCGGCGGTCAGCCGGCGTTGGCGCCCGGCGCGGCCGGTATCGGCGTGAGGAACGGCAGCGGGGCCCCGAAGGGCCCCGCGGTCCGACCTCTAACTTGCTATACGCCGACCCCGCTACGTGGCGCAGATGACGTACACGTACGTCTTCGTGCCGCCGATCATCGTCACGCGCCAGCCGGTCGGCACCGTGTTGTTGCTGTTCGGCCCGTTGATGCCGATCGGCACGCTCTCGTGGATGCTGTAGCCGGCCGCCTGCGAGGAGCCGCCACCGCCGACCACGTGCTCGCCCGCCAGGCAATAGACCGAGGCGCTCGCGCTGTCCGACGAGTCGGTACGGACGACGACGTTTGTCACGCCGGCAGGTCCGGCAGGTCCGGTAGCGCCGGTGGCGCCGGTGGCGCCCGTAGCGCCCGTAGCGCCCTTGGTCCCGGCAGGGCCGGCCTCGCCGCTGGCACCGCGTGCGCCGGCGCTGGCGTCCGTGCTCGCGGAGCTCTGCTGGGCTGTCATAAGACCGGGCGCGAAGTCCTTGAGGAGGAGCGAGCCGTCCTTGACCTTGGTCGTGTCGATGGCGTCGGCCTTGATCTTGGCCGCCGTAACAGCGTTCTTCTTGATCTTCGCCGCTGTGATCGCGTTCTTCTTGATCTTCGGGCCGCTGACGGCGCTCTTCTTTATCTGCTTGCTGCCGACGCTGTTCGCAGGCAAGCTCGCGGCCGCATACGAAGTCCCGCCCGTTGCAACGAACAGCGCGCAGTAGGCGACCGCATTACGGCGCAGGTGCAAAAGGGTCCTGCGGAACATAGATTCTTCTCCTTGGTGGACTCCCCTGCCCGGGGACCGCGGAGGTAGTCGGCCGCTGCGACGAGAAGGTGAGCCGACTGGACATTCGTCCTAGGGTCGGAACCTGACGTGCATACGCCTGCTCAGGATGCGTGAAGCGCGCGCCTGAACGACGCCGGGGCCCGTAGGGCCCCGCCGAAACAACGAAATGTCGGGGGCGCGCTCAGCTCACGCGACATCGCGGAGCTTCTGTGCCTCCGCGAGCGATTGGAGCTTCTTCAGCGACTGGTTCTCGATCTGGCGGATGCGCTCGCGCGTGACGTTGAACGTGCGCCCGACCTCGTCGAGCGTCCGCGGATGCTCGCCGCCGAGGCCGTAGCGCAGCTCCAGCACACGGCGCTCACGGTAGGAGAGGTTCTCCAGCGCCTCGCGCAGT
>DASVPU010000419.1:0-3384 GCA_036389475.1 Solirubrobacteraceae bacterium
TCGCGCGCGGATCGCTACTCGTCGTTTTGCGGGAGATCGTGCCTCGCTCGAAGCTGATCTGTGACCACCTGTAGGTGATGTGACGTGCCTGCCCCGCGCCACATGTTCTGCGATCCGGGGACGAGTTCGCCGCAAGCGCAGTCGTCGATGACGGCATCTCCCCAGCTGTAGTCGCCGCCAGCAAATTCGCGCTGCGCGACAAGTCGTCCGCACAATGTGCGGTACTGCTCGCTGCCTTCTTCTAGCAGCGAGTGCCCGCGCGCAACGATGGTCTTGTCGTTGGTGGTGTAGCGGATGTTGGCTCGCATTCCGGGGCCTCCGCCGGCAGGCGGGCTGGGATGCTGGACCGCGTAATCACCGTAGGTGGGCGTGCGCTGTAGCCCGAGCGCTTCGAGGCGTTGCCAGAGGCGCCACTCTCGACGCTCGATTGAGCCCACCGAGTCCTCCTTGACCTCTGACATCGCCGCGGGGATCGAGCTGCCCAGCAGCACGAACGATCGCCAGTCGCCGACGCCTAGGATTGGCTCGAATACTGCGGCGAGGTCGCCCGGGTCGACGTCAGTGTCAGGGTCGATGTACCCGAGGTCGACGATGAGGTCGGCGTCAACTGGTTCTGTCGCGAGCTCGTCGAGCAGCGTGCTTGCAGCGTCCCCCGCACTGCGTCCGGGAGGCATGACGACACTCATCGGCCGATAGCGGATTGCTAGACCGCGTCCATCGGCGATCGCTGCGCGCGCGACGCAGCTGATATGGCTGCTCGAGCTCTCGCCCAGCCATGCGACGGGAACGAAGTTCAGCCGCCGCGTCCGAGCGGCGTCGTAGAGACAGTCGAGCACCGGCAGATCGCCATCCCGCGTTGGCACGGGTAGCTCGGGCTTCAGTCGGAGCACGTCCAGATAGAATGGATGAGCACCAACGGCTGGTGCCAGGCGCCGAATCCAGCTCTTGGGCATCTCCCGACTTGGAGGCTTCTCGCGCTTGTTCGGACCGACGATCTGCACCAGTGGAACGAGGCGCTCCCAGGTCCTCGTGTGCGCCTCACGCAGAGCTTGGAGCTCTCCGCTTTTGTTCTGCAGCGCCACCACGTAATCAGCGACGCTGATTGGCAGCGGCGAGGGCGGATCGCGGTGGAGAAGTTGCGTCTGCATGGGGCAGGACCGGTCGATACATGCTAGGTTATAACCCTTGGGGTTATAGAAGGCAAGCAGGCGGCCGGCATCGACATTTCTTGGGCGGACCGAAAACTTGAGAAGGCAGCATCAACAGACCGCTCGGGTCAGCGGCGATGGGGCGCCGACCACTGGAAGATCCTGCGCCGGCGTCTGGCATCGCTGCGCGCGGCGCCCACGTTGAGCGACATGCAAGGCGTCCCAGGATCGTGCCATGAGCTTCACGGAGATCGCAGCGGCTGCTTCGCGGTCAGTCTCTGGGCTGCGTACCGCTTGGTGTTTCGCCCCGCCCACGATCCGGTCCCGCGTCTTCCCGATGGCGGGATCGATCGATCAGCAATCACGGACATTTTGATCACGGAGGTGGTCGACTACCATGGCGATTAGCTCATCCACCTGGAGCCCCGACTGGGCTGTCGCCCCCGGCGAGATTCTTCAGGAAGCGCTTGACGAGCGCGGCATGTCGCAGTCAGAGCTTGCTCGGCGGATGGATCGGCCCGTCAAGACGATCAACGAGATCGTCAACGCGAAGGCCGCGATCACGCCCGATACCGCGTTGCAGCTCGAGCTGACGCTCGGGATCTCGGCGTCCTTTTGGAACGGCGCCGAAGCCAACTACCGAGAGCAGCTCGCGCGCGCGCGCGCCAAAGACCAGCTTGCCAGATACACCGAGTGGGCAGACGCCTTTCCGATCAAGGCCCTCGCGGACCGCGGCCTCGTCGACCCCGGCTCAAGCAAGATCGACGCCGTCGCATCACTCCTCTCGTTCTTTCAGGTCACGACCCCGCGCGCGTGGGAGACCCAATGGCTCGCGCCCTCCGCCTCCTTCAGGCAATCGCCGGCCTTTGCTGCATCCCCCCACGCCGTGGCTGCGTGGCTGCGATGCGGAGAGCTCCTCGCCGCCGAGATCGACACAGCCAAATTCGACCGGGCAGAGTTCGAGCGAGTCGTTGCCGAGGCGCGAGCGCTGACGCGTCGCGAACCATTCTCGATCGTCGTGGAACGGCTACGCAAACGCTGCGCCGAAGCAGGCGTCGCGCTCGTGCTGATCCCAGAGCTTCCAAAGACGCGTCTCAGCGGCGCCGCACGCTGGCAAGCGCAGAACAAGGCGATCCTGCAACTCAGTCTGCGCCACAAATCAGACGATCACTTCTGGTTCAGCTTCTTCCACGAGTGCGCGCACATCTTAAGCCCACGCCGTCGCGACTACGTCGACATCGACGACGATGCCTTAGAAGCCGACGACGACGAGCTCAACGCTGACCGTTTCGCGCGCGACACCTTGATCTCGCCGCAAGCCTTCTCGCACTTCGTCCAAACCGGGCGACTTGAGGCCGAGCACGTGCGTTCGTTCGCGCGCGACCAGCACATCGCACCCGGGATCGTCGTAGGGCGACTGCAGCGCGACAAGCTGATCCCCTATTCCAAGCTCAACAATCTCAAGAAGTCGATCGACTGGGCGGGCTTGGCCTGAAGGTACAACCACCACTTGGGCAGCCGGACGAGACCGCCACCACTCCCGTGATCGCGGTCGCCACTACGATCCTTCCCCCGGATAGATTCGCTGCATAATTACACATATGCAGCAGATCTAGTAGGGTCTGGCCATGGCCCCCGCAGACCAGCTGCTCGTCGACCGGATCGAGGATTTTCTGGCCGGCCTGCAGGCCGCCAAGCGCTCTGAGCACACGATCGCTGCGTACCGCGACGACCTCATGGGTGTCGCCGCACGGATCGCGTGTCAGCTGCACGGCCCCGACGCATCCGTGCAGCAACTCAAGGTTGGCCAGCTCGATGCGCGCGCGATGCGCCATGCGTTTGCGGCCTGGGCGTCTGATCACGCCGCGGCGTCGATGGTCCGTGCTTGGGGCACCTTCAATCGCTTCTTTGGCTACCTGATCGATGATGAGGTCCTGGATCGCAATCCGATGAAGGCGGTCCCCAAGCCCAAGCTCGCCGCAACTGCCCCGCGGGCGATCCGCCAGGAGAACGTCGCCGAGACGCTGCTGGCCGCGGCCGCGACACCGGACCCGCAGGCCAAGCTGTCAAAGCGCTGGCCCGAACGCGACGTCGCCATGGTGGCGCTGTATTGCGTGACCGGGATCCGCTTGTCCGAGGGCATCGCGCTGCGGTTGGACAGCATCACCGGCCCGTCGGGCGCCCGCCGGCTGCAGGTGACGGGCAAGGGCAAGAAGGAGCGCATGATCCCGCTGCA
>DASVPU010000420.1:0-6877 GCA_036389475.1 Solirubrobacteraceae bacterium
CATCAGCCGATTTCACGCTGGCCGCGCGATGAGCTGTTGCTGTGCATTGTGGGACCGGGCCGCCCGTCCCACCATTACGTAGCGGTGGCGCCGCATCGTGGCGGCATACGTACTGTCACGACGTTGAGCATCTCCATAACCTGCTCCATTAGGCGTATGGTGCATATCGATGCTCACGCGTATGGGGGCTGCGTGCCGACGAGGCACTGTCGGAAGTGGCCTACGCTCTAGCCGGGTGCTGCTGGCCTGCGTCGTGGCTATCTGCTCAGCCGGGGTGACGGGAACGGCCCAGGTCTCCCGTGGTCAGACGCCGGATGCCATCTCCCCTGGCGCCACGGCCGCATGTGTCGTGGGAACGTCGGAGACTCCCGCCACGTTCAGGGCGATCGAAGCCGAGCAGTGCTACCGGGTGCCGCCGGACGTGACGACGGTCCACGTCGTGGCGGTCGGGGCGCGGCCGTTGCTGCGAGACACGCCGGATCCACGCTCGGGCCTCGCGGCCACGGTCACCGGCGACGTGCCGGTCTCGCCCGGGCAGGTCCTCTACGTCGAGGTCGACATCGACCGCGAGCAGCTCGGGGGAGAGGGTCGGCGGCGCGACGGCTCCCGAGGCGGCGGTGCATCCGATGTGCGGACCTGCTCGGTGCCCTCCTGCAGGGTCACCGGCCGGCCGGACAGCGACCCTCGCCTGCTCGTCGCCGGCGGCAGCGGCGCCGGTGGCGGCAAGCCTGCGAGCGGGCAGACCCCAGCAACCCTGCGGGCAATCCAGAGCGCGCAGCCAGGCATCGGTGGCAGCAGCAAACGCAACGGCGAGGACGGCTCGCGCGGGGCCAGCGCGGACGCGGGCGGGGGAAAGGGCGGAACTCAGACCGAGGGCGGCACCGGCGGCGCCGACAGATACAACGTCGAGGTGGGCGCCGCGGGCGGCCCGGGCGCGGGCGGCTCGGGCTCGTTCGGAGGGGCCACGTCGTATTCGTTCGGCGGGGGCGGTGGCAGCGGTTGGTTCGGCGGAGGCTCGGGCGCACGGGGGTATTACACGGGTGGTGGTGGTGGCGGCGGCGGCGGCTCGAGCTTCGGACCTCCAGGAGCAACGTTCGCCGCCGTCACACCCGGTCCCGCCATGGTGAGGATCTCCGTGGACGATCCCGTCCAGGTCGGCTCGACGGTCTTGTCCACCAACAGGCCGCCTTCGGTTTCGATCCGGCGTCCCTCCGCCGGGCACCATTACCCCAAGGGCAGCCGGGTGAGGGCGAACTACACGTGCACCGATCCCGACGGCGCATTTGACCTGCTGACCTGTGCAGGGACTCGGCCGATCGGCGCTCTGATCGACACCGGCAGCGTGGGCATGCATACGTTCATGGTGACCACGCGGGACCGTGCGCGCGAGCGATCCTCCGTGAGTATCCGCTATACGGTCGAGCCCGCTGCCGTCGAACCCCCGCCGCCAGCGGTGGGGCCTTCGTCGACTCCGCCTGCGCCTGCGCCTGTGCTGCCTACCATCCCGCCGCCGCCCCTCGCGCCCAGTGCCCCTCCCGCGCCGCTGGCTGCCATCCCGCCCCCGCCCCTCGGGCCCAGTGCCCCTCCCGCGCCGCCACCGGCCGCAGGCTCCCCGCCAGCGGGCGCACGCTTCCCGCCAGCGACCGCAGGCTCCGGGTTACCCGAGACTCCACGCGCGCTCCCGTCAGCCGTCGTTCCCATGTCTAACCTCCCGCTGGGGCCCGACCCCGCCACGGTTATCGCGATCATGGTGGCGGCGTTCACTTTGCTGCGCTTCGCGGTCGGCGGCGGCTTTGCCCTCAGAGGAGTAGTGGGAGTGCTCGATGGCAGCCGAGCGTTTACGGGCCTGGGAGCCGCCGGCGCCGCCCGCGCTGCATCCAAGCGGCTCAAACCGGCGGGAGCCGCGATCGAAGGAAGCGAGGTCGAGGACCTGGAGGAGCGCCATCGCAGCATCAAGTGGGGCGATCGCTCCCGCACGTGGCGCTGGCCGGCGACATCGAGGATCGACGCGCTGAGCACCCTGCTTCCTGTCAGCTTGGCGAGGCGGTCGGCGATGATGGCCCGGGTCACAGCCGACGGCGTCTACGCCCGGTCGATGCTCGGCGCCGCATCCGCGATCTGGCCTCTCACCGGACTGGTCCTCGGCATCATCGCCGTCAGCGACGTCGGTGGCGAGGCGCTCCCACCGGCGACGGCACTGACGATCGCGATCGCGATGCTGGGTGTGCTGGATGCGACCGCCGGCCTGATCGCCGTCCTGACCTTCGCCGTGGGAGTCGCGGCCTATGGTGGGCTGGACTCGTTCGCGGCGCTGCGAACGCTGTTCGGCCTGTGCAGCTTGTGGTTCGTCGTCCCAGTCGTGGCGGGCGCGGCGCGTCCGCTGCGCCGACTGCCGGCGGCCAATCGCAAGGAGACGTGGGATCGTGCAGCCGACTTCGCGATCGCATCGCTGGTCGGCGCATGGGCTGTGCAGCAGATCGCCTCGGCGCTTCCGACGCTGGCCGGACGAGACGATCTGCCGATCGCCGCGCACGCCGATGCTGCCGCCCTGTGGGTGTTGCTCGCGCTCGCGATCAGGATCGCCGCCGAGACACTCGCGGCGTATCTCTACCCCCGCCGCCTCGCCAGGGTGCAACCCCACGACCTTCCCCGGCCGACGCGCCTGCAGCGCTTCGTGGCCGTCGCGGGGCGCACCGCCGTCTTCGTCTTCGTGACCAATGTCGTCATCGGCTCGACGTGGCAGCTGTGGGTCGGAGCTGCGCTGTTCGTGGTGCCTGAGCTCCTGAGCCTCTACTACGAACGCCTGCCAAAGCTCGCCTGGCTGTCGCGCGTTTCACCGCGCGGACTCGTCGAGGTCGTCCTCGTCCTGCTGGTCACGACCGGAATCGGCGCGCTGCTCCTCAGCTCCGACTACGACCCGCAGACGATCGTGCCCGACGCGTTCGTGCTCCTGTCGTTGCCGGGGTTCGTCCTCTCGTTGCTCGCGCTGCTCACGCCCGACAGCGAACGGCCACTGGGATGGCGCCAGCGCCTCGCGGGCGTCCCGCTTCTCGCCTTGGCGGTCGGCATCGTCCTCGGCGGGATTCCTGGCTGCGGGCGAGACCTCTGTGCCCCCTCAGGGGATGCCGGCAGCGGGGAGCACGCGCGCGTGCTGCACACCGGCGCCGTCTAACGGACCAGCATCAGCCTGGCAGAGCCGCCGAGCGGATTCGAACCGCTGACCCTTCATGACGAGTGCCTCCGCCGGGCGTGTTCGGTGTCCGGCGCTGTCGCACGAGTAGCGCAAAATGCCTGCTCAGCCGCGGGTTCCGGCGGTCTGGCGGGACGAGCGTGGGACACCGACTGCCGCCGCTCGCCAACACGATGTTGGCGGGTTTCGAAGCGCGTCCCGGCTCAGGCGCGTCTGCGCTCAACGATCCAGCGGCTCTCGAATCCGAGGACGCAAGCAAGTCGATCGAAGTGCTCGTCGTAGTGCAGAACGCCGATGCCGCGCTCGGCGGCGGCCGCCGCGATCAGTGTATCCGTGATCGGGACACGGTGGTGCAGGGGTCCGACCGCCGCCAGCTCGCGCATTGCCGCGACCGCGGTGCGCGCCGCCGACTGGTCGAGTGGCGCCTCGCGCATGTCGTCAAGGCGGCGTTCGAGCTGCGCGAACTCCGCAACATCCCGCGTGCTATGGAGCAGTTCCAGCTTGACGACCGCGGTCATCCAGAGCTGGCCGGCCAGCATCGCGCGTGACCACTCGTCGGCGACCGCCCGCCGCACCGCTTGTGCCCAAGCTGAGGTGTCGATGACGTACGGCCGCCCATCGAACGCCGTCGGCTCGATCACAACGCGATCGGCAGGTCATCGCTTTCCGGGTGACCGAGCGCGTCGCCATCCAGAACGCTGTCGAGCCAGTCATGGTCTGCGAGCTGACCCAACGCCTGCTGGCGCCGCTCGTCCTCGATCGCAAGCAGCCGCGCCCCGTGAACGGCGAGATCATGCACGAGCGTCGCCTCCGGGCCGGCTCCGAGCAGCAGCCGTCCGCGCTCGAGCGCCTCGGCGAGAGATGGATCCTTGGTCACGGAGATGCGCGGGCGTTCGGTCGGCATTTGCCTCGAAGTCTAGCGGTGCTGCCATGTGGTGCAGCACTACTCAGGTGGCTGGGTCTTGCATCACGACGACGCAGTCCCCGCGGTACCGTGTGGCGATGGTGGACGAGGCCGTCATCCTGGAAGCCGGGCGTCGTCTGGCCGCCGCGACGCCGCACGCGCGCGGGTCGGACGACACCGCCCGACGCCCGCGACGATGACGGTGAGGCACTCGGGCGCTCCGCCTGACCGGCTGGTCTGGTAGGCGTGTTGCGATCGCGAAGAAGTTCCGCGAGGTCCGCAAAGCACTGCGCAGGGCAGGATGGACTCTCGTGCGGACGAAGGGCGACAACGAGCAATGGCGCCGCCCGATGGCCGCGTGGTCGTGATGGTCGCCGGGCACGACAACACGGACGTGCCCGTCGGTAGCCGGCCGGGCCCGCGGTCGTCCGCGTGACCCGGCCGCAGTGGGTGTCGGCTCAGGCGGACTGCACGACCCAGATGTGGTTGCCGTCGGGATCCTCGATCGAGAACATCCGCGGCACCGGGCCGTCGCCGCCCATCATCTCGCCCGTCTTGACAGCGTCGATCGCCTGGACGCGCGCGTACTCCGCCTCGACATCCGGTGTCTCAACGCCGATCGCGCTGCCGCCCGGTTCCCAGTCGCCCATCGGCGAGTTGAGCGCCAGGCGAGCCGTCGAGCCCGGCGGGGCGACCTCGACCCAGCGGTTGCCGCCCTCGTCTCCGAACGGGACGTCCGCGCGCAGCTCCCAGCCGAGGGTCTGCGTGTAGTAGGCGATCGCCGCGTCCTGATCGGCGATCGTGAACATCGCAACGCCGATGTTCGAGATGGTGGTGGATGCCTGCGTGGTTTTGCTCATACCATCAAGACTGTCCCACTCGCGCAAACTCATCGCACGGGATCAGGATGTGCGATCCGGCGCACCGACCAGCCGAACCTGACCCGTGTGATCGCCGGGCGTTCCGACCGCGGAGACTCCAGGGGCGTGTCCTCATCGCAGTGCTGCTCGGGAGAGTCCGTCGGCGTAGCTGCTGAACCACCGGAGGGTGCCCCTCCGGACGAGTGCGGTAGCGGCCGACGGAGGCGGGTTGCTACAGCGGCAGCGCTGCGTCGAGTCGAGCAGCGGCGCGGCACGGTTCCGGCGATGCTCGTTGTCTGAACCAGACGCGGCGGCTGTGGACCGGGAACCGCCGGGCGCCGTTACGAGAACGGTTCGGCGGAACGCCGGCGGGTCGTGATGCGGGGACTTGGCCGTGACGACGGCAGCCAAAGCAGTAGTAGCCCGCGTCGGTGTGCTCGTAGACGTGAAAGCTCGGGGTGCGGTCCTCGTGAAAGGGGCAGCTGATCTTGCGCGACCGGCTGACCGCCTGACCGGTCAGCGCCGCGACGTAGACCGCCGGCTCGAGCTCGCGCAGCGGATCCTGCCCATAGCGTCCAGCGAGCGCCGACGCGGTCGCCGGCCGCGGCGCCGGGCTCGCGGGCTCCGCCGCGATCGCGTCTATGACGTCGTCAAGCATCGTTAGCTGCACTGTGAGGCGCTCAAGCACGACCGGCGTCGGCGGCCTAGTCTTATGGGAATACGTGGCGGGCGGCCTGAGCGTGGCGGCGTTCGTGACGGCGCCGCTGTCGGCTGCCAGCTGCGCGGCGAGCCGGCGGTTCGCTGATTTCGCGGCCGCGATTGCGACGGGGCGCTGCAGCAGCCAGTAGGGCATGCAGATGTCCGGCGGTCCCGCTGGCGATCACGATCGCCGGCGCGACCGGCAGCGCCTGGAGCGCCGCGCGGGCGTTCGGGGTGTCGAGGTCGGCCCACAGCGTGGGATCTCCTCGATCGCCTGTTGCCGCCGGCGCGTCGGCGGCGGGCGGCGACGCCGACGTAGACTCGGTGCGTAGGCCCTCGCGCACGATCGTGCGCGCCGCGGTGAACGTGTCGGTTGCCTAAAGAAGGCGGCGCGCATGCCGCCGCGCTAGCGCGAGCGGACCTCGATCAGCGTGCCGCGCTCGTGGCCCCCAAAGAGCGCGCGCAGGCAGCGCTGGACGTCCGCTGTCTCGCGCGCTTGCGGCGCCACCGTGCGCCGTGGCGATTCGGCGTGCGCCGCTTCAATAGCTCGCGCTCTCATCGGTGCTCGACTCGTCAATGACGACAACGAGCTTGCGTCGGTGCAGCCGCAGGCGTCGAAGTTGGCCCTCTCAACGGTGCCATGGCGCCCGTCCCTCGAGTTGAACTGTTTCGCCGGGCCTCGGCGGTGGCACGGTCGGCCAGTACACGTACACCCGCTCGCCTGCGTGTGTGGGTCCATCTAGCAGCGGAGCAGAAATGCGGCCGTTCAGTTAGTGGAAGAAGACCCGCCGCTACTTGTAGTCGCGAGCCCGTCCGGAGCGCGAGTGGGGCGTGGATCGCGGGGGCGAATGCTCGCGCGCGGCGTCCTCGAGTGTTCGCCGGGGCCGTTCGCGCTCGACGCGCAGTTGCGGTGGCGCCCGGCACGGACCGTCGCCTGTGCTCTTTGACCTGAGCCTCCGATAACCGAGGCGCCGCATTTCTGCTGCGCTGCTCGATAGACCCCGAGCAGACGTTGGTCCAAACGACCGCGACGAGCATGTGCTAACGACGCGAAAGACCTGTCAAGGCATGATGGGCGACGCACTGATCGCCGGCATCGAGCAGGTTCTGAAGCGTAAGGTGACCGCGTTTTTGAGCGCCAACCACATCGATCCGGACATCGCGATCGAGACGTTTATCCTCGCCCCCGGTGACCAGGCAGCACCGACCGTGACGGCGCGGCGA
>DASVPU010000421.1:0-5898 GCA_036389475.1 Solirubrobacteraceae bacterium
GATCTCCTCGCAGCACGGCATGATCTATGCACGGCTGCGCTCGCGCTTCGGCGCCGCAGCAGCGCGCACCTACGCCCAGGCCAACGACACTGCGCTCGAGTGGATCGCCGACCGCATCCGGCGAGGAGCGATCGACTGCGACTTCCGGCGCCGGCCGTCCTACGCCTATGTCACCTCGGCCTCGGCGCGCTCGCAGGCCGAGGACGAAACGCGGGCCGCACGCGAAGCGGGGCTGCCGGCCCGGCTTACGCGGACGACACCGCTGCCCTATTGCGTCGAGGCCGCCGTACGCGTCGACAACCAAGCCGAGCTCCACATCCGCAAGTACCTGCTCGCCCTGGTGAACGGACTGGTCGATGCCGGCTGCCGCGTCTTCGAGCGCTCGCATGCGGTCGAGGTCGACACCGACGAGGACTGCGTGGTGAAGACGCCGGGAGGCCGAGCGATCGCAGACCAGGTGGTCATCGCTACGCACTACCCGTTCCTTGACCGGTCGCTGGCGTTTGCCCGGGTCCACCCGCAGCGCTCCTACGCGATCCTCTGCCGGATCGCCGAAACCCCGCCGGAAGGCATGTTCATCAGCGCCGATGGGCCGACCCGCTCGATCCGAGGGGTGCCGCTCGATGGCGAGGAGCTGCTGCTCGTCGGGGGAGAAGGCCACCGGACCGGCAGCGGCGGAGATACGGAGCAGCATTACCGCCGGCTTGAGGCATGGACCCGTGAGCACTGGGACGTGCGCTGCGTCGAGTACAGGTGGTCGGCGCAAGACAACACAACCGTGGACGGCGTTCCGTACGTGGGACGGCTGACGCCGCGCGCCGATCGCATGTTCATGGCAACAGGCTTCGCCAAGTGGGGCTTGACGGGCGGCACCGCCGCCGCACTGCTTCTCGCCGACCTGCTGCTCGGGTACGAGAGCCCCTGGGCCAGGCTGTTCGACCCCTACCGCCTCACCCTGCGGGCGTCGGCGACAAGACTGCTGAAGGAGAACGCCGAAGCGGGGCTGCGCTTCTTCGGCGACCGGATGTTGCAGCCGGCAACGCGAGCGATCGAGGATCTGCGGCCCGGCGAGGGCGACATCGTCCGTCTTTACGGCGAGATCGTGGCGGGATACCGCGGCGAGAACGGCGACCTTACGGCGGTCTCGCCGACATGCACCCACCTCGGATGCCGGGTCACCTGGAACCGTGCCGAGCGCAGCTGGGATTGTCCCTGCCATGGCTCGCGCTTCACGCCCGCCGGCGATGTGCTCCAGGGTCCGGCGGTGCACCGCCTCGAGCGCAAGCCGATGCAGTGATGCCGTCGTACGGCGACTGCCGGACGGCCGAGATCGAGGCCACCCCGCAGGCATGCTTCGACGCGCTCACCGACTACGAGTCATTACCTGATTGGCAGGGGGCGGTACGTAACGTACGAGTGCTCGAGCGCGACGCCGAGGGACGCGGGACGGTCGTCGACTACGAGATCGACGCGCGCGTCAGGACGGTGCGTTACCGGCTGCAGCAGCTCTACGACGAGCCGCGCCGCGTGGGCAGCGTGTACCTCGGCGGAGACTTCCGCGACTTCTGTGGAGAGTGGCGCTTCGAGCTGATCGGACATGGGCGTACCCGCGCGGAGCTGGACCTCCGGATCGATCCCGGCCGCTTCGTCCCACGCCTGCTGCGCGAAGCGATCGCGGAAGCCGTCATGCGCAGGGCGCTGCGGGACCTCAAGGTCCACCTCGAGGGGTGAAACGGCTCCCGACCTTCTTCGGTGGGTAATCAGGCGTCGTGCACATCAAAGACGCATTTGAGCTTGACGATGTCGAAACTGCGCGGTCGGTGGCGAGAGCGCATCCGTTCAGCACGATCGTGACAGCGGATCTGCGAGCGACACACATGCCCTGCCTGGTTGACGAGCAGGCAGACGGCCTGGTGATCCTCGGTCACGTGGCGTGTCAAGACCCAGTCTCCGAGGCGCTTGACGGCCCGCTGCTGCTGATCTTCCACGGGCCGCATGGCTACGTATCCGCGAGCTGGTATGAGAGCGAGACGATCCCGACGTGGAACCACGTAACGCTGCACGTCAGGGGGACACCCGAGTTGCTTGCGGACGCGATGCCCGTGCTGCGGCGCACCGTTGACCATTTCGAATCCGCCGTAGAGCATCCATGGTCGCTGCAACGGCTGGGGAAGACAGCGCGCGAGATGGCCGACCAGGTCATAGCCTTCCGGTTAGACGCCGAGTCCTGGCACGCGGAGGCAAAGCTCTCCCAGGACAAGCCTGCGGATGAGCGCGCGCGAGTGCTCTGCGGCCTCGAGGCGCCGGGGCCCTACGCCAACCCTGCGGTCGCCGCCGCGATGCGCCGGCACGGAGGTTGAGTCGCCGCAGCGCGTGCGGGCATCGTGCGAAGCGCGTCGCGGCGGGAGCGAGCTTGTGGCAAATCGCGCATGAAGCAGTCGCTTGTCTGGGTAGCCCGACATGCGGAAGGCGAACTCGTCAAGGTTCTGTCGACGGTTCTGGGTCTAGCCCGAGGAGGTGTCGCGATGTCCGTGAATCCGAGATCAGGAGGGGACGGTGTCGGTCGCAGCTTCGGCGCGTACCAAGGGCTGATGGTGCGCGTGCAAGACCAATTGACCGCCCAGCGAAAGGCCCGTCTCCGGCACTGTCCGTTGTGCGGAGAACCGATCCGCGGCGGACAGAAATTCAAGCGCGTCCACGGCACCGCGGTCCATGAGAGTTGCACGCGCTCGGCTGGCGGTCCGCCAAGCTGACGCGCAAGCGTCTCTTGGGAGCGGCGTCATCACCAACGTCCCTTGACCAAGAATGGCGAACGGCTGTCCTCCAATGCATCGAGGGTTGGCCGTCGTCGATACGGATCCCATCCCTCCGCGTCCCAGTCGCGCACGGCCATCATCACGCTCGGGCGGACGAGTTCGGCTAGGACCGTGTGCCCCGATCCGGCAGAGCGCGGTTTGTGCAAGCGGCAGAAGTGCGACGAGCCCGGCGGGGGACCGGGCTCATCGCTGTCGAGGGCGGTGCGTGGGAGGAGACACAACATTCCCCGACGGGGGTGCGGGTGGATTCCGACCAGGAGAATGTCGTTGGCAGGCCCACCCGGCGTATTGGCTGCGCGTCGCTGTCGGCGACGTGCGAGGTGTCAGCTGGTGGAGCTGCCTGCCATCTCGGGCTGCGTGGCAGCGTCGCTGTCAGCGGGGCTAGTGCCGTTGCCGTGCGGCTGGATGGTTTGCTCGGCGCCATCGGTGGCGATCTGCACTTTGTGGGGCTTCGCCTGCTCGGCGATCGGGATCGTCAGGGTCAGCACGCCGTCGTAGTAGCTGGCGCTGATGCGCTCGCCGTCAAGGGTCTCGCCCAACAGCAGTTGGCGCGTGAACATGCCCTGTGGGCGCTCAGAGACAACGATCTCATCGCCGTCCTGACGCGCGAAGCGCCGCTCGCCCTTCACGGTCAGCACGTTACGTTCAACGGTCAAGTCGATCGAGGACGCATCGATGCCCGGCAAATCGAACTGCACGATGAACTGGTCACCACGGCGGTAGGCGTCCAGCGGAAAGCTCCGTGGCGGCTGCGCGGCCCCACTGGCGATCTGCGCGATGCGGTCCATCTCGCGAAACGGATCAAAGCGGATAAGCATGAGAGAGCCTCCTCTGCGACGGGAACACTGCGGATGTCGCCTTGAGGTCCGAGCATCGCGAAAGGCGATGCGGCGTCCCAGTGGCTTGGCGGAGAGACGAACCGAGCCGAGTAGAAGCTCGATCGCCGAGACCGGTGTACCACCCGCCAGGGGCTGACTAACGTCTAATCGGGAGAGGTCGCCGCCGCGCTGTTGATCGCGCGCTCGCCTACGGTGCTGTGCTACGTGACCCGACGAGGTCTCCATAGCCAGATCATCAAACTTCAGCGGCCGTGCGACCAGATCCGCAGATCCGCGCGTGCAAGACCAACTGGCCGTGCAGCCAAGCATCCGCTCGGATTCGGTGCGTCGAGCTGATCTGCGGCGGCAAATTCAGCGCTGACGCGCCCTGCGTGCGGTCAGCGGGCGCTGCGCTGACGTGTCGCGTACGGAGGTGTCGGCGGCGCGCGATCATCGTCGCGGTCACGAACGATGACGCTGAGCGACAGCTTGCCCTGCTCGACCAAGAGGCGATGGGCTCTGAATTCGGTGCTGCTCAAGGGGGCGCTGCGGCGCAGCGCGTGGGCCTGAGCGGGACTGAGCGCGACGGCAGTTGCCTCAGCCGCACCGTTTGGAGCGCGGCCGCGTCCGGCTGCGTGTACATCGACGGGACCCTGCTGTACATCGGAGGCTATCGGTCGCATGCGCGCCACGGCGGCCCCTTTCTGTTGTGAGGCCAGCCTTCGAAGTCCGCGGCGTGCTATGTCGCTCTGGCCCTCGCAGGCCGGTGATCTGAACTGATCCAGTGCGTCGAGCCTAGCCCACGTCGCCACGAGCACGCACGACGACAGCGAGGACCGCGTCGACCTAGTCGACGTTCTGCCGCCGCGCGAGCCCGACCGATCTGGTCAAACAGCGAGCAGGGCCAGTCGCGCGTGACTGTTCGCTGCGCTGCGCGTGCGCGACAGAACCGCAGCACGACAGCACGACCGCCAGCAAAACAGGTTCGCCAATGAGGTCTGGGCGGGTACGCCCGTGCAACTCACGCCGACCCACGACAACCCGGAGGTTTCCGTGCCCTCAGAACGATTTGCCGCTGCCCTCAACGAACAGGTCGGACGCGAGTTCGCGGCCGCACACCAGTACGTATCGGTCGGCGCGCACTACGAGGATCAGACGTTCCCGCGCCTCGCGCACTTCTTCTATGACCAAGCCGAGGAGGAGCGCGGGCACGCGATGAAGATGGTCAAGTACATGCTCGACACCAACTGCCCCGTCGAGCTTGGCACGATCACGGCGCCGACCAACCACTTCACCAACCACATCGATCCGATCAAGCTCGCGCTCGAGCAGGAGCGCAAGGTCACCGTGCACATCAGCGAGCTGTTTGAGATCGCACGCGAGACCAAGGACTACCAAAGCGAGCAGTTCATCGAGTGGTTCCTCGATGAGCAGGTCGAAGAGGAGTCCACGATGCAAGACCTCCTCGCGGTCGCCGAGCGCACCCGTGAGATCCCGATGCTGCTGGAGGAATACGTCGCGCGCGAACACGCCGACTGACCTCGCCGCCGCCGCAAACGGCGCGTCACGTAATCGATGCGAGCTTGAATGCCGGCGCTCACCGCCACGCCCGCGCGCATGGCGAGGCGCCGCAGCGTGATTGGCCAATCAGGAACCTCGTGGATGCGCCAGCGGATCGCTCGTTGTTGATCCAAGCGGCGCGTTCCGGGCGCCGTCGGCATGCCGGTCGGCACGCTACTGCCGCCTGACGATGCGCAGCGACGACTTCGGAGCGGTCGGATGGCGCCCATTGAGCCCAACCCCGCCGGCACGCTCGCCGCGTGCGCAGTTGCGATGCCCGATGGCGGCGTGAACAGACGGCCTTCTTGTTGTAGTACACGATGGCGCCGGGCTGAGTCGAGCGGGGCGGCATCTTCCCAAGCCCGCGTCCGGCCGGACACCGCCGGGCGCGGCCTTGCGTGAGTGGCTCGACGGCTTACGTGAGTGGCTGGCGGCGGTGGGTGATCAGGCGCTTGGCGCCGAACACAAGCAGGGCGGCCGCTATGACCAGTGCGATGTCGATGGAGACCCTCGCCAGACCCCGGGCCGCCAGGTCTCCGTGGCCGAGCTCGAGCGCCATTCCCGTCATGGCTGCGGCCGGGATGAGCTGTAAGGCGATCAGCGGCCCGGCGAGCAGCGCGATGCGATGCGCCGCGATCATGACCGCGCCGGCGACGGCACCACAACCTGAGATCATCAGCGCGACGGTCGTCGGGTGCGCGAGT
>DASVPU010000422.1:0-2101 GCA_036389475.1 Solirubrobacteraceae bacterium
CAAGGCCAAGGACCTCGCCCTACTGCGCCTGCGCGACCAGCTCGCCGAGCGCGGCCTGCTCAGCGCGGGCGGCAGCGTGCTCGTCACGTCGGGAGGCAACTCGGCGAGTTCCTCAAGCGTCAGCCCAACGCGCTGAGCGAAGACGATGAAGGCGACGCGCCGCAGCGCCGATCGCGGGCAGCGGCGGTGGCCTGAGCCGGCGCGCTTCGGAGTCGATCAGGCCTCGTTGCTCGTAGAAGCGCAGTGCAGAGGATGCGACGCCGCTTCGTCGCGAGACCTCGCCGATCGTCAGCAGGTCGGCCATCTGCAAAAGGGGAATCACAACGCATCCTTGACATCAAGCTAACTTGAACTTGTAGCTTGGCCTCCACGTATCGACCCAAGGAGCATCCATGATGGCCAAGCAACAGACTGCGAGCGAGCGGATGATTGAGGAGCTCGACACCGAGATCCAGGGCCTCTACGCCTTGACGCCCGAGCCGCTGCCGTTCGCCCCCACGCTCGACATTCGAGCGTTTCTGCTGCGGCGCGATCGCGGCAACCTGCTGCTGTACAGCACTACCACCGTGGAGGCGAATCGGGCCACGATCAACGAGCTCGGCGGAATTTCGCGCCACTACCTCAATCACAGGCACGAGGCGCTGTTCTCCTCCGCGCTGGTCGATGTCCCGCTCTTCGTGCACGAGGCCGATTGCGAATCGGTGAGCGAGAGCTACGACATCCGCGGCACCTTCACAAAGCGCCACGCGCTAGACGAGGACTTCGAGGTGATCCCGACTCCCGGGCACACCCCGGGAGCGACCACCTACCTCTGGGACAGCGGCGAGCAGCGCCTGCTGTTCACCGGCGACACGATCTACCTCAACGACGGCGAATGGGGCGCCGCGGTGCTTTCGTCAAGCGACCGCCGGCGGTACATCGAGAGCCTCCAACTGATCCGCGACCTCGACTTCAACGTGCTCGTGCCGTGGGCCGCGACCCGCGGTCAGCCCTACTATGCACTCACCGACCGAGCTGACGCCGAGCGTCGTATCAATACGATCCTCGAGCGCCTGCGGCGCGGCGAGGACCACTGAGCCGAGCGCCGCGGTGGGTCAACGAGCGGCGTCAAGTCCAGTGATCAGCGATACACCGGAACGAGCTACTCGGCGCAGATTGCTCCTTCTGGACCAAGGCAGCAGTCCTGCGGATATGGGAGTCCGCGCACATCAGGCACGGAAGGTGCCGGCGGGCACACCCACGTACCGTTCGCCTCGCCTGGTCGGAGCGGCGTCGATCGCTGCCTGCCCCCGCAGCGCGGACAGCCAACGATCGCGCTCCATAGCCACTGGCTAAACCCGATGTTGTCGGAAACGTTGGCGAACCGGCTTCTCGAGCGGACGCCCTGAACTAAGAAACCCCGCCTGAGCGGGAGTTACCCAAGAGCCGACGAGCGGATTCGAACCGCTGACCCCTTCATTACGAGTGAGGCTTGGTCCGCGCATGCGCGTCGCTCATCGACCACGAATGGCCACCATACGCTGGGAAATCGGGCGTGCACAGTATCCATGTGCGGCCGGCGTTGGACGGTCGCGGCAGGGGAGATATACGCCTTCTATACGTCGGTTGGTGCACGCTCGCCCGTGCGGGTGTGGCTCGGAGCGTACGGCTTGGCTGCTGAATGGTTGGGAACCCGTCGTGTTCGGGTGAGCGCCGCGTCGTCTGCTGAGGGATGAGCGTCTGAGGAGACAGATGTCTCCTGCCGCTGGGTGCGGTCTGCGCTCGGTGTGCCTGCGAGGCTTCTGTGTCAGCGAGTAACGGCCATCCCACGGCCCCTGGTACCGCCTGAGCGTTGACGCTGGCAAGCGCCTCTGCGGCTGCGCTCCCTCCTGCCGCACTGCTCCCTCAGAGATGCCGTTCGTGGCGACTGTCGGGGGTCGGCGGTGCCGCGAGCGTCGATTATTCGGCACTGATCGGCGCGCGCGGGAGGCATGATCGGTCGTCGTACGTGGGTCTGCTCTGCGTCCTGGTGGCGGTCGGTGGTGCCTCAGCCGGCCGTGCCGCGGCCGCCGGCCCGGGAGGGCGCAGCCCGGAAGGGCCAGGCGGGCCGAAGGCAGCGGCG
>DASVPU010000423.1:0-4699 GCA_036389475.1 Solirubrobacteraceae bacterium
GGAACGTGTGCGTCACCGAGTGTCCGGACGCGTCGATCTGACCGTCGCCATCGAAGTCCCACACCTCGCGCACGATCGGCCGCCGCCGCAGAGACGAGATCGACGTGAATGTCACCAACTGCCCAGCCGCCGGCGCCGCCGGGCTGAAAGTGAAGTCAACCGCTGCCCGAGCTGCGGCAACAAACGCAAGCATGGCGATCAGCGCGACGCCCCCAGCGAGCGCACGCATGCCGAGCATCGCCACCGATCTCCCCTTCGGGCGGGGAGCAACGTCAAGCCAACGCAGCCTCGAGAACCGCCGCAGCCGTCTTAGTAGTCGCTGGGGTGCCACCAACCAATTCCTACTCCGATCGCAGGTCCTGCCTTCCCTGGCCCAAAGACCAAAACGCCTCACAAGGACAATGGTTGGTCAGTCACCCGATCTTTATGTTCGGCGCCCGTACCTGCGCCAGGCCACGCCTCGACGACGGCCGCTCGTCGAAGCCTTCCGCCACCGTGCCGGGGCAACATCAGCTTGGTTTTCGCGCCGATCACGGCGCGCTGCCGCGGCGCTACGCGCCGTCGAGCGCCTCGTGGAAGCGCGCGAGCTTGGGAGACGAGGGCGCGGTCTCGATGCGGGCCTTGCGCGTGAGCCCGTCGAGCCACCGCTCGACCTCGTCGACGACGCTCTCGTCGGGAACCTCGATCTCGATCTCGTTGTCGGTGCGATCGTTGGGAAAGTCGGTGCGATCGACCTCGACCGTCAGGGCTAGGCCGCTCGGCAACGTCACGTCGATGACGCGACGCAGGTTCGCGAAGCGTCCCGCGCAGCGCAGGACGCGGCACGCCCGTGCTTCGTCGAAGCCGCGCCACAGCTCGGCGTAGGCGTCGTCGGGCACGCTGGTGCGCAGCAGGCACAGCGGCTCGACGGCGCCCGAGAACAGGTCGTCGACGAGGTCGGGGCGTGCGATCTCGGCCTCGGCTTCCATTCGCGCGGCGGTCGTCGTGCTGACGGTGCGGCCTGGCCCCTTCGCGGTCAGGAACGCGCTTTCGCCCTCGGTGCGCAGCCGCAGCAGGTAGCTCGCGCCGGCCAGACGGCCGTCCTCGGTGTCGAAGATGGCGTTGACCTGGCGCTTCTCAGCGCGGATCGGCGCGCCGAGCGCGGCGATGAACCGCTCGGCAGCGTCGTCGTCGGCCAGCAGGCGCTTGATCTCCACCTCGTCGTGTCCCATCGCCCGATCATGACGGGCTCGTGACGACCGACGCGTTGAGAGTGCCGAGCACCGGCCCGAGCGGCGTGAAGCACATCCGCGACCGCGATCCGAAGACCAGCGTCGTGATGCCGACTGCCCGGACCGTGCCGTCCTCGGCCGGCGTCGTGTAGACCGGGCCACCGCTGTCGCCCTCGCGTGCGCTGATCGTCGTACAGCGCACGAGCAGGCCCGCGAAGATGCTCAGCAACCGCTCCCCGCCCCGGGCACCGTTGCCGACGATCGCGCCGCACTGGTCGGCGCCGCTCGTACGCCCGCTGAAGCAGACCTTCCGGCCGCTCGTCGGCTGGGCCGTGCCCGCGATGCGCCACGGCGGAAGCGAGATGCCGCGATCGATGACCGCCGAGATCGGCCGGTTGGGCCCCGACGGGATCGGCAGCACGAGCGCGTCGAGCGGCTTCGAACGCTCGACGTTGCGCTGCACGCGCCCGAGGACGATGCCCGGCTGTGGTGGCCGGCGCAGGGCGACGTTGCGCCGGTGGACGGTCCCGTCCTTGCGCGTGCCTCCGCAGTGAGACGCGCTCAGCCCACCGACGCTGCCGCCGGCCAGGCGCACGGCAAACGCCGAGGTGCAGAGGGCGGCGCCGGTCGGCACGGGCTGACCGCCGACGAGCTTGCCACGCGCGAACAGCAGCTCGCGACCTGCAGACCAGCCGTCGAGATCGGGGCCGCTACCGGGCCGCCTGATGCGCAGCGCGCTCGAGCCGCGGATCGCGACGAGGTCGTGCTCGGTCTGGTCGTCGGTCGCCTGGGCGCGCAACGGGGCCCAGCCGGCGCTCCTCAGCACGTCGGGGGCGCTGTCGGCCGGCGCGGCGACGAGCGCCGCGGCCACGCTGCGCGCGTCGTCGCAGCTCGCGCCGCTGACCTCGACGATGCTCGTCTGGGCGACCGGGAAGCACGGTGTGTAGCTGCCGGTGACCTGCGCACGGGCGGGGCTGGCGCACAGCGCCAGCGCAGAGAGGACGATCAGCCCGGTAACGGCACGCATGCGAGCGATGATGGTGGCAGAACCGATGTGTCAGAGCGCCGGGGCGCCCGTCTGAGGTCTGACGACGTCGTGCTATCACTGTGAGATGAGACGGCCAGATGAGGCGATCGTCGTCGACGCGCTCTTGGCGGGCGCGATCGCTGCGGTCGTAAGCGGTGTTCCATCGACAACGCACTCGATCCTCACGCGCCACAACCCGCTCGATGCATCGCTCGCCGCCGGCACGCTGCTGCTGCCTCACGAGCAGCGCTGGACTCGGCTGCTGCCGGCCGCGATGGTCGCCCACGCCCTGCTTTCCCTCGGCTGGGCATGTGTGCTCGCGGTGCTCCTGCCACGGCGCCACAGCGTCGAGGCCGCCACGCTCGCCGGTCTGGCGATCGCGGCGCTGGACCTCGGTGCCGTCGGCCGTCGCTTTCCGCGCATCCGCGCGCTACCCCTACTCCCGCAGGTGCTCGATCACCTCGCGTATTCCGTGACGGTGGCGGTCGTGCTGCGAGCACGGCGCGCAAGTCGCCGGCCAGCATGATCACGACCGACCGCCTGCTGGTGCGGGCGTATGTCCCCGACGACATCGCCGCGATCCACGCGGTCCTCTACAGCGACGCCGATGCGATGCGCCTGATCGGCGGCGCCGTGCACATCGACGAGACGCGCCGGCGGATCGAGTTCTACATCGAGCTGCACGAGCGGACCGGCACCTCGTTCTGGGCTGTCATCGAACGCGCGACCGGTGCGGTCGTCGGTGAGGCCGGTCTGCTCCCGTTCGACGGAAAGGGGCCGGAGATGGAGCTCGGCTACGCGTTCGGCGCCGCGTACTGGGGGCGCGGCTACGCCACGGAGACCGGGCGCGCACTGCTCGCGCACGCATTCGAGGTGCTCGATCAGGATCAGGTCTTGGCCGTCACGAAGCCGCGCAATGCCGGCTCCCGCCACGTCCTGGAGAAGCTCGGCTTCATCCCGCGGGGCCGCATCGAGGCGTGGGGCGAGGAGCAGCAATGCTTCGTGGTGCGCAGGCCGGCGGCGTCCTAGAGTCAGCCAAGCGCCGCGATCTGCCGCTCATGCGTGCGGTAGCCATGGCACCCATGGGCTCAGTCTTGATCGACGCCACCAGTCGCTTGAACCACGCCCCGGCCCTACCCGACGTTCGTCGTCGGCCTCATCAAGGATCGTCTTGCCGCCACGACTGAGCAGCTCGCCGATCTGGTGCCTGGGCAGCTCCCACGTGGTCGCCAAGCAACCGATGGATCTCGGCATCTGAACGGATCAAGCTTGGACCCACTTCGGTAGGCCGCGAATACTGCGACGGCCCGCTGCCCACGATTTGCCCTGCGCACCGTGTCTCGATGCAGCCCGTCTGTCGGCTGATCTCCCGAATCGACAACCCGCGAACGAACCTCAGCCGGATCTCCACCCACTGCTCCATCCCGACCACCCTGGTCCTTCGGAGCTCATCCAGGACGTCAGCGACGCCGAGCCCGATGAGGACAACGACAAGCGCCGCCTGACACGCTGCGGAGGCCACGCCCGCGCTCTGTCCCGGCGCGCGGGCCGCGTGCGCCCGACACCGCCACGAGCCGCTCGCCAAGTTGAGCGATCGCCTTGGTGAAGCGATCAGCGCGCGGGTAGGGGGTGCTGGTCGAGGCCATCGGTGAAGGATGGCGGGCGGGGCGGACAGACGTTCGTGTCCGGCATCATCCTTCCCCTCTTTTCTCGGGGGTCTCGGCGCCGCATGAACGTGGTGTTCGTAGGTCCGGCGCCAGTTGCCGGGCGCCGTCGTCAGGGACAGCGGGAGGAGATGCCGGGTGCGTAGAGAGCCCAGGCCGACTGGTTAAGCCCTGTGAGGAGAACGTCGCAGACGATCGCGTTAGCGCGACCGCCGCGATCGTGCTGGCTGCGCGCCGGCACTGACGGCCTCGCGACCGACCGACCGAGCGCAGCTATTGGTCCGTCCTGCAAGTGCGCACTCGTTTGAATCGGCCAAACGCGCACAGACTTACATGGACACACTCACGACTAGAAGGCGATCGTCCTGCCGGGCTCGGATGCCTGCTGGCGCGTGTACGCCACGCCGTCGACCTTCAGGCCTGCCGCATCGAGCAGCGTGATGACCCCGCCGCCGTTGGGCAGGATCACCGGCGGCGCGAGCTTGATCCGCAGCGTCTCGCCGGCATCGACCGTGGCCGCGAGCGAGCTCGGCACGCGTCAACACGCCGCAAAAGAGTGGCCTCCAGATCGCGTGGATCAAGACCAGTTGGGTTCCCCCAGCCGCCTCAAGCAGCACATCAATGCAGCTCAGCCTCGCCGACCTCACCCAGTACCAACGCAAGTCTCGCCCTAGTGTCCTGAGGCGTTAATTGTGTTGCAGTATGAGGCGAGCGATTCGAGGATCTCGTCGGCGGTCTTGGTCCAAACGTAGGGTTTGGGGTCCTCGTTCCAGCGCTCAAGCCAGTCACGGATGTCG
>DASVPU010000424.1:0-8296 GCA_036389475.1 Solirubrobacteraceae bacterium
GCGCCGCGCCCGGGAGATGATGGACGCGTTCGACCTCCTGGCCAAGGCGGACGTGCGGGCGCCGAAGCTCTCCGGGGGCATGAAGCGCCGCCTGCTGCTCGCCCGCGCGCTGATGCACGAGCCGCGCCTCGTGATCCTCGACGAGCCGACCGCCGGCGTGGATTACGAGCTGCGCCTGGAGCTGTGGCGCTACATCCGCCGCCTTCACGCCGAGGGGACGACGATCCTTCTGACGACGCATTACCTCGAGGAAGCCGACGAGCTTTGTGAGGAGATTGCACTAATTCGCGACGGGAACCTCATAGCGCGCGACTCCGCTGATAGGCTGCGACGCGCCTACGGCGTGGAGTCGCTGGCGGACGCATATGTGAGTGCGATGGATGACAAGCCTCGCGTCCGCCGGCTCGGGGTTTGATCATCGACAAACAGGGTACCCGCGCGACGCAGGTGCGTGCCGAGCCGTCCGGCGCGGGCGCCCGACGAGCAAGAGGGGGAGGATCGCATGACCGCCAGAAAGAAGCTGGGCGCGTCCGCGCTTGTCGCGGCCGTCGCACTCATCTGCTTGCTGCCAGCAGTTTCCCAGAGCGGAGGCAAGGCAGATCTCCGCAATCTCAACGACGCGCTGCGCCAGACGACGCAGAAACTCGGTAGCTCGGTCGATCAGAGTCTCGATCGGACCGCGCAGGCGCTGCGCAAGACCGATCAGGCGCTGCGCCGCACAACTGACGCCCTCAAGGGCTCCGGCACGCGCGCGAAGATCCGCGCGACCGCGACCGATCCCGCCAGGCAGCCGCCGCTGCACGGCGCCAACCCGCACGGCCAGGGCGGCGTCGCCGTCGTCGACATCGATCCAAGTCCTGAGCGGCCCCTGAGCGGCAACACGGACGGCTCCGGTCCGCCTCCCGAGGAGATCGTCGTCGGCCGCGCGCGCGGTGAGAAGAACGCCGCAGGTCAATTCCACGGCCACATCACGATCGCCGCACTGCTCGGCAACGAGCTTCTGGGCGTCGACACGGCGCCGGGCGAGACCAAGGCCGGTCCGCTTGACGCGATCCAGAAGGGCATCCTGGACCCGCTGTGCAACGGGACCTCGCAGCAGATCTGCCTGAGCCTCGTGACGGCCAACTCGGCGACGACGGCCAGCGGCTCGACCAACGACTTCGCGGTCGCCCGCGCCAAGCTCGGCAACCTCAACATCAACGCGGCCGAGAGCAGGGGCACGATCAGCGAGGACAAGGACTGCCAGACCTCCAACGGCAGCGCAAAGACCGCGAACGTCGTGACCAGCACGGGCGCCATCGCCGAGGTCGCGAACTCGGAGAGCACGTCGACGTCCTGCCGCGGCAAGGCGCCGCAAACGCTGAACAAGTCGACGGTGATCGCGCTCGGCGGCCAGGGTCTTCCGCTGCCGGCCACGGGCTGCGCCAACGGCACGCCTGACACGGTGGCGGGCCTCCCGCCGCTCCTGCCGATCGTCTGCAACGCGGACGAGATCGTCGGCGCCGCTGCGGTGCGCGAGGCGCTCGACGTGTTCGTTCTCAGCGCCGGCAACACGTCGCTGTTGAAGGAGACGACGGCAGCGTCCGAATCGGTGAGCGTCGCCCCGGCAGGGCCTGAGGTCCCCGGCGGCCCGCAGTGCAGCGACAAGGTCGACAACGACAAGGATGGGGTCATCGACAAGGACGACCCGGGCTGCCACAGCGACAACAACCCGAAGAACGACAAGTCCTACGTCGTCGATGACAACGACGAGACCGACAAGGCGAAGACGGGCGGCTCCGGCCAGCCCAGCGGCGGCGGCAAGGACAACGGCGGCGAAGGCAACGGCAACGAGGGCGGGCCGACCGGAGGCTCGGGAGCGCCGGAGTGCTCGGACAAGACCGACAACGACGGCGATGGCGCCATCGACTCCGCCGATCCGGGCTGCCACAGCGACGGTAACCCGAACAACTCGGCGTCCTACAACCCCAGCGACGACTCGGAGGCCGACAGTGCGCGTTCGGCCAACGCGGGGTCGCTGCCGTTCACGGGCACTGACATCACGGGGCTCGCGCTTGCCGGCCTGCTCCTGCTCGCTGGCGGCCTGCTCATGCGCCGGCGGGAGGGATCGCACGCCCGGCTGTAGATGACCGACGTCACTACTGACGCGCTGTTGACACGGCGCCGCCTCGGCGGCGCCGTGTTGGTGCTGGCGGGGGTCGCGTTGGCGGCGTTCGTGCTGTGGCCCAGGGGCGACAGCGGCTCGCCCGCGCCGCCCCCGCCGGTACGGCTCGTCTCGGTGCCGCAGCTCGGCCTGGCGCTCGCGCATCCGCGCTCGTGGAAGCAGAGCGCCGATCGTCGGGTGCTGCGACTGCGCAGTCCCGACGGCTCGGCCTTGCTGACGTTCTCGGCCCCTCTCGCGGGCCGCAATACGCTGCGCGTGAAGGCAGCGCTGAAGAGCGCGTTGCTCAAGCGCCTGCGTCCGGCGAAGGTCGTGCGCGACGGCCCGGGCCGCCTCGGCGACCGACAGGTCACGAGCTTCGAGATCAGTGGCCGCGCACGCAACGGCCGCGTGCGCGCGCTCGGGCTCGTCGACAGCACGCCCTACCGGACGTATGTGGTCACGCTGCTGACCGGGGCGCGGCCATCGCAGCGGCGCCTGGCGGAGGTGCAGCAGATCCTCGGAACCGTCCGTTTGACGAAGCCCACCCCACGCCCCAAGAAGTGACCTCGGCCGGACTGCTTGACCGCCACCGCGGCCTCGTCGCGCTGAGCGCGCGCGAGGCCGAGCGCGTGCTCAAGCTGTGGTCGCAGACGATCGTCGCACCGGTGCTCGCGTCGTTCCTCTTCATCCTCGTCTTCGGGCTCTCGCTCGGCGGGCGCATCCGCAGCATCGGCGGCGTCGACTACGACGTCTTCATCGTGCCGGGGCTGATCGCGATGGCGATGGCCCAGGCGGCCTACTCCAACAACGCCTCGTCGGTCTTTCAGGCGCGCGCGGACCGCTACATCAACGACGTGCTGTCAGCGCCGATGCGCTGGTGGGAGGTCAACCTCGGGCTGTCGTTCGGCGGAATCGTGCGCGCGTTGGCGATCGGCAGCTCGCTGCTCGTGCTCGCAGTGATCGCCACCGATGTCCCGGTGCGCCAACCGCTCGTGCTCGCGCTCGCGGTGGCGCTCATGCTCGTGCTGTTCGCCTCGCTCGGGGTGCTCGTCGGCGTCTATGCGCTCACTTGGGATCAGGCGGGCTTCGTCAACAACATCGTGATCCTGCCGCTGAGCTTCCTGGGCGGCGTCTTCTACTCAGTCGAGCTGCTGCCGTCGCCGTGGTTTGAGATCAGCCACGTCAACCCGATCTTCTTCCTGATCAACGCCGTGCGCTACGGCTTCCTGGGCACGAGCGACGTGCCGATCGGCATTGCGCTCGCCGTGACGACAGCGCTCGCGCTGGCGTGCGCCGCGTGGAGCGCGGCGATGTTCCGCTCGGGGCGCAGGCTGAAGGCGTAGTGACTCGTCGTCACGTGACGTTCGACACAACCCATTAGGCTGAGCGCTTGTGTTCGCGCTGAACCTGCCGAACGTCCTCACGCTCCTGCGGATCCTGCTCGTGCCGGTGCTCGTCGTCGCGCTGCTGCACGAGACCGCCAACGGCGACCTGCTCGCGGCGATCGTCTTCGCGCTCGCCTCGATCACCGACGCCATGGATGGCTACCTCGCGCGCACGCGGGACGCGATCACGACGTTCGGCAAGCTCATGGACCCGATCGCCGACAAGCTGCTGATCATCGCGGCGCTCGTGGCGCTCGTGTCACTCAACCGACTGGCGGGCTGGGTTGCGATGGTCATCATCGCCCGCGAGCTGACCGTGACGGTGACGCGGATGCAGGCGACCCAGCACGGCGTCGTCATCGCAGCGAACTGGTGGGGAAAGGCCAAGACGATCGTTCAGGTCGCGGCGATCTTCTTCCTCATCGCGATCGGTGAGCCGACGCCGGCATGGGTCGACGGCCTCGTCTACGGTGCGGTCGTGATCACGATCGTCAGCGGGATCGACTACTTCTTCGGCCTGCGCAGGGTCATGCGCGAAGCCGAGGCGCGGCACGAGGCTGCGGCGACGGTTCCCGCCGAGCCCAGCGGCTGAGCGCGCAGCCCGCTCCGCTCCGGGGTCAGCGAGCGAGGCCGTCGAGCCAGTCGCGCTGTGAGACGTGATAGGCGGCGTGCTCGCCGGTCGCGAGCTCGTGACGAAGCTCCCCGAGCAGCCCGAATCGCTCGGCGACGACGTTGTGCTGGTGGATCGTCTCGAGGTTCTCCTGGCGCGCGCTGACGAAGTGCTCGTCGCTCAGCTCGGGGAGCCGCTCGATCACCGCTCCGATCATCTCGCGCACGCAGTCCTCGACGAAGCGCGGCCGGCGGTGGGCCTTCTCGACGACGGCGCCCTCGTCGCTGCGCTTCATGAGCTCGTAGATCTCAGACGACATCGAGCTCTCGACGATGTCCAGCAGCATGCGGGCCTCGATCTCGGTTCCGGCCCCCTCGGGGACGCCGATGTGCAGCGTGCCCAGTCCGCGCTGGTTGTGCGTGGCCACGGGAACGTGCTCGAAGATCCGCTCGATCTCGGCGTTGGTAAAGCCGTCGGCGGAGAGTCGCTCGCGCGACGCGCCCTTGACCAGCTGCTGGGCGCACGGGCACGCGGTCATGCCCTGTGCGGCGACGCCGACGAGGCGGCGCGTGCCGCTGGCGGACGCGGCCGCAGAGCCGTACAGCGTGTAGATCTCCTGCGTGAGCGTCCCCGAGACGGGAGCGGGCTTGTGCTCGGGGTAGCGCGCCGCCACTGTGACCTCGGCCCGCTCGGCTCCTTGACGATCGCGAACGAGCTCGGCGACGCGCTGCGCGAGCGCCTCGGCCTTGAACGTCGCCTCGCCGAGGACGACCTCGCCGATCACCTCGTTGATGACCTCCTCGAAGCGCGACATATGCGCGCCCTTCTGGTGCGGCCCGAGGTCGACATAGCAGCGCAATCGGGCGGAAAAAAGTTGCTCTTGCCCGCCTTGACGGATGCGAACGATCTTCTCGACCTCGGTCACGCCGACGCGCGAAAGGCTGACGCGCAGGCTCGGCGATTGCGCCTGCACGTCGGCGCTGGAGAGGGTCAAGCCGCGCGACATCGAGTTGAGGCTACCGATCAGTTCAGAAACCCAATGTCGATGGGCAAATCTTGTGCTATCAATCACAAGTCAATTTTTCGGAGGGGACCGGAAGCCGACAGTCGGTGCGTGGCGTACAGGGCAGTGCCTCATCGGAAGGGGGCCGAACACATCATGAATGAAGTTCTGCTGGCGGACGAGGCACCGATCCACGAGCTGGACGAGTTGCGCGGCGTCATCACCGACGCCCAGGAGCGCGGCTTCCTGACGTTCGACGAGATCGCCGGCGCTCTTGAAGAGGTCGAGGTCACGAAGGAGCAGCTCCAGGAGCTGCACCAGTACCTCTCCGAGCAGGGGATCGAGGTGGTCGGAGCGGACGGTCGCCGCGTGACGTCCGAGGGTGCGCGGGTCGAGGCCGTCGCCGAGGCGCGCAAGACCAGCGCCAACGGCGGCGTGCCGGAGGCACCGAAGAAGCCCGAGCTGGATCTGACGATCGAGCCCTCGCTCGATTCGCTGCGGCTGTACCTGCGCTCGATCGGGCGCGTTTCGCTGCTGACCGCCGACCTCGAGATCTCCCTGGCGAAGCGCATCGAGCGCGGCGACATGGAGGCCAAGCAGCACATGGTCGAGGCCAACCTGCGCTTGGTCGTCTCGATCGCCAAGGGGTACCTGGGCCGGGGGCTGACGTTCCTGGACCTCATCCAGGAGGGCTCGCTCGGCTTGATCCGCGCCGTCGAGAAGTTCGACTATCGCCGCGGCTACAAGTTCTCGACCTATGCGACCTGGTGGATTCGCCAGGCGGTCACGCGCGCGATCGCCGACAAGGGCCGGACGATCCGCATCCCGGTGCACATGGTCGAGAAGCTCAACAAGGTCGTGCAGGTCGAGCGCCAGCTCGTGCAGTCGCTGGGACGGGAGCCGACTCCCGAGGAGATCGCCTCGAACCTGGAGTGCACGCCGCGCGAGGTGCGCGACATCCTGCGCATGTCCCAGCAGCCGATCTCGCTGGAGCGCCCTGTGGGCGAGGAAGAGGAGTCCGAGCTCGGCGACTTCGTCGAGGACGAGACTGCGGAGTCGCCGTTCGAGCTTGCGTCGGAGAACCTGCGCCGCGAGAACGTGCGACGGGCGCTTGCGGCGCTGCCCCAGCGCGAGCGCGAGGTGATCGAGATGCGCTTCGGCTTGACCGGCGGCCGGCCGCGCACGCTGGAGGAGGTCGGCCGCGCGTTCAACGTCACGCGCGAGCGGATCCGCCAGATCGAGAACCACACGCTGAAGAAGCTGGAGTCGCTGCCGGAGGCGCAGAAGCTGCGCGACGCTTCCTGAAGCTTGAGCTGGCGCTCCGTCCGAACCAGAACATACGTTCTGGTGCATGGTTCGCATCCACGGTGAGAAACCGCGAGATACACTCGTCGGCCCCTGGCGGGGTTCCCGAGCGGTCAAAGGGGTTGCGCTGTAAACGCAATGGCTCTGCCTTCGCAGGTTCGAATCCTGCCCCCGCCACTGACGCGTCGGACACGGTTCGACTCGCCACGGCCCCTCCGCTGCGTGCGCCAGCGGAGTACCGCTCTGGAGCTCGACGTACCTTGTGGGCCAAGGTCGAGAACCGCTGGCGCGCCGCCGGTCAATTTGTCACGATCAGCGCGACCCCGAGCTGAAGGAGTCGCGCCCATGGAATCGTCCGCACCCGCCCGCGTCCTCGTTGTCGCGCACCGGACTGCCGCCACCCCCGCTCTGCTCGATGCTGTTGCGGCGCGCGCCAAGTCCGGCTCAGTTGAGTTCACGCTGCTCGTGCCGCGGTCCCCGCACGGCCTGCATCGGTTGGTCGATCCTGAGGACGCGGACGAGAGCGAGGCGCAGGCCGTGCTCGAGCTGGCGCTGCCGCTGCTGGAGAGCGCCGCCGGCGCGCATGTCGAGGGCAAGGTCGGCGACCACAACCCGTTTGACGCGATCAACGACGCTCTGAACATCGACGGCTACGACGAGATCATCATCTCGACGCTACCGGTACGGGTATCGCGCTGGCTGCGCTCAGACCTGCCGAGCAAGCTCAAGCCGCTCGGCATCCCGATCACGACGGTTATCGCGCCGAGCGCCCGCGCGCAGGCGGCTGCCGAGCGGGGGTAGCCGAGCGGTCACGGTGGGGCACCGTTGTCGGCCTGACGCGCGGCCAGATCCGGCCATCTCGTCGGTCGAAACCCGTTGCGGCGACCGGCGGTTCAGGCGGCCAAGTCGCCCAGTAGCCGCGGCACTCGCACGACGGCATGCGCGCGAATGTGACCCGCCTCCGGGACCCATCGCACAGGCAGAACCGCACGTCCTCCAGCGCCGGATTCAGGCTGTACAGTGGAGACCTCCGCCCTCTTAGCTCAGTTGGTAGAGCACTTCCATGGTAAGGAAGGGGTCTCCGGTTCGAGTCCGGAAGAGGGCTTCCGGGATTTGCAGGGGTTTCGCCTCGTCCCGAAGCCTCGACCACTGGTCGAGAGGTACCAAACGGGTACGTCCTCCAGCCGCTGACCCCTTTCCCTGCGGTTCGCTCCGCGGAATCCGAGGGGGCCAGAATCGGCGCTCGCCCCTCTTTAGAGGTGTGAGGACCGATTCGTCCAATCCGTCCAACGCCCCGCTGCTGCGCGTCTCCGAGGCCGCCGAGCTCGCCGGGCTGTCGACGCGCGCGATCTACCGCGCGATCGAGCGCGGTGAGCTGCGTGCCGCGCGGCTGTGCTCGCGGCTGCGGATCCCGCGCGCCGCGTTCGACGAGTGGATCGAGCAGAGCGCCGTCCGACCGGCCGAGCGCCCGGTCGAGCGTCCGGACGCGTACCCGCCGGTACCTCCGCCGGTGCCCGGCAGCTTCCGCGCGCTGCTCGCCCAGCGCGAGGAGGCATCGCCATGAGCATCGAGCGCGTCGAGCGCGACAGCGGCGTCGTCTGGCGCGTGCGCTGGCGCCACGCCGGCCACAACCACTCCAAGGTCCTCGGCCGCAAGCGCGACGCCGAGGCCTTCGACGCCGAGATGCGCCGGCGCAAGCGCACCGGCGAGATCGCCGCCATGGACGCCGGCAGGGAGAGGCTCGCGCAGTTCGGCGAGGACTGGTGGCGGTTGTACGCCGAGCCGAACCTCGCGCCGAGGACGCTGATGGTCTACGCGACGCTGTGGGACGCGCTCATCCTGCCGCGCCT
>DASVPU010000425.1:0-3049 GCA_036389475.1 Solirubrobacteraceae bacterium
TGCCGATGTCCGAGGCCGCGTAGAGACGCGGCTAACCGCTAGCGTCCGGTCCATGCGGATCGGAGTGGTCGGTGGCGGTCTGATGGGGTCCGGGATCGCCGAGGTGTGCGCCCGGGCGGGCGTCGACGTGACGGTCGTCGAGGCCGACGACGCGGCCGTCGAGCGTGCCCGCGAGCGGATCGAGAAGTCGCTCGATCGCGGTACGCGCTCGGGCAAGCTGACCGCCGAGGAGCACGCGGCGGCGTCCGAGCGGCTCGCCTACTCGGACCAGCTCGAGGACCTCGAGGGCTCCGACGCGGCGATCGAGGCGATCGTCGAGGATGAGGCCGCCAAGCGCGAGATCTTCCAGCGCCTCGACGCCGTGCTGCCCGACGCCGAGTTCCTCGCGTCGAACACGTCGTCCGTCCCGATCATGAAGCTCGGCGCCGGCACCTCCAAGCCCGAGCGCGTGCTCGGCCTGCACTTCTTCAACCCCGTCCCGGTGCTCCCGCTGGTCGAGGTCGTGCGGTCGATCATGACCGGCGACGAGGCGCTCCAGCGCGCGCGCAGCTTCGCGCAGGACACGCTCGGCAAGGTCTGCATCGACTCGCAGGACCGCGCCGGCTTCGTCGTCAACGCGCTGCTCGTCCCCTACCTGCTGTCCGCGATCCGCATGTACGAGTCGGGCTTCGCGTCCAAGGAGGACATCGACCAGGGGATGATCAAGGGCTGCGCGCACCCGATGGGCCCGCTCGCGCTCGCCGACCTGATCGGGCTCGACACGCTGCTCGCCGTATCGGAGTCGCTCTACGACGAGTTCCGCGACCCCGCATCCGTCGCTCCTGCGTTGCTCAACCGAATGGTCGAGGCGGGGCTGCTGGGCCGCAAGAGCGGCCGCGGCTTCTACGACTACTCCGACAGTTAGCCGAGAATCGAGGAGTGGCGGGCGACGACCTGCCAGCTCCCGCTGTTGCGCGACCAGACGTCGGTGAGCCGGAAGACGTTCGACAGGTTGACGGTCGCGAACGAGGCGATCTGGGAGTAGCGCGCGTGGATCACCGCCGTGTCGCCGAAGACGTCGATCTCCATCGCCTCGAACGCGAACGTCGTGATCGTGTAGCCCTCCATCGCCGCGCCCATCCACTGCTCCCGCGTCATCGGCTCCGGGTGCAGGTGGATCGCCGTGAAGCGGAAGCCGTCCGCGACCAGTTGCTCGAGCCGCTCGCGGTCGCGCGCCTGCATCGCCGCCATCCACTCTCGCTCGAGCTCGGCCAGCTCCTGCCGGTCGGTCTCCGCTGCCATGCGCGCGCAGGCTATCCGAGCGCAACGTCTGCGAGCGAGGTGCTCAGCTGAGCTCGCTGCCGCAGTGCCCGCAGCGCCCGCCGACCACGCCCGCGCCGGCCGACCAGCGCGGCTCGAGCACGCCGTCGCAGACCGGGCAGGCGACCCGCGAGGCGGCGGCGGACAGGCCCTCCCAGGCCCCGGACAGGAGCTCGTCCAGGGTCGCTCCGCCGCCGTCCTCGGTCCACAGCTGCGCTTCGGCGTCACGTTCTGCCAGCAGCGTCGCCATCGCTAGGCCACCTTCCTGAACACCCCCACGACGCGCCCCAGAATGCGGACGTCGCGCGTGCGGATCGGTTCCATCGTCGCGTTCTCGGGCTGCAGGCGGATGTGGTCGGATTCCTTGAAGAAGCGCTTCACGGTCGCCTCCTCGCCGACGAGCGCGACGTCGATCTCGCCGTCCGCCGCCGTGTCCTGGCTGCGCACGACGACGAAGTCGCCGTCGAGGATCCCGGCGTCGACCATCGAGTCGCCGCGCACCGCGAGCACGAACTCGCCCTCCTCGCCGCCGGCGATCGCCGGCACCTGCACGTAGTCCTCGATGTTCTCCTCGGCGAGGATCGGCTGCCCGGCGGCGACGTGGCCCACGAGCGGCAGCCCGCCGTTGCCCGTGACGACGCTCTTGGCCGCACCGACCGCCTTGTCGAGCAGCTCTATCGCGCGCGGCTTCGTCGGATCGCGCCGCAGCTTGCCGACCTTCTCGAGGTTGGCGAGATGCGCATGCACGGTCGAGGAGGAGGCGAGGCCGACGGCCTTGCCGATGTCGCGCACCGTCGGCGGATAGCCGTAGCGCGCCGAGTACTTCTTGATGAAGTCGAAGATCTCCTGCTGGCGCTTCGTCAGGTCCTTGCCGATGTCCATGCGGCCTTTGGCTCCTCGAGTCGGTCGAACATGTGTTCGGTAAAGTAGCCGGGGTGTCGGACGGAATCAAGCGTGGGCCATGAATCGGCCGTGACGTCGCCGCGCATCCCGGCGCGCAAGCGGGTCGAGCGGCCTCCGGGGCTATACTCCGCGAGCCCTCGCGCCGATGGCGGAATTGGTAGACGCGCCAGGTTGAGGGCCTGGTCCGGGATAACCGGGTGGAGGTTCGAGTCCTCTTCGGCGCATCGCAGGCAGGTCCCGCAAGTCCGCGGGGTTGTCGCGCCGCCTCGGGCACCGGTCGATCACCACGACCGAAGAGCACTAGACGGTCGCTGTCGGCTGGCGGCTGTGGTTGCCCGTCGCCGAGAATGGGCCGAAGGGTGGCCTGTCGGAGCGGGGCAGCTTGAATCCGACCCGGTTCAGGAGATGTACGCGCTTGAGCTCCTGCACCTGCGAGAAACCGAAGACCAGGCGCAGCAGCGTCTGGCTCTGCCGGTTCTCGCGGTCGATCCAACCGTAGACCCGTCGGATGGCGGGATCGCGGCGTGCATCGGAGAGCAGCCGCGAGACCAGTACGCCAGCGACGCCCAGCGCCCGATAGTCCGGCAGCACCCACATCGCGTAGCTGTATGCCTCGTCGGCGGCCAGCCGGATCCACAGCCCCGACCAAGGGTCGCGGTGCGTGACGCGGCTGATCCAGATCCATCCCGCGAAGCGGCCATCGACCACTGCGACGTAGCCCACGTCACGGCGTGCGAAGAACTTCCGCACGTCTCGCCGCTGATCTGGCGGGACGATCGCCTCGTGGGCGGAGAAGTCGTCCGCCGTCAACTTGTGCACGGTGAGGTTTCCCCGCGCCTTCTGTGCG
>DASVPU010000426.1:0-6654 GCA_036389475.1 Solirubrobacteraceae bacterium
CAAAATCGGTCATGGCGTCAGCAACCAGGACCGTGAGGGGGACCCCCGACAGAACCGCGCACGCGAGCGGAGATCAACTACGGCTCGCCCCTACGGGTCTCGCCTGCGTCGATCCCCGCTCGCGTCTCTACGCGCTAACCGGGGTGGGGAATTCTTGTCATCGGATGTGGGGAGAAAACCATCATCGCGCGCACTGGGGCATCGCTCGAGCGTATCTGCCAAACAGCGCTGGGTCAGTCGCTGTGTCGTTGTAGGTGGCGGTAGATCGTTGGGCGACTGACACCGAACTCGTCGGCAATCTGCTGCACCGTGTGCGCGCGGTGCCCATCGGGGCCGAGTTCGTCGTACATGTCCTGCGCGATCTTCACTTGGCGCGGTGTGAGCTTGGGTTTCTGTCCGCCGGTGCGCCCGCGGGCGCGTGCGGCGTCGAGGCCGTCGCGGGTGCGTTCGGACATCAGCGCGTGTTCAAACTCGGCGATCGCGCCGAGGATCTGAAAGAACATCCGGCCGACCGCGGTTGACGTGTCGATGCCCTGGTCGAGCACGACGAGGTCCACGCCGCGGGTTTGCAGCTGTGTGGAGAGCGCGATCAGGTGCTCCAGTGAGCGCCCGAGGCGGTCGAGCTTGGTGATGACGAGCTGGTCGCCGGTCCGCTGCGCGATCAGCAGTGCCTTGTCGAGCTCGGGGCGCGAGGCGAGCTTGCCGCTGGCCTTGTCGACGAAGATCTCGTCGCAGCCGGCTGCGGCGAGCGCGTCGCGCTGGCCGTCGGGGTTCTGGTCGCGGGTCGACACCCGCCCGTAGCCGACACGCATCCCCTGCTGGAGTGTACGCGAACACGGGTGGGCGTTACGTTGGCGGGTACACGGGTACCGTTACATCCGGCGGCTCGCAAGCGCTGGCTCCGGCGCGGAGCGTGCGGGGTGTCCGTGAACGATCGTTCACGGACTCACCAGCCTGGCGAGCGACCTGGGCCAAGTAGAGAGAGCTTGCCGGAGTGGCGACCCCCACGAACGTGAGGGGTCATGGACGAGCTGGAATGGCCGGGAGGACGAGAACCTTCAGCCAATCCGGCGTGAGAACGCGACGCACCTGCCCCCGCGCCGCCCGACCAACCGCTGCGCCCCTTGCCAGCCCGAGGCAGTGCTCTCGTAGAAGGGGCTGTGTGTGCCGCGTATCACACACGAGCGGGCGGGGCTGGAAGAGACTCCATCGTGATGGTGGCTGCGGCTGAGTTCAGTTGAGTAAGGTGGCGAGTCGCGAGCGTGGCCTCGGGCGGCTCGTCAAAGTGGCTTCGTTCAGGTCCTATCCGCAGTGTGCGTCGTGATCATCGCGGCGGCGGGTGATCGGGATGCTGCGGAGTTCGACGTCTTTCTCTCGTATAACCGCCGCGACGAGGAGGTCGTCGGCAAAATCGCGGTTGGCCTTCGCGACGGCGGCGTGTGCTCCTGGCTTGACCGCTGGAATCTGACGCCGGGCGGGGCGTGGCAAGACGAGTTGTCCGCGGGGCTTGAGTGCTCACGGTCGTGTGCGGTGCTGCTAGGGCCCCACGACGTCGGAGGATGGGGCCGCATCGAGCTGGCGGTTGCCCTGGACCTCATGTCCCGCGACCCCGCATTTCGGGTGTTCGCCGTGCTACTGCCCGGCTTGGACCCCTTTGACCCCAACACACTCCCGTTGCTGTTGCGCACGCGCACATGGGTGGACCTACGTGCGGGACCCAGTGATGCGCGAGCCATGCGCGACCTTCTGCACGCCGTCAAGGGACTACCGTTCGGCCCGCGCATCCCGGCACCGGCGCGGCCCGGGGCCTGTCCGTATCGCGGTCTGCAAACCTTCGAAGAGCAGCACGCCGCGTTCTTCTTCGGGCGTGAGGCGGATACGCAGCGGCTATTAGAGCAGCTGCGGACGAGCCGCTTCCTTGCCGTACTTGGCTCATCGGGGTCGGGCAAGTCCTCGCTGGTGCGGGCCGGTCTCGTGCCCGCGCTTCGCGCTGGGGGACTTGCCGGCAGCGACCGCTGGCGGGTGCGCGTGATCCGGCCGGGGGCGCGGCCGCTTGCCGCGTTGGCGGCGGAGCTGCTGGATCTGCGCGCGCGTGGCGCGATGACGCAGACGCTCGACGAGATGGCGCACGACAGCAGAGCGTTGCATCTCGCGGTCGAGTTGTCTCTCGCGCGCGAGACACCAGACGCACGCGTGCTGCTCGTCGTCGACCAGTTCGAAGAGGTCTTCACGCTATGTCGCAGCGAGACCGAACGCGCGGCCACGCTCGACAACCTCGTGCACGCGACGACGATCCCCGGCGGGCGGACCGTCGTCGTGCTGACGATGCGCGCCGACTGGTATCCGCGGCTGGCCGCCTACCCGCTGCTCGCACAACTCGCACAGGCGCGCCAAGCGCTTGTCGGCGCGCTGGACGAGGACGCGCTCAGGCGCATCATCACCGAGCCGGCGGCGCGCGCCGGGCTTGATCTCGAAGCCGGCCTGGTCGACACGATCCTCGATGACGTGCGCGGTGAGCCTGGTGGCCTGCCGCTGCTCGAGCACGCGCTGCTGGAAACGTGGGAGCGCCGTGTCGGAGCGACGCTCACGCTGGAGGGCTACCGCGCTAGCGGCGGCGTGCGCGACTCGCTGTGCGCCCGCGCCGAGCAAGTGTTCACCCAGCTCGCCCCAACTGAGCAGCAGATCACGCAACGCGTTCTGCTGCGCCTCACCCAGCCAGGCGAGGGCACCGAGGACACGCGGCGGCGCGCCGAGCTAACCGAGCTCGCGAGCGCGCCGCGCGACCGCGACGCCCTGCAGCAGGTCACACGCCGACTCGCCGACGCGCGGCTGCTGACCATCGCGTCACAGCCCGACGGAACAACATGGATCGACGTCTCCCACGAGGCGCTGATCCGTGGCTGGCCGCGCCTTCGCGGATGGATCGACGAGCACCGCGACAGCCTCCGACTTCATCGCAAGCTCGGGGCTGAGGCGCAGGAGTGGCAGCGCCTGGGCCGCGATCGCAGCCTGCTGCTACGCGGCCGGTCACTGGCGACCGCGCTTGACTGGGTGCGCTCGACAGGGCCGACGATCAACGAACACGAGCGAGCCTTCCTCGCGGCAAGCGGTCGGCTGCGACGCGTCCGACGCATCGGGCTGACTTTAGTGGCGGCGGTCGTGCTGGCCTCCGTTGGCCGGGCCGTCGTGCCGGCAATCCAGGAATACAGCTGGCAACGAGCCGCCGCGCAGGAGGGCCCGATGGTCGCCTTCGCCTCTGTGACGGCGACGCTAGGCGGCGACGGCCCTGCTGGACGCGCGATCGTCCGCAGGATGCGCGTAGGCGCGTTCGCGCTTGACCGCCACGAGGTCACCAACGGCCAGTACCGGCTGTGTGTACGCGCGCAGCGTTGCCTGCTGCCGCTCGAGCCAGCGTTCGTCAAGCGATCCTTCGATGAGGCCGACGACCGGCTGCCGGTCGTGAACGTCACGGCCCGTCAGGCCGCGCTGTTCTGTCGCTGGATCGGAAGGCGACTCCCAACCGAGGCGGAGTGGGAGCGTGCCGCTCGTGGCGCTCGAGGGCGTGCCTGGCCCTGGGGCCAGGCGCCGCCCTCGCGCGAGACGGCAAACGTCCTCTCCGACAGTGACGCCCGTCCACGACCGCTCGCGCGAGTCGATGACCCGGCGTTCGCCCGCGGGATGACGCCCGAGGGCGTGACACACCTCGTCGGCAACGTACGCGAGTACACCAGTACGCCGATACGATGCCGGCCGGATCCGTATAGCTGTCAAACGCAGTGGGAGGCGCAGGATAAGAGTGTGGGGCTGGCGACCCGCGGCAGCGGCTTAGAAGAGCCGCCCGCGCCTTCCAACGGAGGAGACGCGCTGGCGGTCGACCCGGGAATTTCGGCAAGCGAGAATTTCGGTTTCAGGTGTGCACGTTCGAAGTAGGAGGCCACAATGTCCCAAGATCAGTTGCCGGGTACGCCCGATTGGATGGATTTGGAGAGACCGCCGCCTGACTCGAAGGTGGCGTTCCGTCGCAGCGATGACCCGATTGCGCCTGGATGGGTCAGCCTCGAAGGAACGTTCGCGAACCAGTTAGGGCAGACGTTTCGGGTCAGAGTGAGCGCAGAAAAGGAATACCTACGCACGCTCCAGGAGTACGCGGAGTCCCTGCACATCTGGATGGAGGTCACGCCCGATATCCCCGAGCTTGAGGAGTACCTGGCAAAGCTCACCGCGCTCGCCTCAAAACAGGGAGATAGCACCATTAAGGGGACAATCAATCGTGTGAGGAGGGAGAACCCCAACGGCCCGCGTATCGTCCTAGAGACGAACGTGGCATCGGTCGGGAACTCCGTGGTATGGGCCGCCACGTGGAGCTGGCAACGGAAGGACAGTTCGATAGCGTGGCACGGCCAGAAGTGGGCAAAGATGCAGGTCGCTACCGGCCGTGCCGACCTTCAGGGCGTGAGCGGCGGAGCGGCCGCTGTGCGAGCCCCAGGCGAGACGGATTGGAAGGACGCCCCATGGCATTGCTCGGTGCGCGGGTTAGACGCGCAAAACCAGACCCGCCTCAACGCCGGATGGATCCGCGACTAGACGACGATACGATCACCACGCTGGGTCACCGACGACGCTGAGGCGCATCCACGGAGAGCGGGAAAAACCGTGGGAGGCTACGCGGCGATGTTCTGCTCCTGCGGCTCGTGGGTGAAGCCGGGGTACCAGCGGTGGAAGGCGTTGGCGAGGTCGTCGTTGAGGACGCGGGTGCGGATCTGAAGCAGGAGGTGGGCGCCGCGGGGACTCCAGCGCATCTGCTGCTTTTTGACCATCCGTTTGCTCACGACGTGGTTGATCGTTGACTCCGCGAATGAGTTGGAGATCGGTTCGCCGGCGCGGTATCGCTCGTCGTAGTTGGGAATCGAGCCGGCGTTGGCTCGGATGTAGGTCGCGAACTCGTTGAGGGCCTTGACGAGCTTGCGCTGCTCGGGCTTGGGGTTCTCGATGTCGAGGTCGATCACGAGGTCGTCGATGACTTGCCGGGCGCGGAACACGTTGCCGTGCCAGAGGAACCACTTCAGGCGCTGCAGCTCCTCGCGAGTGCGGGCGGCGACGTCGATCGGCGGTGATCGCGGGAGGTCGGAGTCCGGAGGTGGGGAGCGCAGGCCCTTGGCCGTGTTGGCCATGACGGTGATGCGCATCGTGACGTGGAACCAGTCGAGGAGATGCTCGGCCTGCGGGTTGAGGTAGAGCGGGAGGTCGCGGATGTCCTCGCCGCCGTCGGTGATGAACGTGACGTGCTGGTTGGCCTGCATGCCCTGGCCGGCGAGAACCTCGAACAGACGGCGCTTGGGCTTGGCGTCGTAGGTCTGCACGAACCCGAACGACTTGGCCGGGCCGCGGTCGGGCATCGACTTGCCGGCGATCACCTCAAACCAGCCGTCGCGGCGAGAGCGCTGCTCGCTGCAATGGACGTAGCCGCCGTCGAGGCCGACGACGAGCGGCAGGTCCGGGCGCGGCAGATCCTTCCACGCGGCGGGGCAGCCGTCGATGAAGCTGCAGCGCTCGTCGCCGAGCTCGTCCTCGAGGCGTTGCGCGACAGCTTGGGCGTGCAGACGCACAGCGGCGGCGTGCAGCGGGCGACCGAGGGGGAGGATGTCGGCGAGCAGCTTCGACGACAGGCCGTAGGAGACGAGGCCCGCGAACTTGGCCTCGAGGTACCGGAGCTCCGGCGTGGTGCGCTGCGCGATCAGGGCGGCGAGCGGACTGAACGTCCGGGTCTGATGGACGGCGCACGAGCAGTGCCACCAACGAGGACTCGCCAGGCGCAGTGTGCCAAACAAGCTGCGCACCACGATCTCGCGGGCGTCTTTGTGCCGGCGAGCCTTGCCGCAGTCCGGGCAGGCGACCTGCGACGCGAGGGCGCCGCGCACCTGCTCCTCGACGATCGCGCTCTGGACGGCGCGGAGCAGATCTTTGGCCTCGTCGAGGTGAAGCCCGAGGGTGTCCGATGCCAGCGCCCCGCGTGCCAACGTGAACACCTCGTGGACCACGGTGGGCGTGGCGTCGTCGGCTTGGAGGGTTACCCGCACGGTGACCTTCATGCTGCACGCTCCTCTCTGATGGACAGCCCGGCGAGGGCTTGGTTGAGCGCGCGGCGATCGAAGTGGTCGGTCTGTAGCCACGGGCGCAGGCACGCGAGCTCGTCGCGGTAGTCGTCAAGGACGGTGATGTCGTCGAGGATCTGGCCGATGATCTCGGCGACGCGAACCGTGATCGCGAAGATGCGATGCGGCTGAGTTCGCTCAACAAACGCCCACGGGCCGCCGCAGTCCTCCGGTGGGCCGGCCCGTCGCCCGCCGCTGCAGACCGGGTAGGTGCGCCCGGCCTCGCCGTCGAGGATCTGCTCGACGCGGATGTCGTGGCACCAAAGGTCGCCAAGGTCGTAGTCATAGACGAACCGCTCGGTCTCCCGGAGCCCGAGCTCGACCAGACGCACCTCACATGACTCGTAGATGCCGTCGTAATCCCGTCCGTGGATCTTGAAGCGATGCAGGTGAACGTCGCTCCAGCCGAAGGCGACCTGAAGCACGGCGTGTAGATCGGCGAGCGTGCTGTCGCCGCGCACGAGCAGTGCCACCAACGAGGACTCGCCAGGCGCAGTGTGCC
>DASVPU010000427.1:0-20430 GCA_036389475.1 Solirubrobacteraceae bacterium
CCTGCGCGACACGCTCAACCAGATCGGATTCAAGGCCAAGACGAAGGTCCTCGAGCAGCAGATCTACTTCGGGACCATCGGGACCGAGAAGACCAAGGCCCAGATCGGGTTCACCGACTGGTATCAGGACTTCCCGCACCCGGCCGACTTCTTCGAGCCGAACCTGAGCGCCAAGGCGCTGGCGTCGGAGCCGACGTTCAACTTCGAGTTCGCGAGCAATCCGAAGCTCGACGATGGGCTGAAGAAGCTTGGTCCAGAGGCCGATCCGGCGACGGTCGCCGATCAGTGGGCCGAGCTTGACCGGGAGAGCGTCGAGAACGGCGACATCGCGGTCTATGGCAATGAGCTGACGACGTCGTTCTTCTCTGATCGGATGGACTTCGAGAACTGCTCAGGCGTGCACGTCGTCTACAAGAACGACTGGACGTTGTTCTGCCTGAAGTAGCGATCAGCACGGCCGGTCGCGCGCGCGCCTCGGCGCCGGCGCGGCCGCCGCGCTGCACATTGCTCGCGCAGTGGAGAACAGGTGGCGATCGAGCCCGCAACTGAGCTGGCCTCCGCGGTCCCGGAGGCGATCGTCGCCGAAGGCGGCCGCACGCGGGTGGCCGGGCTGGCGCCGTGGCGGATCGCGCTGCGGCGACTGCGCCGCAACCGGGTCGCGCTCGCCTTCGGCGCGCTGTTTCTCGTCATCGTCGGGATGTGCCTGGCGGCGCCGATCTATGCCGACCAGATCGCGCACACCGATCCGTACACGAACCACCTGACCGAGCAGATCACGGTCCACGGCGTCAAGAAGTACGTCGTCGCGCCCAGCGGCGTCCCGATCGGCCCGACGTACTCGGGCCGCTTCTTCCTCGGCGCCGACGGCAACGGACGAGACATCGCGGTCCGGCTGCTCTACGGCGGGCGCGCCTCGCTCACGATCGGCATCGGCGCGGCGCTGTTCACGACGCTGCTGTCGATCATCGCCGGAATGCTCGCGGGCTACTACCGCGGCTGGGTGGACGCCGTCATCGGGCGGCTGCTGGACCTCGTCTGGGCCTACCCGGTCGTGCTGCTGGGCATCGCGCTGGGCACGGCCCTGGCGCTCGGCGGCCTGAAGATCGGGCCACTGCAGATCGACGGCGAGTCCAAGCTCATCCCGACCCTCGTCATCGCCGTCATCTACGTGCCGTACATGGCGCGTCCGCTGCGCGGGCAGGTGCTGGCCCTGCGCGAGAAGGAGTTCGTCGAGGCTGCGCGCGCGCAGGGCGCGGGCTCGCTGCGAATCATGTTCTCCGAGATCCTGCCCAACCTGTCCTCGTCGATCGTCGTCTTCTTGCCGCTCCTGATCGCCAACGCGATCCTGCTCGAGGCGGCGCTGTCGTTCCTGGGCGCCGGCGTGCGCCCGCCCAATCCCTCGTGGGGCACCATGATCGGCGACGGCGTCGAACGGATCATCAGCGGGCCGCACCTGGCGATCGTTCCCGGCATCATGCTCGTGCTGAACGTGCTCGCGCTGAACGTCTTCGGCGACGGCGTCCGCGACGCCTTCGACCCGCGCGCGCGGGTGCGCGCATCGCACTGATGAAGCGCTTCGTCATCCGGCGCCTCATCTCGATGATCGCGGTGCTGTTCGCGATCTCGATCGCGACGTTCTGCATCTTCAACGTCATTCCCAACAGCGACCCGGCGCAGCGGCTGGCGGGCCGGCACCCGACGAAGGGTCAGATCGAGGCGATCCGCCGCCAGTGGGGATTCGACAAGCCGGTCTACACGCAGTACGCCAAGATGATGGAGAAGATCTTCACCGGCGACCTCGTCTCCTACGTCAGCCAGGTCGACGTCGACAAGGAGATCCTTCAAGACGCCCCGCGCACGTTCTCGCTCGCGATCGGCGCGGCGATCATGTGGATGGTGTTCGCGATCGCGCTGGGGCTCTACACCGCGGTGCGAGCAGGCGGGTTCGCCGACCGCTTCCTCACCGTGCTGGCGCTGATCGGCATATCGATGCCGGTCTTCTGGATCGGCGCGCTCATGAACTACTACCTCGGTTTCAAGTGGAACATCTTCCCCAACGGCGGCTACGTACCGCTGACCGAGGATCCGCTGCAGTGGGCCTATCACCTGATCATGCCGTGGACGGCGCTGTCGCTGCTGTTCATCGGCATCTACTCGCGCATCCTGCGCTCCAACGTCCTGGACACGATCAACGACGATTACGCGCGCACCGCACGCGCGAAGGGCCTGCCGGAGCGCCAGGTGCTGCTGCGCCACGTGCTGCGCAACTCCCTGATCCCGATCGTCACGCTGTGGGGGCTGGACTTCGGCGCCGTCGTCGGCGGCGGCGCGCTCCTGACCGAGACGGTGTTCGACCTGCAGGGCGTCGGCCAGTACGTGGCCGAGTCGATCGCTCAGCTCGACGTGCCGCCGGTGCTCGCGGTCGTGATGTTCGGCGCGTTCTTCGTCGTCGTCACGAACACAGTCGTGGACATCATCTACGCGACGCTGGACCCAAGGATCCGGCTGACATGACCCGCGTCGAGCCGATCCTGCGCGTGAGCGACCTCAAGGTGTCCTTCGCGACCGACCAAGGGCTCGTCAGAGCCGTCGACGGCGTGACGTTCGAGCTTCTGCCCGGCGAGGTCCTCGCGGTCGTCGGCGAGTCGGGCTGCGGCAAGTCGGTGACGGCGATGACGCTGCTCGGGCTGACGCGGTCGCCAAACGCCCGCTTTGCCGGCAGCGCCCATTACGGCGACACCGAGCTGCTCGGCGCGTCCGATGCGGAGCTGCAGCAGATCCGTGGCGCGAAGATCGCGATGATCTTTCAGGACTCGGCGTCGTCGCTGAACCCGGTGCAGCGGATCGGCAAGCAGATCGCCGAGCAGATCCAGGCGCACGAGAAGGTGTCCGATGCGCAGGCGCGCGAGCGGACGATCGAGCTGCTCGCACGGGTCGGAATCCCGAACGCCAACAAGCGCGTGGATGCCTATCCGTTCGAGATGTCCGGCGGCATGCGCCAGCGCGTGATGATCGCGCTGGCGCTGTCGTGCGACCCGAGCGTCCTGATCGCCGACGAGCCGACGACGGCCCTGGACGTGACGGTTCAGGCCCAGATCCTCGAGCGCTTCCGCGAGCTCGTGGCGCAGATGGGAGCGTCCGTCATCCTCGTCACGCACGACCTCGGCGTGGTGACGGACATCGCCGACCGAATCGCGGTGATGTATGCCGGGCGGATCGTCGAGCAGGGCTCGCTGGACGAGATCTTCTATGACCCGCAGCACCCCTACACCTGGGGGCTGCTGGGATCGATCCCGCGCCTGGACCGCCCGCGACCCAAGCGCCTGCCGACGATCCCGGGACTGCCGCCGTCGCTGGCCAACCGCCCGCAGGGCTGCCACCTGCGCCCGCGCTGCCCGCACGAGTTCGATCAGTGCGCGAAGACGCCGCCGCTCCAATCGCGCGTGCCCGCAGCTCCCGCGCATCTCGATCGCTGCTGGCTGTCGTGCGATCAGAAGCGCGAGCTGCGCGAGATCGAGCCGGGCGTCATCGGGCTGCGGCGCAAGCACGAGGTCGAGTTGACCAAGGGAGGCGCGGGCGCGTGAGCCTGCTGCTGGAGGTCGAGCACCTGACGATGTACTTCCCGGTGCGGGGCGGGACCCTGATCGACCGCGAGGTGGCCAAGGTGCACGCGGTCGACGACGTGACGTTCTCGCTGGTCGAGGGCGAGACGCTCGGGCTCGTCGGCGAGTCGGGCTGCGGTAAGACGACGCTGTCGCGCACGCTGCTGCGGCTGCTGGAGCCGACCGGCGGGACGATCCGCTTCCGCGGCACGGACGTCACACACGCCAAGGAGAAGGCGCTGGCGCCGATGCGCCGCGAGATGCAGATGGTCTTCCAGGATCCCTACGCCTCCTTGAATCCGCGCAAGCGGGTGGGGCAGATCGTCGGGATGCCGCTTCGGCTGCACGGCACCAAGCGCGACGCGCGCGAGCAGCGCGTCGCCGAGCTGCTGGAGCGCGTCGGCCTGGCGCCCGAGCACGTCAATCGCTTCCCGCACGAGTTCTCGGGCGGTCAGCGCCAGCGGATCGGCGTGGCACGGGCGCTGGCGCTGGAGCCGCGGCTGATCGTCCTGGACGAGCCCGTGTCCGCGCTCGACGTCTCGATTCAAGCGCAGATCGTCAACCTGCTCGATGACCTGCAGGAGTCGATGGCGCTGACCTACCTGTTCGTCGCCCACGATCTGGGCGTCGTGCGTCACGTCTCAGACCGGATCGCGGTCATGTACCTCGGCAAGCTCATGGAGCTGTCGCCCGCGGAGGAGCTGTACTCCAAGCCGATCCATCCCTACGCCGAAGCGCTGCTCGGCGCGATCCCGATCCCGGACCCGAAGGAGAATCGCAGCCGCGAACGGGTCGTGCTGCCGGGCGAGCCGCCGAACCCGATGGACCCGCCGCCTGGCTGCGTGTTCCATCCGCGCTGCGAGTACGCGACTGAGGTGTGCAGGTCCGTGGAGCCGCCGCTGATGGAGTACGCGGGCGGGCATCTCGCGGCGTGCCATCACCCGCTCAACGTGACGCCGCGGGAGGTCGCGACGGCGAAGCGGTCGCCGGCGAGCCCGCTGAGCGCCGGCGACGGCAAGCCGTCGCCGGCTACGTCGGCCGCCGACGCGGGGGCCTAGTAGTGCTCCTCCTGGAAGTACGCGCGCATTTGGACGGTCGCTGGCGTCGGCTGGCAAAGACGCATCGATCTGCCCGACGAGTACGTCAGCGCGCTCGCGTAGCCGTTGCTCAGCCTGGCTTCAGGGCGACGTACTTGACCTCCAGGTACTCCTGGATGCCCTCCGGTCCGCCCTCGCGCCCGAACCCGGAGTGCTTGATCCCGCCGAACGGAGCGCCGGCATTGGAGACGATTCCCTGGTTGACGCCGACCATGCCGGTTTCGAGGCGTTCGGCGACGCGCAGCGCGCGGTTGAGCTCTGCCGTGTAGAGGTAGGCGACGAGGCCGAACTCCGTGTCGTTGGCCGCGCCGATCGCCTCCTCCTCGCCGGCAAACGCCTTGACTGGGGCGACGGGGCCGAAGATCTCCTCCTTCAACAGGCGGGCGTCGTCGGGCACGTCGACGAGCACCGTGGGCTTGTAGAAGTGGCCGGGGCGCTCTAGGCGCTCGCCGCCGCACAACACCCGGGCGCCCTTGGACACCGCGTCCTCGACGAGCTCGGCGATCTTCTCGAGCTGGCCCTCGTCGATCAGCGGGCCGACTTCGACGCCGTCCTCGGTGCCGCGGCCGATCTTCAGCGCGCCCATGCGCTCGGCCAACCGGGACGCGAACTCTGAGGCCACCGACTCGGCGACGTGGAAGCGATTGGCGGCGGTGCAGGCCTCGCCCGTGTTGCGCATCTTGGCGATCATCGCGCCGTCCAGAGCATCGTCGAGATCGGCGTCGTCGAAGACCAGGAACGGCGCGTTGCCGCCAAGCTCCATCGAGACGCGCAGGACGTTGTCGGAGGCTTGGGCCATCAGCCTGCGGCCGACCTCGGTCGATCCCGTGAAGGACAGCTTGCGCGTGCGGCCGTCCTTGATGACCGGCTCCATGACCGATCCCGAGGACTTCGCGGTGATGACGTTCAGGACGCCCGCCGGCAGCCCCGCCTGCTGAAGGATGTCGGCCAGCGCGAGCATCGACAGCGGCGTGAGCTTCGCCGGCTTGACGACCATCGTGCAGCCCGCGGCGATCGCCGGGCCGATCTTGCGGGTCCCCATCGCCAGCGGGAAGTTCCAGGGGGTGATGAACACGCACGGACCCACCGGCTGCTTCATCGTCAGCAGGCGGCCTTTGGCCGCCTCCTCGTGTTGAGTGAAGCGGCCGTCGATCCGGACGGCCTCCTCGGAGTACCAGCGCAGGAAGTTCGCGGCGTACGTGACCTCGGCCTTGGATTCGGCCACGGGCTTGCCCATCTCGAGCGTCATCAGCAGAGCGAGCTCGTCGGCGCGCTCGACGATCGCCTCGTAGGCGCGGCGCAGGATGTCGCCTCGTTCGCGCGGCGGGGTCGCGGGCCAGTCGCCTGCGCTGAACGCTTCATGCGCGGCGCCGAGCGCCACGAGCGCGTCGTCGACGGTCGCGTCGGCCACCTCGGCGATCGTGTCACCGGTCGCGGGATCTTCGACGGGGAAGGTGCAGCCGCCCGACGCAGCTCGCCACTCGCCGCCGATCAGCAGCTCGCGCGGGACGGCCTCGACGGCGGCGGCTTCGGCGGGTGCGAGGGTGGCGAGGGACATGAAGTGACCTTACCCGCGCTCATCCGGGCGCAGGCGCCGTGGTCTCCCCGAGCTGCTCGCTGATCGCGACGTCGATCGAGTAGTCGATCGGCAGCACGATCAGCGACGGTACGTCGAGGTCCAGCGCGTGGCGCAGGAGGCGCCCGAAATCGTCGGCTGAGGTGCAGCGCCAGGCCGGCATCCCGAAGGATTCCGCCAAGCGCACGAAGTCGGGGTTTGCGAACGAGGTGCCGAAGGCCTCGCCGAAGCGCTGGCGCTGCTTCCAGGCGATCGAGCCGAAGGCGCCGTCCTCCCAGATGACGTTGACCACCGCCGTGCGCAACCGCACGGCGGTCTCGAGCTCCTGCGCGTTCATCAGGAAGCCGCCGTCCCCGCTGACCGCGACGACACGCCGCTGCGGATGGACGAGCTTCACCGCGATCGCGCTGGGCAGCGCGAAGCCCATTCCGGCAAGCCCGTTTGCGATCAGCACGGTGTCCGGCTCATGGGCCGGGAACATGCGCCCGATCCAGAGCTTGTGCAGACCGACATCGGACACGAGCACATCGCTGCGCCCAAGCGCTTGGCGCAGCTCCCACAGCGCGCGCGGCGGCTGCATCGGGAAGTGATCGTCCTGCGCCGCGGCCTGCAACCTGCTCATGACGATGTCGCGCAGCCGCGAGGACACCTCCGGCGGCCGCGCCGACAGCGGCTCGCGGCACTCCTCGGCCAGCCGCATGAGCACGTGGTATAGATCGCCGACCAGCTCGACCTCAGGCGTGAAGTACGCGTCGATCTCGGCCGGCGTCGTGTCGATGACGACGATCTTCTTGTCGCGCCGCGGGTTCCAGTGCTCGGGAGCGTGCTCGACGAGGTCATAGCCGACCGTGATCACGACGTCGGCCTCCTCGAACCCCGCCATCGCGTAGTCGCGCTCGTGCAGGCCGACGGTGCCGAGCGCGCGCGCATCGACGTAGTCCAGCGCGCCCTTGCCCATGAACGTCTCGGCGACCGGGATCCCGGTCGCGCGGGCGAACTCGCGCAGCGCAGACGCCGCGCGGGCGCGCAGGACGCCGTTGCCAGCGAGCACGACCGGGCTGTGCGCGGCGCACACGCACTGTGCCGCCAGCATGAGCTCGCGTGCGCTCGGCTCGGGATGGACGTGCCGGCGGCGCGGCAGCGGCGCCGCATCCAGCGGCTGCGCCATGACGTCCTCGGGCAGCTCGAGGTGGGTTGCTCCCGGCTTCTCGCTCTCGGCGACCTTGAATGCCTTGCGAACGACCTCGGGCACGATCTCCGGGCTCGTCACGCGCGCGTTCCACTTCGTGATCGGCCGCAGGACCTCGACGAGGTCCACGACCTGGTGGGACTCCTTGTGCATCCACTCGAGCGCCCGCTGCCCGGTCAAGGCAACCAGCGGCGCGCGATCGAGATACGCGTCCGCCACTGCGGTGACGAGGTTCAGCGCGCCGGGACCCAGCGTGCCGAGGCAGACGCCGGCCGACCCGGTGAGGCGGCCCACCATGTCGGCCATGTACGCGCCGCCCTGCTCGTGGCGCACCGCGACGAACGTGATCGACGAGTGGTGCAGCGAATGGTTGAGATCGAGCGTCTCCTCGCCCGGGATCCCGAAGACGTAGCGGACGCCCTCGGCCTCGAGGCATTCGACGAAGACATCGGATGCGCGGCGCGCAGTCATAGCCGTCGGTGTAGGCCCGTAGGCTGCGCAAGCACGTGAGGAGCGACGTACCCAGCAGCCCGCGTGGCGCAACTCCGGCCCGGATGGCGTGTCCGCGAAGCAGGATGAGAAATTCCGGGCGAACAGGCGTATTCGCCGCGCTCCTCGCCATCGCATTGACCGCACCGGCACACAGCGAGTCTCGCCTCGTCGTGCGCGGTGCCGGCTTCGGTCACGGCGTCGGCATGAGCCAGTACGGCGCCCTCGGCCTGGCCAAGCAGGGCAAGGACCACGGCTTCATCCTGAGCCACTACTACAGCGGAGCCCAGCTCGGAAAGCTTGCGGGTCCGGGCCAGGTGCGCGTGCTGCTCGACAGCTCGCCGCAGATCGTCTTCAGCGGTGCGTCCGGCGTCGCCGGCGGGCAATCGCTTGACCCGGCGCTCTCCTACAGCACGGTTCGCACGCTCGGCGGGGCGCTGACGCTGCGCTCACCGGCCGGCCGCGACATGGGCACATTCCGGTCGCCGCTGACGATCGCCGGCGGGCCGTCGGGCTTCGTCCTGCGTGGCCGTGCGGCGAACGGCGTGGCGGGCGGACGCTACCGCGGCAACCTGCAGATCAACGCCGCGGCGATCGGCGGGCTGTCGGCGATCAACGCCGTCGACCTGGAGGACTATCTGCTCGGCGTCGTTCCCGGCGAGATGCCCGCCGGCTGGCCCGACGAGGCGCTGCGCGCACAGGCGGTGGCGGCGCGTACGTATGCGGTCGCGACGAGCAAGGAGGGCGACGGCTTCGACCAATACGCCGATACGCGCTCGCAGGTCTATAAGGGGATGGCGGCCGAGCAACCCACGACGAACGCCGCGGTTGCAGCGACGGATGGCGAGATCGTCATCTTCGACGGCAAGCCGATCGTGACGTATTACTTCTCGACCTCGGGCGGGCGCACAGAGGACATCGAGAACTCGTTCCTCGGCGCCAAGCCGGCGCCTTACCTCGTGTCGGTCGACGACCCGTTCGACGGTGAGTCGCCGCGCCATCGCTGGGTGGTGCGGATGAGCCTGAGCCAGGCCGAGCGCCGCTTGGGCGGGCTCGTCGACGGATCCCTGCGTCAGATCAAGGTCCTGAGCCGCGGCAAGTCGCCGCGAGTCGTGCGGGCGCAGATCGTCGGCTCGGCGGGACGCGAGCCGGTCAGCGGACCGCAGTTGCGGCGCAAGCTCGGCCTCTATGCCGCTTGGGCGCAGTTCACCGTGATCACGGCGACCGGCGCGCGCGGAGACGGCAGCAAGCCGTCTGCGCCGGTCAACACGGGGACTTCGGCCGGCGGGGCGGTACCCCGGCTCGCGGCTCGGGCCGCCTCGTTGTCTGAGGTCGCCGGCACGATCACCGGCCGCGTGGCGCCCGTCCTTTCCGACGGCTGGGTGACCGTCGAGCGGCTCGTAGGGAAGCGTTGGGTGGCGCTGTTCGAGGCGCGGACCGCGGCCGGCGGGCGCTACAGCGCGCGCTTGCGCATGCCGGGGCGCTACCGGGTCCGCTACCGGGGCGAGGCGGGGCCGGTGGTGCGGGTGGGGTAGCTGTGGCGAGTCATCGGTCGCCTGACAGGGCCGCGGAACGTGCGCTGACCGGCGAATGCGAAGCGAGACGTCGTTCGATCGACGCTGGAGGGCGCAGTGTCGCGAGTGAATCCCGAGGACAGCGCCGAGATTCGCGCGCCGGGCGCGGCGGTTAGACCATGCGCCAAAGCGAGCGCTGCGCTGGATCAAATCCAGGTTTCGGGTCACCCCTGATTGGATCGAAAAGCATCCAGTCCTGTCCATTCTTGTCGGGAGTCATCTGCGTAGGCCTGGGCGCTCTCGTAGCACTGGCCATCTCCCACGTTTGCTGTTCGAGATAGCCAGCCAATCTCGGCTAGCTGGTCGTGGAGTTCCCTCAGGCTGGATCGCTCGACCCATGCAGCCGCAAGCTGGCGTGACGGTCCTCGTGGCGCGTGTTCAGCACGGAGCATTGTGTCGTCCGGCAGTGGCCATCGCCGCCCTCCACGGAGTGTAGTTGCGTAGCGGACCGCAGTCCGTTACGCTTCGAGGAGCGGAGGGGGTACCTCCTGGAGCGGCGACAGGCGTGGCAGACGCGATCACCGGGCTCGAAATCGGCCACGCGTTGAGCGTCCCTCCGCGTAATTGCCAACGTTCCTCTCTGCCATTCCGCGATGCGCCGCAGGTGCATGCTCGGCGTGTGGCCCTACGTGACTGTCGTGACGAATCGAGACAACACTGATCCGAGGGAGAAGGCCATGAAGACACTATCCGCCCATAGAAGGCGAGTCGGTGCGATTGCCGTCGCAGCGGTTCTCGTGATCTTTGGCGTCATCACGGTGGCGAAAGGATTAGAGGGACGATCGACGGTGCACGGCGCTTTGCGACTTGAGGGCGTCGTGGGTGCGCCGCACATGACGCCGGGGGCGATCGCGGCCGAGGCGAAGGAAGCCGGACTGCGCGACGTGGCACTGCCCACGTGCTCGGTCGCCGGTGATCGCGTCGACGACGGAGCCAGCGCGCGCTGCTTCGCCGAGTACATGCGCATAGATGCGTTGATGGCGACGCACGGTGCGACGTATGCACAGATGCCGCGGTTCGCGACCGAAGACGGCAACGGGACGAATGATCCTGAGCAGGCAAAGCAGACTGCGGAAGGTAAGCCCGTTGACAATCCCGCCCGCGGTCTTTGGGTCACCCAGACCGCGCTGTCGACGGCGCTCAACACCAGCTACATGGCCGAGCAGATCTCGCACTTCGGGATTGCTGTCGGCGTGGCGTTCCTGCTCGTCGCCCTGGCGTTTGCCGTCGTCGCAACTGCGGGCGTGGGCACCCGCTTGCCGGCGTCCACGAGCAGTCGCGCTCAGGAGGCCATGCTGTCAGAGTCAGGCGCACGCGGATGATGGGTGTTGCGTGCTGAACAAATTGCCGTACGCCTCATTCGGGGCATGCCGAGCCGTTATCGGCAGGTCGTGAGGCGCCGGCGCCTGGGAGTCTTCGACCGCCGCGCACAGATTGCTGCGCGCGCTGACCGCCTACTGTTCCTCTGTGGCCTGAAGAGACGGATTCGGCGCGCGCGCGGGCCCGCTCGACGTGCGCGCGTGGGCTGCGGTGGCCGTTGGTGGTAGCTGACCGGCAAGTACGGCAAGCAAGACGCACGCGGCGCCCGCGATCTGCCAGCCGGTGAGGCCTTGGTGTAGGTAGAGGTACCCCAGCGCCGTTGCCACGAGCGGGCTGACCAGGCCCAAAAACGATACGGCTGCGGCGGAGAGCTGCTCGATACCGCGAAACCACACTGCGTAGGCCACGCACGATCCGATCAGGCCCAGGTACAGGTAACCAAGTAGGTTGACCGGCGTGATCTGGGCGGGAACGCCCTCGGTGAGCAGGGTGGGTATGAGCAGGACGAGCCCGCCGGTGAGCAGTTGCCAGGCGGTGAACACCAGCAGCGGGACCGGTCGTCCCCATTTCTTGGTCAGGACGATGCCGGCGGCCATCGATGTCGCCGCGCCGGCCGCGGCGACAATTCCGATTGCGTCGAGATGGATCCTCGAGCGGGTCAGCAGCAGCAGCACGCCGACCATACCGAGCACGGAGGCTCCGATGTGCACGAGGCGGATCGGGATGCCCAGCAGAACGGCCGATAGCAAGACGACGATCAGTGGCTGGGTCGCAATCACCATCGCCGCCGTGCCGCCTGGGAGCCGGTAGGCGGCGACGAACAGCAGCGCGAAGAACAACCCGATGTTCAGCGTTCCAAGCGCGAAAGCGCGCAACAGCCAGCCGCCGCGAGGGAGTGATCCTCCCGTGAGGAGCAGCAGCACAATGCCGGCGGGCAACGCGCGCAGCAGTGCGTCGAACATCGGCGCGCCGGGGGGCAGCCACTGTGTCGCGACGAGATAGGTGCTGCCCCAGACCGCGGGTGCGAGGACCGCTGCGTACGGGCTGACACGATGTGACTTGTTCAGGCGAGCCATGTATGGGTGGCCGGGTGGGGGTCGGTCACGATGTGTCTCTGAGGCAGTTGGCGACCGGTTCAGCGCTTGTCGGCACGTCGGCTCGACCGACGTCCGCCTCATGGCGATCGCCGCCGTACCGACCAACGGATCTATTATGTAGGGGTCGTCGAGCGGCGCCCGGCGGGCGCGACGCTCGCTCGGGGTCGGTCGTGCGCCGAACAGCATCGTGGTCCAGCGCACGAAAGTCGCGATTGAAGTAGAGCAGGGGCCGACCGCCGGTCACGGGCGCATGCTCGACGCGACCGACGAGAATGGAGTGGTCACCGCCATCGAGCAGGTCGACTGGCGCGCACACCAGGCGTGTGAGGGCACCGCAGATGTGAGGCAGGCCGCGGCCGTCGTAGGTCACAGCGGCGTGGTTGAACTTGTCGGCGCCGCGGGTGGCGAATTGCCGAGCAAGCTCTTCCTGATGGTCAGCGAGCACGTTGACTGCGAAGCGCTCAGCGGTTCGGAAGGCGCGGTAGCAGCCAGTGTGCTTCCCAATGCATACCAGCAGGAGCGGAGGATCAAGCGAGAGCGAGCAGACCGAGCTGGCGGTGAAGCCGTACGGCCTGCCGTCGGTGCCGACCGTCGTGACGACGGTGACGGGGGTGGGCATGTTGGCTAGGGCGCGACGAAACGCGTTGGTGTCGACTGGCATGGGTTTTCCTCGATCGTCGTGAGCAGCGGTGGATGTGGAGCGGGAGCAGTCAACCCCTCGCGCTCCTCACACGGCGTGCAGCGCCGTGGCGGGGGCGACGGCGGGCTCAACTCGCAGGAAAACGCCGTCGGGGGACCCGAAGGCGCCCGTGGCGGCGGTCCAGATGACCTCGCCGCGTCGAATCGTGGTTATTGGACGCCCGACCATCTGCCAGCCCTCGTAGGCCGACCAGCCGCAGCGGGCCTGAACGATCGCAGCGTCGAAGGTCCACTCGGCTGCGCTGTCGAAGATCACCACGTCGCCGTCAAGCCCTGCGGCGAGCCGACCCTTGCGAGCGCCTAGACCGAACAGGTCGGCGGGCGCGGCCGCCAGCAGCGTCGCGATCAGCGCCATGCGCTCATCTGGACGGCCGGGCAAGCGCTCGACCAGCCCCGTGTGCAGCGCGGGCAGCATTTCCTGGACACCGGGCAGACCGGGCGGCGCGCCAAGTCCTGGTTGAGCCTTCTCTTCACGGGTATGGGGTGCGTGGTCACTGCCGATCGTCGCCACCTCGCCGTCCAGGACGGCGTCCCATAGCCGCTCGCGATCCTCGGGTCGCCGGATCGCCGGGCTAAGCCACAGGCGCGGCCCAACGCGATCGACGTCCGCTGCGGTGAATGACAGGTGATGCGCTGTGACCTCAAACGTGAGGGGCAGTCCGGCGGCGGCCGCCGCGCTGAGCATGTCGACTTCCTCGGCGCTGGAGACGTGTAGGACGTGCGCCGCGGTTCGGTGGCGGCGTACGAGCTCGATGACGCGCGCAACGGCGACGATCGCGCCGCTGCGCGGGCGGGTGCACTCGTAGCCGCCGGTCATGCTGCCGAGCCCACGCGCGCGGTCTAGCAGCGCGAACACGGCGTCATCCTCAGCGTGTAGGAGAACGCGGACGCCCGCCTGCGCCGCGTGCGCGAACACGTCCTCGAGTACGCGCTGATCACGGATGACGTGGCGGGCGGTGTGATGTCCGGCCATGAACACCTTCACGCTCACGGCTTGGTCGGCGCCGGGCGCCGCAAGGCGTCGAACGCTGGCTTCGTCGACGCCGGGATGGAAGCGAAAATCGACGAGGGAGCGCCCGGCGACCAGCTTCGCACGTTGCTCGCCGCCGGCGAGGTCCAGCAGGGGCGGGTCGGTGTTTGGCATGTCGATGACGGTGGTCACGCCGCCGGCCGCGGCGGCGCGGCTGGCATGCTCCCAGTCCTCTTTATGCGTGAGCCCGGGAGTACGGAAGTGCACGTGGGAGTCGATCAGGCCCGGCAGGACATAGCAGCCGCCCGCGTCGATGACCGTCGCGGCGCCTACCTCGGCGTTAGGTCTGAGTAGGCGCACGATGCGCCCCCGCTCGATGACGAGCCCGCCTGGGATGACCCCTGCGGGAGTGACCAGGCGGCCGTTGACGACGGCAAGGTCGGCGTAGAGGGTGTCGGCCGCGGCGCGTCTTAGTTGGGCCACGCGGCACCTACTAGCTCACGACAGAGGTCGTTGGTGGGTCCCATCAACCCGACAGCGCGCGCATCGCGGGCGAGGCGGTTGATGAGGTGATCGCGCACGAACCCGGCACTGCCGAGAAGCCGCTGGCACTCGGCGACCACCAGCTCGCTCGTCGCTGACGCAAACAGCTTGGAGTGCAGCGTGGTCATGCCAGGCTCTTGGCTATCACAGCGCCCGGCGCACGCGACGAGCGCGCGCGCAGCCTCGATCTGCGTGCGCAGGTCAACGAGTCGGTGGCGCACCGCCTGATGGGCCAGCAGATCACGGCGCGCGGCGTGATTGTAGGTGACGTCAAAGGCGCGTTGGGCGATCCCGACCGACACGGCGCCCAGCGTCACGCCGTGTTCTCGCACGCTGGCGATGACTCGGGTGGCCTCGTCGAGCGGGCCCAGCAGCGCCCGATCAGGTGCGCGGCAGCCGACAAAGGACACAAAGCCGGTCGCCGAGCCGCGCATCCCGACGAGGTCCAGCTTGGTGTCGCAGAGTACTCCGGGCCCCTGCGCCTCGACGAGGAAGAAGCTTTGGCCGGCTCTGCCGTAGGTCGAGGCCGTATCGTTGGCCTCGGAGGTCGCGCCAAGCACGAGGTAGACGTCGGCCAATCCCGCGCCGGTGACGAATGTCTTCGCGCCGTCGATGATCCAGCCACCGGTCGGTGCACGGCGGGCTGTTGTGGCCAGTCGCCGCTTGTCTGCGCCGGCCCCGGTTTCGCTCCATGCTGAGGCGGCCAGCCATTCGCCTGTCGTCAGGCGCGGCAGCATGCCGGTCTTTTGCTCGGTGTTGCCCCATTGCGCGATGCGCGAGGCGACAGCGAAGTGCTGAAAGAGGATGATCGCCAGGGAGGCGTCGATGTGTGCCATCCGCTCAAGCAGCCGATTGAGAGCATGCGCGTCAAGGCCCAGCCCGCCGTAGGCGCGCGGGATCGCCGCGGCGAGCAGCCCTGATGCGCGCAGCGCGCCAACGGCCTCAAGCGACGGGCGACCCGCGTCGTCGGCCACGCACGCCGCGGACTCCACTGCGGCGGCGAGCGCATCGAGCTCGGCGTCCGGGCGCTCGTGGCTGACATCAACGCTCACTGCGACAGCGCTAGGCATGGATCACTCTCCGAGATCGGGCGTCGGTGGCTAGGGCGTCAAGGACGACTGCCCTGATCAGATGGGCACGCTTGCGGGTCACGCTCGCCCATAGCAGGCGATCAGCGGTCGTCGTACCGCTGACTTCGGTGCTGACCGCCGTCGAGCCGCCTGGTGTGTCGATCGCGATTTCCCCGGGTGTGCAACCTGCGGCCTGGGCGAGCTCGTAGGGAATGGTTCCCGCGATGGCGCTGGCGACGCCGAGGCAGACCGCGCCCGTGACCGCGAGCGTTGGATGCCAGCTCGGAACGCTGATGGCGCGCACGGCCAGCCGGCCGGGCTGAAATTGCGCGACCGCCGCGATCTTGGGAAACGCCCCATCCGGGGGGAAGCCCAGTCGCGCGGCGGCCGCAGCGCGCAACGCCGCGAGCCGTTCAAAGAGCGCCGGATCCTCTCCGAAGAACTCGTCGATTGTGGCGATGCCCAGGCTCGCGGCGTTGACGAACACATACGGATTGCCGACCGATACAAGAGAGACCGGATACTTCATACCTCGGCACTGCAAGTCGCTGACGGGCTGAGCGGTGAGCAGCAGGTCACCGAGCCGCGCCGCCGGCGTGTGAAGGAAGTGCACGGTGAAGTTGCCTGTGCGCCGGCCGGCCTCGTCGACTTCGCACACGACGTGGTCGCCATTGTTGACGACGTGGACGCGAACGCGCGCATCGGGCGCCAGCGGTGGTAGCCAGCCCAGCTGGCCGGCAACGATGATCGAGGACAAGATCGAGTGTCCACAGCTGCCGCGCAGGTCAAAGCGCTCGGGATGTGCGGGTAGGCATTGCACGAAGCGGTAGTCCAAGTCAAACAACGGGTGTCGAGCGCGGGAGATCAGCGCGATCTTCAGCACGTGCGCGTCGCCGGCGGCGATCAGCGCCTCACGTGCGGCGCTCAGCGCCGCGCACAGCGCGTCCTGCTCGCTTGGTAGTTGGGATGCGTCCAGGACCAGGGTTGGGCACGGGCTGCCATCCGCTGCGGCGATGTGAGCGATCATGAGGTCATCTCGATGAGGTCGGCGACGGTCGAAGTCGGGCGCAGGCAGCCGAACTGGTCAAGCCACAGCTCGAAGATCAGCAGCGACCAGATGGCCAGAGCGGTGCGGTCGCAGGGGCGCAAGGCCTGTTTGGCCAAGAGGCGGCGCACTGCCGCAGGCTCGAGCATCGCGTGGCGACGCAGGTTCGCGGCAGCGAGAACCTCCTGGGTGTAGTCAAAGAGCGCCTGACCGGGCTGCAGCATCGCCGCGATCGGCAGCGTAAACGGCTGCTTGGGTCGCGACAGCACGGAGGTGGGCAGCAAGCCCTCGGCCGCGCGGTACAGCACCCGCTTGACTTCCTGGCCGCGTATGCGCAGGTGCGGAGAAAGCGCCTGCGCGAAGCGCGCGACCCGCGGCTGGCAGAACGTCAGGCGCACCTCGACGCCGTGCGCCATGCTGAGGTGGTCGACGCGACGCAGGTGATAGGCGGGGAGGCGATCGGCGACCTCGAGCTCGGTCATGGTTTCCAGGCGCGGACGGCGACTGTGCGTCAGCGCGTCGCACAGCCGGTCGGCGGCAGTCTCCTGGGCAGTCAGGTACTGGCGGTACTCGCTGGTGTAAAGCTCGTGGCGCAGTGCCCGCGGGATGCCGGCCAGCGCGTCGACGTAGCTGGTGACCCAGTCGCCGTCGGCGGGCACGGACATCGCCGCCCTGAGGCGCTCATAGCCGCCGAACAGCTCGTCGGCTCCGTCGCCCGTCAGTGCGACCTTGAAGCCGGCGGCGCGCACGGCACCAAACAGCGCGTAGGTGCTGACGGTGATCGGATCCGCGTTCGGCTGACCCATGTGCCAGACGACCTCGGGCAGCAGCTCGGGGAACAACGCCGGGTCCACCTCCACCTGGTGATGTCTGGTGCCGGCGCGCTGCGCGGCGACACGTGCGAACTCGCGCTCGTCATGCGGCCAGCATCCGCGGTAGGCGATGTTGAAGGTGTGTAGGTCGGGCATGATCTCTGCGGCCAGCGCGCTCACGAGGCTTGAGTCCAACCCACCGCTGGTGATCGCCGCGACGGGCACGTCGGCCTGCAGCAGCCGACTGACTTCATCGCGCAACAGGGCGCGCAGCTGCAGGCCTGCCGTCGCAACGTCGTCGGCGCCCGCGTCTGCGGGCACAACCGCAGGCTGCGGGCGCCTGCGGCGTGTCGTGATGCGCAGCCCGCCGCCGCGCGTGAGGACCGCCGTGGCCGCGGGCGGAAGCGCACGGATGTGCTCAAACATCGTCTGCTCGCCAAACGGCGTCTTTGTAGCCAGGTAGGTGTCCAGGCCGTGTAGCCAAGCGGTCCGGTCAACGCTGGGGAACGCCAGCAGCGCCGGGATCTCTGAGGCGAAATGCAGCTGCCCAGACACCGCGTCCCACTGGTAGTACAGCGGCTTCATGCCCAGCTCGTCGGTGACAAGCACGAGCCGCGGCTCGTCGCGCAGGTCCATGACGGCGATCGCGTACATACCGTCAAGGCGCTCCACGAACGCGGTCCCATACTCGGCGTACAGGGCAGGCAGCACGGAGCCGTCGCAGCGGTCGCCAAAGCGGTATCCCTTGGCGATCAGCTCCTCTCGCAGTTCGGCGTGGTTGTAGATCTCGCCGTTGAAGACGACCTTGACGATCCCGTCGAGGTCATAGGGCTGACAGCCGCCCTCGAGGTCCATGACCGCCAGGCGGTTGTTGCCCAGCGCCCAGCATGGCCCGCGCACGACCGATCGCGCGTCTGGACCGCCGTGATGTTGCAGCGCCGACACGGTACGCAACTCGTGCGGCGGAACGACGACATCGTAATGACCGAAGATCCTGCACATCGCCTTAGCAGACCTCCGCTGAGACGCCCGCGCTGTCATACAGGGAGCGGTCAAAAGGCGTGGGTCCGCCGCAGGTCACGAAGCGCCGGGCGGAGGGACCGCCGTGGGGATTGCGCGCGCCGTGCGGCACTCCGGGCGGCGCGAACGTCACGTCTCCCGGCCTGACATCGATCCAACACCCGCTTAGATGCATCTGCCCGATGCCCTCCACGACGATGAACGCTTCCTCGCTGGCGGGATGGACGTGAACGCTGAAGGTTTGCCCCGGTTGCTGGATGCCGCAATGCAGGGATAGGCACGGGCTGCCGGTGCCGGGCCAGAAGATGAAGTTCATCGTCGCGGACCGGCTGGCCGGAGGGGGCTGACCGACGCCAGCAAAGCCGACAAGCTGGGTCTCTGCGTTCCACAGGGAGCTCACAGTCCGCGGCGCCAAGCCGGGAGGCCCGGCGCTTGGCGTCAGCGAGCGCCAGACATAGAGCGTCAGCTCCTCGCTGCGATCAGCCCATGCCTCAAGACTGCGGCCCGTAGGCGCATACAGGGCCACCGCGGGCTGCAGCCGAGCCACGTCATCGCCGACATGAGCGGTACCGGCGCCCGCGAACACAACGACTGTGTTCTCCTCGTCGTGGTAGTCCGGGCTCCACCGAGCGCCCGGAGGGACGCGCACGACCTCAAGCGCGACCTGCTTCGCACCGCCATCAGGGCCAATCGTCTGGCACATCTTGCAGGTCCCATGGCGCCTAAAGCGCATCTCGTGCCGGCGCAGCACGGCGCCGTCGACCAGAGCTTGGCCGCGGCGAGTTCTGAGGTTCGTAACGGACATGCAGCAATTCGTACCACAGCGTGTTAGGGAAACCTAATTAGGTTCGCCTAATACGACTCTGCGCGAGCGATCCCGCCTTTGACGGACGCTCGGTTTAGCCGAGCCAAGGGCACGAAGACCGCCGCGCAAGCGGCGATCTATGGCGGCGTCGTCGGTCGGCCGTCTGACGCCTGCTACTACATGGCGCTGCGACTTGCGGGACTGGCCGCCGATGCCGTACGCGTGCGACGACAGGCTGCTGACTCACACGCGCGTGATGCCTTGGGAGGGATCGATCTGCGACTGGTGCTCTTGAGGGCCAGGTCGGGCGTGCCTCCAGGTAGCGTGGCTATCGCCCGACGCTCGCCCCTGGTGTGCGCCTGATGGACTGCGGCTCCTCGGGCCCGTGCAAGCCGCTGATCCCGTGGGACTGACCGGGGGGGCCCCGCGTGCCCTACCCCCGCCTCTGCCGCGGAGCCCGCGTCGGTCCGTCACTTTCGGCTTGCTGTGCGCGAACTCGCTCGGTTGCAGCGCCTCACGTCGTAGCCGGTGCGTGAGCCACGGGCGTGCTCATGCCACGGTCTGGTAGGCGCACCACTAGGCGTCGGTCGCGGCGGTGGGCAGCTCGTCGGCGCTCATCGCGTCAGCGGCGGATGGGACGGGGTGTCGCGGCGCGGTCGAGCCGCGGGTCGGGAGGCTGGCATGTCGATCATGGCGCTCGCGATCGCCTACGGCAGCAGCGTCAGGCGCGCGGCGTCTGATCCCGCTCACGCCGCGATCGGCTCGGCCCCGCCTCGCCGACGAGCGCGTTCTCGACGCGCCGGGCGAGGTCGTCGATCGTCTTGGCGCGAGCCTTCCTTAAAGGTGTCCGCGCTGGCCTGTTGCATGTGACGGTGCGTCGCTACTACGGTGGTGCGCCGACGTATCCGGGGGCCGGGCTGGTCAGCGAGAGGAGCAGCGGGTGGTCGAGCAGATCGCGGCTGGTTGGCGCTGCAGGCGACCGAAGTCGCGTATGGGCGGCGCGCGAGGCGCGCGAGTCGGTATGTGCCGGCGTCGAGGCCGCGGGTTGCGTGGTGTCTGCCGTGGCCTTGAGGTGGCGAGCGTGGCATCGGCGCTGGCCGTCGGAGGAGAGTGACGGATGCGGGTGCTCGTTTCGGCGGTTGGGACGCGCGGGGACGTGCAGCCTGCCGTGGCCGTGGCGCTGGAGGTGCGCAGGCTCGGACATGACGTGTGGTTGTGCGTGTCGCCGAACTTCGTGGAGTGGGTCAGGGAGCTCGGAGTCAAGGCGACGCCGGTCGGCGTCGAGATGCGGTATCGCAGATCCGGTGCCGCGTCGTCTGCGCCCGCGACGGCGCCGACAGCAAAGCATCTGATCAGCGATCAGTTCGACGCGGTTGGTTCCGCCGCGAAGGGATGCGACGTCCTTCTGGGCGCCGGCGGGCATCAGTACGCGGCCCGCTCGATCGCCGAAGTCAACGGGATTGCCTACGTCAACGCCGTGTACGCCCCCGTGTCGCTGCCGTCCCCGGACCACGCGCCGGCG
>DASVPU010000428.1:0-9924 GCA_036389475.1 Solirubrobacteraceae bacterium
CGCCATCAAGATCGATGCCCGGGATCGGCGGCATCAGCGGCTGCGAACCCGTCGCAATCACCAACTTCTCAAAGCCACGCTCCTGGACATCGTCGATTCCGAGGACACCGCGATCATGATCAACCCACGTGACCCGACGCCCGACAAGCAACTCGACATCGTGGTCGGCGTACCACTCAACCGGACGCAGCTGCAAGCTCTCAGGATCCTCCCCCGACACGAGGATCTCCGACAAACGCACACGATCATACGGCGCGCTCGCCTCCCCGCAGACAACCGTAATCTCGACGTCCCGATCGAGCGCGCGCAGCGCCTCGCAGACCGCCTGACCAGCGATCCCCCCACCGACGATGACAACCCCGGCGCTCATATCAGCCATGGTGCGCGACGCGGGTTTCCTCAGGGTGCCGTGAGTGTTTCCAACAGATGAACAGCGAGGCCGCGCGTCGCGTGGCCGCCTGGGGTTTGCGCCGGGCGGAGCGCGACGTCAGATCGATGCGTACGCGAGGCTCGGGATCTTGTCGGTCGCGAAGCTCGTGCGCAGGTAGAAGAACCAGGTGATCGCGGCGAACATCATGTAGGCGCCGAGGAAGACGTAGAGTGCCGCAGTCGACCAGTCGGCCATCGACTGCGCGACGGCGAGCTTGTCCGTGGGCGCGGCCGCCTTGACCGCGGCTGACACGGGCAGGCTGGCCTCGCGGAACGCGAGCTGGATGAGGAAGCCTCCGAACGCGCCGACCGCGCCGGCGATGCCGATCACCGCGGCGGCCTGGCGCTTGAACTCCAGCGCCGCCCTCCTGGGATCTAGGCCCTTGTCGTTGGCCTCCTTGCGTCCGAGCGCGGCGAAGATCGACGGGATCATCCGGTACGTCGAGCCGTTGCCCATTCCGGCGAGCAGGAAGATCGCCATGAAGGACCCGAAGAACAGGTCGAAGCTGTGGTTTCTCACGCCCATGATCGCGGCGGCGGTGAACAGCGCCTCGCCGAGGAAGACGGCGAGCGTGACCCGCGCGCCGCCGAGACGGTCGGCCACCCAACCGCCCAGCGGTCGCGCCAGCGAGCCGATCAGGGCGCCCACGAACCCGAGGCCGGCGAGATATGTCGCGATGAAGGGGTGCGCCGCGAGGAACTCGGGGAACGTGTTCTTGATGACGAGCGGCAGCGCGAACGCGTAGCCGATGAACGAGCCAAAGGTCCCGATGTACAGCAGCGACACGACCCACGTCTGGCTGTGCTTGAACGCCCTGACGTACGAGCTCTTGTCGGCCTTTGCTTCGCTCAGGCTGTCCATCCGTGTCCAGGCGAGGATCGCCGCCAGCACGATGAACGGCATCCAGATGAGCCCGGCGTAGGCGAGGTTGACCTCGTGCACGGGCAGCTTCACTGCGGCCGCCGGCACGCCGATGACGATCACGAGCGGGATCAGCAGCTGGGCGACGGCGACGCCGATGTTGCCCCCGGCCGCGTTGAGGCCCAGCGCGACCCCCTTGTGGCGCTCGGGATAGAAGAACGAGATGTTCGACATCGAGGACGAGAAGTTGCCGCCGCCGAGGCCGGCCGTCGCGGCGCACAGCGCGAGCACGAGGATCTGCGTGCCGTGGCTCTGGGCCGCCAGCCAGCCGCTCGGCACGAGCGTGGCCAGCAGCAGCGCCGGAATCAGCAGTAGCGAGACGCTGATCGTCGTCCACGCGCGCCCGCCGAAGCGCGGCACCGCGAACGTGTAGGGAATCCGCAACGCCGCGCCGATGAGGTTGGGCAGCGCGATGAGCAGGAACTGCTCGGACAGCGAGAGGGTGAAGCCGGCGTTGGCGAGGTTGATGACGACGATCGTCCACAGCACCCAGACGTTGAACCCGAGGTGCTCGGCGAAGATCGACAGCGCGAGGTTCTTGCGCGCGATCCGCTTGCCGCGGGTCTCCCAGAAGGCCTCGTCCTCAGGCTCCCACTCGTCGATCCACCGCCCTTTGCGCCGGGCCGCGGCCGGCTCGCGCGGGGCCGTCGGTCGCTGAATCGTCGCGCTCATGTTCCTCCGGGGTCTTCATCGCCAACTCGAGCCTTCTCGCCTGGGTAACGCTATGAGAGCCCCGTTTCAGGGAAATGTGCGGTCGATGTCGTGCGTGTTTCGGGTGTGAGTCGACTCCGCGTCGGCGATCAGGGTGCCGGGCCGGGCGCCGGCGGGTCGAGGTAGCGGTCGCGGACGTAGCCCGATGAGCCGGGCACGCGCCGCCGCGTGAGCCGGCGCCGGTACAGGATCGGTGAGCGGACGAGGTAGACGACCGGGACGCTCCAGGCGTGCACGAGGCGGCTGAACGGCCACAGGGCGAAGAGTGCCACGGTGGACATCGCATGCACCTGAAAGAGCAGGGGCGCACCGGACATCAGCCCGGGATCCGGAGACAGCAGCCCGAGGCCCCGAAACCACGGCGCGACGGTGTCGCGATACTCGTAGCCGCTGCCGAAGACGTTGGCGCCCGCGGTGGCGAGCATCCCGCTGACGATCGCGACGCCGAGCACGACATACGTGAGGACGTCGGTCCGGGTCGTCGTGGCGGCGACCCGCGGTTTGCGCGTGCGCCGGTAGACCAGTACGCCGAAGCCGAAGGTCATCGCGGCGCCGAACAGGATCCCGCCGGTCGCCGACATAGCGTGGTAGACGCCGTCGTCGATCCAGAGCGCCCGCGTCACCGAGGCCGGCACGAGGATCCCGCCCACATGGCCGGCCAGCACGGCCAGCATCCCGAGGTGAAACGACAGCGAGCCCCAGCGCAGCAGGCGGCGCTCGAGCAGTTGGGTCGAGCGCGCCGACCAGCCGAGCTGGTCGCGCCGGTAGCGCCAGAAGTGGCCCGTGACGAAGACCGCGAACGCCGCGTAGGGCACCGCAATCCACAACAGGAAGTCGACGCGGTCGGTCATCGCCGCGCGGCGTCCGGCGGCATCGAGGCGCCGCCGGCCGCGGCGGCGCCGCCCCAGCCAGGTCCCGAGACCGGCTCAGGCATGAACTCCGGTGGCGCGAACGGCTCGAGCCCGACCTCCTCGGTCGGGGGTCCCTCGGCGGCGAGCTTCTCCAGCGCCGCACGCTGCCCGCGGCTGAGCTTCGGCATGCCGGCGACGAGCGCGTCGAGCAGCATGGCGTAGGGGCTGCCGGAGCCGTGCAGCCCGGCGCGGATGATCTCGATGCCGGAGCGCAGCTGGCGCAGCAGCTCGTCGCCGTCCTCGGCCGGCGCCAGAGCGGCGAACTCGAGCACGGCCGGCAGGTAGTCGGGCAGGTTGCCCTCGGCCAACGTCAGCCCGGCGGCGGCGAAGCGCTCCTTCAGCGCGAGCATCGCCATCCCGCGCTGGCGCCGGTCGCCGTACGTGTAGAAGCTCAGGTAGAGCGTCGTGCGCTTGCTGAAGTCGAAGCTCGCGACGTACTCCCGTTCGATCGTGAAGCGCTCGGTCTCGTACAGCCACGTCACAAACGCCTGCAGCGCCGCGCGTCGCGGCGACGGATCGAGCTCGGCGAGCGCCTGCGCGACCTCGGCATGGCCGGCCAGGAGCTGCTCGTCGGGGTAGTCCAGCAGCAGCGCGAGCAGTCGAAGCTCCGTCTGCGCGCTCGTCACTCAGGATCCTTCGGGCGCACCTGGATGATGTCGAGAGCACCGTTGGCGACGGGCGCGTTCAGGGTTTCGCCGGCACCGTTCTCGACGGCCGCGACCGGCGCCCCGTCGTCGCCGCCGACCGTCTTCGATGCGGCCGCCGCGATCGCGACGAGGTCCACCGGCCCGCCGTCGGTGAGGTGGAAGTCCGCGCCGTCGTAGCCGTCTGTCGGGCTGGCCGAGGCGCAGCTTCCAGGCCCGCCCTCGAAGTCCAGGCCGCACGATCCCTGCTGCTCGGCCAGCTTGCCCGCCAGCTCGGTGTGCGCGGGCGGGATGACGTAGCGATCCTCGTACTTCGCGATCGCCAGGAGCCGGTACATGTCCACGATGTCGCGCGGCGTCATGCCGACCGCGGCCGCCACGTCGGTGTCGCCCTCGCCCGTGATGTTCAGCTCGCGCATGAAACGGCGCATCGCCGCGAGGCGCTTGAGGACATTGCGGATGACCTCCGTATCACCGGCTGAGAGCAGGTTGGCGAGGTACTCGATCGGGATCCGTAGCGTGTCGATCGCGGGGAAGACGTCGTCGGGATCGCACTCGGAGTTGGCGCCCTCGATCGTCGACATGACCGGCGACAGCGGCGGGACGTACCAGACCATCGGCATCGTGCGATATTCCGGGTGCAGCGGCAGCGCGATCCGGTAGCGGATCGCGAGCGCGTACACCGGGGAGCGGCGCGCCGCCTCGATCCAGTCGTCGTGGATGCCGTCGCGGCGAGCCGCCACGCGCACGTCGGGATCCTCCGGGTCGAGGAAGACCTTCAGCTGGGCGTCGAGCAGGTCCTTCTCGTCGGGCGTCGAGGCGGCCTCCTCGACCATGTCGGCGTCGTAGAGCACGAGCCCGAGGTAGCGCAGACGGCCGACGCAGGTCTCCGAGCAGACGGTCGGCAGGCCGGCCTCGATGCGCGGGTAGCACATCGTGCACTTCTCGGCCTTGCCCGACTTCCAGTTGAAGTAGACCTTCTTGTACGGGCAGCCGGTCACGCACATCCGCCAGCCGCGGCATTTCTCCTGGTCGACGAGCACGATGCCGTCCTCCTCGCGCTTGTACATCGCGCCCGAGGGGCATGAGGCTACGCACGACGGGTTCAGGCAGTGCTCGCAGATGCGCGGCAGGTACATCATGAAGACCTGCTCGTAGTTGGCCTTGACCTCCTCCTCCATCGCGATGATGTTCGGGTCGCGCTGCAGGCTGTCAGGGCCGCCGGCGAGGTCGTCCTCCCAGTTCGGGCCCCACTTCAGCCCGATCGGATCGCCCGTCACCTGCGAGATCGGCTGCGCGACGGGCTGGTGCTCGGAGGGCTTGGCGCTCGTGAGGTTCTCGTAGTCGTATGTCCATGGCTCGTAGTAGTCGTCCATGTCCGGCAGGTTCGGGTTGAAGAAGAGGTTCGCGAGCTTCTGCGCCGGCCCGCCGGCCTTGAGCTTGAGCCTGCCCTTGCGGTCGAGCTTCCAGCCGCCCTTCCACTGCTCCTGGTCCTCCCAGCGCTGCGGGTAGCCGATGCCCGGCTTTGTCTCCACGTTGTTGAACCACATGTACTCCGCGCCGGGCCGGTTCGTCCAGACGTTGTTGCATGTCACCGAGCAGGTGTGACACCCGATGCACTTGTCCAGGTTCATGACCATCGCGACCTGCGCCCGGACCCGCATCAGTACTCGACCTCCGAAAGTCGTTTGCGCACCACGATGACCTCGTCGCGCTGGGTGCCACAGGGCCCGTAGTAGTTGAACCCGTAGGAGAGCTGGGCGTAGCCGCCGATGAGATGCGTCGGCTTCATGTGGATACTCGTAACCGAGTTGTGCATGCCGCCGCGCGTGCCGCTCGTCTCGGACTTCGGCACGCCGACGTGGCGGTCGATCGCGTGGTACATCATCGACATGCCCTGAGGCACGCGGTGCGAGACGACCGCGCGCGCCGCGACGACGCCGTTGGCGTTGACCATCTCGACCCAGTTGTTGTCTGAGACGCCGATCTTCGCGGCGTCCTGCGGGCTCATCCACAGCACCGGCCCGCCGCGAAACAGGGTCAGCATCTGCAGGTTGTCCTGGTAGGTCGAGTGGATCGACCACTTCGAGTGCGGCGTGATGTAGCGCAGCGCGATGCCGGTCTCACCGGGCTGCAGCGAGCGGTGCAGGTTCACCGGCGGGCGGTACAGCGCCAGCCCCTCGCCGAGGTCCAGCATCCAGGCGTGGTCGACGTACAGCTGCTGGCGGCCGGTGAGCGTGCGCCACGGGATCGAGCGCTCGACGTTCATCGTGAACGGCGAGTAGCGGCGATCACGGCGCTCGATCCCCGACCATTCCGGTGAGGTGATCGTCTTGCGCGGCTGGACGCCGACGTCGGCGAACGTGACCTGCTCGTCCTCCCGGCTCTCGGCCAGATCGCGCAGCTTGGTCCCGGTGCGCTTCTCGAGTGTCGCGAAGCCCTGCACCGCGAGGCGGCCGTTCGTCGTGCCGGACAGCGCAAGGATCGCTTCGCAGACCTGGTCGGCACGATCGAGCAGCGGGCGCCCCTCCGTCACGCCGAAGCGCGACAGGCCGTTGCGCGCGCCGAGTTCGCGCACCTCCTCACTCGCGTCGAACGTGATGCCCTTCCAGGTTGCGCCCAGCTTGTCGACGAGTGGTCCGAGCGCTCGCATCTTGTTGTGGACGAGGCTGTAGTCACGCTCGACGGCGATGAGCTTGGGCATCGTGAGGCCGGGGATCGGATCGCACTCGCCCTTGCGCCAGTCGCGCACCTCGCCGAACGGCTGCGCGAGCTCGTCGGGGCTGTCGTGCAGCAGCGGCGCCGCGACGACATCCGTGCGCTTTCCGAGGTGGATGACCGCCATGCGCGAGAACGAGCCGGCGATGCGGTTGAAGATGTCCCAGTCAGTGGCGGTCTCCCACGGCGGCGTGATCGCCGGGTTGAAGGAGTGCACGAACGGGTGCAGGTCCGTCGTCGAGATGTCGTGCTTCTCGTACCAGGTGGCCGCCGGCAGCACGACATCGGAGTGCAGCGCGGTGCCCGCCATGCGGAAGTCGAGCGTGACGACGAGATCGAGCTTGCCCTCCGGTGCCTTCTCGCGCCAGCGCACCTCCTTGGGCCGGTGCTCGGGCGGCGTCTCCTGGGCGGTCACCGTGTTCGTCGGGATCCCGAGCAGGTGCTTGAGGAAGTACTCGTGGCCCTTGCTCGACGAGCCGAGCAGGTTCGAGCGCCAGATCGTCAGCACCCGCGGAAAGTTGTCCGGCGCGTCGGGGTCCTCGCACGCGAAGCGCAGCCGCCCGGCCTTGAGCTCGTCGACGACGTAGTCGGACACCGTCGCACCCGCGAGCTCGGCGGCGTCGGTGAGCTCGAGCGGGTTGCGGTCGAACGTCGGATAGGAGGGCGTCCAGCCCAGCCGCGCGGCGACGGCGTTGCAATCGGCCACGTGGCGCTTACCCAGCGCGCCGTCGCCGACCGGCGAGGAGTGGTCGTCGCCGGCCATTGCGTCGTAGCGCCACTGGTCGGTCGCGAGGTACCAGTACGGCGTCGCCGCCTGCTGGCGCGGCGGGCGATTCCAGTCCAGCGCGAAGGCGATCGTCGAGAAGCCCGTGATCGTGCGGACCTTCTCCTGGCCGACGTAGTGCGCCCAGCCGCCGCCGTTGACGCCTTGGCAGCCGCACAGCAGCACGAGGTTGAGCATCGAGCGGTAGATGAGGTCGGAGTGAAACCAGTGGTTCGTCCCGGCGCCCATGACGATCATCGAGCGGCCGTTCGTCCGCTCCGCGTTACGGGCGAACTCGCGCGCGATACGTGTGCACAGCGCGGCGTCGACGCCGCTGATCGACTCCTGCCAGGCGGGTGTGTAGGGCTGCGGATCGTCGACGCCGCTCGGCCAATCGCCCGGCAGGTCGGGATCGCGGCAGACGCCGTAGTGCGCGCAGATGAGGTCGAAAACCGTCGTCACGAGCACGCCGCCGACGCGCTTGGCGGGCACGCCGCGCAGCAGCACCTCGCCCTTGCCGTCGGGCGTGTCGAAGCGTGGCAGGCGCAGCTCGACGAGCTCGTCGTGCGTGCCGAGCAGCGACAGCATCGGATCGATGTCGCCGAGCTCGAGGTTCCAGCGTCCCTTGCCCTCCTCCCCCCAGCGGTCCCCGATCACACCGTTGGGGACGGCCGGGGCGCCCGTCCCTGCGTCCATCACGACCGTGCGCCAGTCGGCGTGCTCGCCGCCGCCGTCGCCCCCGCCGTCGGCGAGGTCCGAAGCGCGCAGAAAGCGCCCGGCGGCGTGGGCGCCGTCGCGCTCCTGCAGGGTCACGAGGAACGGCATGTCCGTGAACTTGCGCGCGTAGGACTCGAAGTACGGGACCTTGCGGTCGACGTAGAACTCCTTGAGGATCACGTGGCCCATGCCCATCGCCAGCGCCCCGTCGGTGCCCGGGTGGGCGGGCAGCCAGTGGTCGGCGAACTTCGTATGGTCGGAGTAGTCCGGTGAGACGACGACCGTCTTCTGGCCGCGATAGCGCGCCTCGGTCATGAAGTGCGCGTCGGGCGTGCGCGTCATCGGGATGTTCGAGCCCCACATGATCAGGTAGGTCGAGTTGAACCAGTCACCCGACTCCGGCACGTCGGTCTGGTCGCCCCAGATCTGCGGCGAGGCGGGCGGCAGGTCGGCGTACCAGTCGTAGAAGCTCAGACAGACGCCGCCGATGAGCGAGAGAAAGCGCGTCCCGCCCGCATAGGAGGCCATCGACATCGCCGGGATCGGCGAGAAGCCGGCGATCCGGTCGGGGCCGTAGCGCTTGATCGTGTGGACGTGCGCCGCGGCGACGAGGTCGGCGACCTCGTGCCACGAGGCGCGCACGAAGCCACCCTTGCCGCGCTGCTGCTTGTACGCGGGGTCGCCGGCGATGTGCGCCCACGCCAGCACCGGGTCGCGATGGATCTCCAGCGCCTCGCGCCACAGCTTCAGCAGCACGCCGCGGACGTACGGGTACTTGACGCGCAGCGGCGAGTACGTGTACCAGGAGAACGTCGCCCCGCGCGGGCAGCCGCGCGGCTCGTACTCCGGCACGTCGGGACCGTTGGACGGGTAGTCGGTCTGCTGCGTCTCCCAGGTGATGATTCCGTCCTTGACGTGAACCTTCCAGGAGCATGAGCCGGTGCAGTTGACGCCGTGCGTCGAGCGCACGACCTTGTCGTGCTGCCAGCGCTTGCGGTAGGCGGACTCCCACGAGCGATCGTCCTTGGAGAGCGCGCTCCAACCGTCGCGCGGGATCGACCGCTCGACGAAATACCGTGGCCTGTCCAGAAGTGAGTGGCGGCCGCTGTCGGTCACGGCGCCTGACGCTAACCAGCGCGTGTGTCCGGAAGGTTACAAGCGACATGGGTGAGCCCGTCGCGGGTAGCACCGGGTGGCGATGGGTCGCGCGACGAGATCGGCCATGAGCTCTGAGCCGTCGCCGAAGCGCAAGCCGTGGGCGCGGTCGGGCCGATGATCTGCTGCGTGCTTGCGCTCGAACTCGACCTCGATCAGCGGCGCCTGGTCGGCCGCGTCCAAGCCGGCCCGCCCACACCGACCGACAGCCGCGCGGTCATGGCGGCTGCGGGCTGCGCGTGATCGGGCGTAGCGGCGGGAGGTAGCCTCGGCCGTGCGATGGGTACAGGTGAGCCCAACTGGCAGCCGATCAGCATGCTCGCGACGATCGCGTCGCTGAGCGACGAGAGGGGTTTGCGTGACGCCCGCGAGCACTACGCGACGCTGCTGGAAGCGCGCTCCAAGCCGCATGTGCTCGATGACGCCACGATCGAGCGGACCAAGCGCGTCAAGGCGAGAGCCTGGAGTGGTGCGATGTCTATGACGTCAGCTTGCGCGCTGGCAGGGTGACCTTGCTGACAGCCACGCAGCGCGAGGAGGTCGCGCGGCTGCAGGACGTCCAGCGTGACCTGTGTGCGGTGCTGACGCAGATCCTCGAGCTCACCGACGAGCTCGCCCGAGGAACGATCGAGCGGCAGCTGGCCAAGAGCGATCTTGAGCAGGGGGATCTGAACGCGTACGCCCAGCTCGTCGACAGCTGGGTGGCGCAACCTCTGATGGCGAGCTGCGTTTAGGGGACAGTGCATCGCAGCGAAAGGCGGCGTCATGTCCGGTTTGACTCGTGGTTGCAGCGCGTCTGTCGGCGTCCTGGCGGCGGTCTTGTCGGTCACGTTGCTGGTGAGCGCCGCGGCGGCGCGAGCCGGCGTGAGCGCGCCGCGGGTTGTCTCCCCGCGCGGGCTGCTGGTGGGGGAGGCTGCCGTGGCGGTCGCTGCTGGGCGGACTGCGGCGCTGATG
>DASVPU010000429.1:0-17252 GCA_036389475.1 Solirubrobacteraceae bacterium
CCTCTGCAAGGGCGCGTGAGGCGTCGCCCCGATAGCCGCGGTACTGCTGAGCTTCAAGGACGTAGTTGCGGCTATTCCAGCCCCCGCTCCGCTCGAAGTCCGCGAGCACGAGGAGACCGAGTTGGTCGACCGGAAGCTCGGCGACCGTAGAAAAGTCGAGATCTAACATTCCGCCCGGCGCATGGTGGCAGCGGGCGCGGTCGCACGGGTGGCGCACGAACGCGAAGAATGATGCATCAGCGCGCGCGCGGCACGAATGCCCAGAGACGACGAAGATCAGCGTGGGCTGCGTCCTGGCGGATGGCACGTCCGGGAATGCTCCTTCCCGGACGTCAGACGAGCCAGCGGTCCGGGGTCGACTGTCTAACTGGGAGAGGTGCCGTCAGCCGCGTTAGACGAAGCCCAGCGCCTTCCGGAGCTTCCGCTAAACGCACTTAGAAGTTGGCCGAGAAGTGTGCAGGAGCAGGAGTTCTTTGCGCGAATCCCAGGTCTACATAACTTGACCGGGAGGGGCTCATGGCGTCGGATGGGTGGTGGCTCGCGACGAGCTGTGGGAGATCGTCGAGCCGCTGTTGCCGGCGGTGCAGGCGGCGCGTACCGGGCGCCCTCGTGTGCCCGATCGGACTGCCTTTGGTGTGATCGCGTTCGTGCTGTTCACCGGTACCGCGTGGAAGCAGATCCCGCGCGAGCTGGGCTGCTCGGGCTCAACGGCGCACGAGCGCTTCAGCGCGTGGGCGAAGGCCGGCGTCTTTGACAGCTTGCACGGCGAACTGCTGCGCCGCCTCAACGCGGCGGGCAAGATCGACTGGGCCGCGGGGATCATCGATGGCTCGCACATCCGGGCGCTCAAAGGGGGGACCTGACCGGTCCATCCCCAGTAGATCGCGGGCGCACGGGTACCAAGCACCACGCGATCGTCGATCCCTCCGGGATCCCGCTGATCGTCTCGGCCACCGCCGGCAACCGCAACGACGTCACCCAGCTGATGCCGCTGATCGACCACATCGGCCCGGTCGCCGGCAAGATCGGCCGGCCGCGCCAGCGCCCCGAGGCGCTCTACGCCGACCGCGGCTATGACCACGACAAGTACCGCCGGCTGCTGTGGTCGCGCGGCGTCAAGCCGTTGATCGCGCGCCGCGGCGCCGAGCACGGCTCGGGCCTTGGAAAAGTCCGCTGGGTCGTCGAGCGCACCTTCGCCTGGCTGCACAACTTCCGGCGCCTGCGGACCCGCTATGAACGCCACGGCGCCCTCCACGAAGCCTTCCTCAAGCTCGGCGCCGCCATCATCTGCCAACGCCACCTCACCTGAGTTCTCGGACAACTTCTAAGCCGCCTGACTCTAGAACCCCGACTCCAGCAAAGCAGGGGTAGATCCGTGTGTCCACCGAGGCGGGGGAACTCCATCACCGACTGGCGGTCGGATCAGGCGTTCGGATGGTTGGCTGTGACTGGCTGGGCTGTTGTGTGGCCTTTGAGGTGTTCGGCGAGTTGGTGTCGGGAGCTGATGTTGAGTTTGCGGTAAGCGTTGTGGAGGTGCATCTCGACGGTCTTGACGGTGATGAAGAGTGCTTGGGCGGTCTGTGGGTTGGTGGCGCCGGCAGCGGCGTGTTCGGCGATGCGCCGCTCGCTCGGGGTGAGCGAGTCGATCCCGGTTTGTGCGTCGCGACGCACGCGCATGCCGCTGGCGGTGAGTTCTTGGCGGGCGCGGTCGGCGAGCGGGTTGGCGCCGCAGGCGGCGGCGATGTCAAGGCCTTGGCGCAGTGGTTCGCGGGCGGCGCGGCGGTCGCCGCTACGGCGCCGCGCCGCGCCGTAGTCGACGAACGCATAGGCCTGCTCAAGACGCGCCGGGGAGCGCTGAAGATGCTCGACGGCCTCGCGAAGAAGCGCTAACCCGCGCTCGCCGCCCTCGATCAGGCCGCTCGTGCGCAGTGCTTGACCGATGGCGCCGGGGGTGCCCCAGCGACGAGTCGCGGCGAGGAACGCGTCGGCTTCGCGGCGGGCCTCTGCGCGATTGTCGAGTGCGTGGTGAACGGAGACGATCAGCGGCCATGCGTCCCAGTCGGCGCTCTGGATTCCGCCGTGGCGTACCGATCGGTTGCGGGCTTCGAGCGCATCGGTGAGCGCACGATGGGTGTCACCTTGTGCAAAGCGCAGCCTGGAGCGGCTCACCAGCAGGGTGGTGTTGGGTGGATCGTCCGGTAGGGGCGCATTGTGGCCGGCGCTGTCGAGGAGTGCCTGAGCCGTGGAGAGGCCTCCGGTCTGGACGAGCACGTCAAGCAGGCCCGCGATCAGCGGTTCCCGCCGCGGGCTGGCGTCGACTGGGAGGGCATCGAGTCCGGCCCGGAACTCGGCCTCTGCTGCTAAGAGCGTGCCACGCCGCAGAGCGACGAGCCCGCGGATGGTGCACGCGTAGACGTAGGCGGCGAGCGAGCCGCGCTCGCGTGCGGCACGCAGCTCACGATCGGCCACGCCCTCGGCAGCGTCAAGACGGTCGCTTCTGCACAGGACGTAGGGCGCGAAGAGCAGCGATAGCCAATCGCTGGTGGTGGCGTCAACGTTCGGGCGTACCGCGCGTTCGGCGAACTGTGCGGCGACGTCCGCGGGCCCTCCGGCGGCGAGCTGGGCGAGGGCGAGCTGTGCGAGCATCAGACGCTCCGCCGGCGTGCGGCCTTCAAGGTCGGCGAAGCGCTGTAGCTCGCCCGCGGTGCCGGTGGCGACCTGGAGTGTGAGTCGTGCGGCCTGCAGTTGCAGTGTGAGCTCGCGATCGTCGTCGAGTTCGCTGATCGCGTGCTCGAGCAGCGAGATGAACTCGCTGAGGTCGGGCGTGGGGCGTGTTACCCGTGTGAGCCCAAGGACTGCTTTGGCTCGCAGTACCGGATCGGGTGCGAGCGCGTGCGCCGCGCGAAGGTGTGCGACCGCGTCGGTGCGCCCAAGCAGGTTCTCGGTGCAGCCTAGGTCAAGTAGCAGCTCCGCGCGCAAGGCCGCGGTCGTCGGGGGTTCGGCCAGCGCGCGCTCAAGCCGTCTGAGCGCTGTTTGCGGGGTGCCTTGGTCCAGTGCCTGGCGCGCCGATGTCATGAGGCGCTCGACGACCCACGGCAGGCCTCGCGGTTCAGTGGCCAGCAGGTGGCCAGCGACGGCGTCAGGCGCAGCGTCGCGGGCGACCAGCAGCTCAGCAGCCCGGGCATGCAACGACGTGCGCGCGCCGGCCGACAGCCGCGCGGCAACGACGTCGCGAACGATCGCATGGACAAAGCGCAACGGGCGCGCGTCCTCGAGCACCGCGGCGCGCACCAGCTCCTCAGCGGCCGCGTCGGCGGCACCCTTCTCGACGCAGGCAAGCTGCGCGGCGAGCGAAAGCTCGACATCGTCCCCGAGCACGGCAACGGCCTCGGCCAACGCGACCGCGCTCGAAGCAAGCCGGCCCAACGTGGCCCCGACCGCTAGGCGCACCGCTTCGGTACCGGCGCCTATCACCTTACTGACGTGCTCGGCGGTAAATGCGATCTCCTGCTCGCGCAGGCCCTGGGCAAGTCGGCTGAGCAAAAACGGGTTGCCGCCCGTCGCCGCCTCACACGCCACCGCGAATTCCGCGTCAACGCTCTCGGGCGACCACTGCGACAGCAGCGCTTGGGTTGCCGCTGAGGACAGCGGACGAAGCTTGAGAAATTCGGTCTGCCGATCGGCCGCGAGCTCGGCTAGCGGGGCCGGGGGCATTGGACGCTGCGCGAGCAGCACAACCGCCGGCAGCGCGTCCAGGCGCCGCGCGAGCACATCCAGAAAGCGCAGCGACAGCTCATCGGCCCACTGCGCATCATCGACCACAAGCAGCAGCGGCCGGCGCGCCGCGAGGTTCGCACATAGCCAATACAGCCCGTGCAACGTCCCGAAGCTCGCATCGACCGCGCCCGCGCTGGCCGCAAGCTCGGGCAACACCACATGCGCCGCCAGCCTCGCGGCCCCATCGAGCAGCTGCGCTCGCTCATCCGCCGAGCAGCGCCGCACCACCGGCTCAAGCAGCTGACGGGCGATCCCCAACGGCCACTCCCCCTCAAGCTCTGCCCCTCGCGCCCGCGCCACCTCAAACCCGCGCCGCTGCCCCTCGCCCACCACCGCCCGCAACAGACTCGTCTTGCCCAGGCCAGGCGCACCCTCGACGACCACCAGCCCACCCAGCCCCCCGCGGGCACCATCAAGCCGCACACCCAAGCGACCTAGCTCACGCTCGCGCTCCAACAACACGGACACAGCCCGCTAAGTATCGGGTGCATGTCCAGGGTGTCCCCCGTCGCGAGAACCCGCCCCCGCCGTCATCGTGGCGATCCGCAATCTCAATCCCAAGGATTAACAATGCCAACGATGTCCAAGCCTGGCCTCAGCGTCACCCAGTCGAAGGCATTCGGAAAGGCCAACGTCGTGCTCGAGCACCATCTTCACGGCCCGCTCGCGGACCTCACGCGGATACGACGGCGGTCGTCCCCTGGCCCATCCTCCTTAACGGGATCAGACCCCACGCAATCGGGACGATTCAGTCTTGCACGCTATGCACGACATCTTCGACCAGCTTCTGAGCGACGTGCCCGGTGTGGCGCTGCTTGCAGCGGACGCGTCCGCCGCAAGCCTCGCTGACGCCGCGACGCGCGCCGACGCCGACATCGTCATCGCGGCCGAGCACGCGGCACAGCCAGACGAGGTTTGCCGGCTGCTGCAGCGTCGTCCGCATACCCGGACACTGTCGGTGACGCACGACGGCCGCTCGGGGGTGCTCGTCGAGTTGCGCCCGCATCGCCATGTCATCGGTGACCTCTCGCCCGACGCCGTCCTCGCTGCGTTGGAGGCGGAGCGACCGTATGGCGAACGCGACGATGGGAGTACGTGATGGCGGATGGGAAGCAGGTGAGCTCTGCCTTTGAGCTCGATCGGATCCTCGACACTGCGGGACCCGTTGCGCCGGCAGCGATGCGCATTCGAGTGCACCGGCCGGACGACCTCCTGGTGTTCGACCTGCGGTTTCACAACCTCGAGCTGAAGCTGAGCTCCGACCGCAGCGTGCCGCCATCGATCGAGCGAGCGATCGCCGGACGGCGCGCGCAGCTTATCGTTGAGTTTCCGGCACAGAGCATCGCCGAGGAGGCCTTCGTCGAGGATGGGGCTACGGATTCCGTGCCGGCGTTGGCCGGTGCGAGAACGCGAATGGCAGGGCCCAGCCGGCTCTCGTTCGTCATGCCCGAGTCCACCAGCAGCCTGCCGTACACCCTGGCGGCGGTCCTTGCCGCGATGCGTACGTGGCCACTCGAGCTCGACGCCAACGCATTGCCCGATGTGGCTTGGAAACCCGTCGAGCCGGGTGACTCGAAACCGGGTCCGTGGCTGGCGGACGCGCTGCGATCGCCTGGATTGCTCGCGACGTTCGATGAGCTCTCGTCGGCTCTCGAGGCGGCCGGGGGGCGCGGCGCGGGCGCGGCGGTCCAGGCCGCCGCGGCGCGTGTGGCGCAGCGAGCCGCCGGGGGGCTGGCCGGCAGCGCCGGCGCGTCCATCGGCAAGGTCGCGTTCGAGGCGATGCAGACCGAGCTTGACGCCGTTCACCGGCAGTTTCCGAAGTTGCGCGATGGGCCAGTCCACGAGGCCGGAATAGCCGCTCTCGCGCTGTGGACCGCGCGCACGCTCGCTGACACGCGCGGCGACTCGGATCCCGACGTCCTGCTGAACCTGCCGTACATGCTGCAGCTGCTGGCCCCGCACCGCCCGGCTGCGAACGCGACGGCACTCGAGCTTCCGTACCGCCTCGTCATCTCGCCGCTCGCACCGGCACGCTGGCTGCATCGCGACGAGCCGGCGACGCGCCGCGGCCGGACCGAGCTCTGGCATACGCGCCTACGGATCGCGCCCGGCCAGACCGGGCCGGACGGCGTCGCCATGCTACGGGCGCTGTGGTCGCCGGACTACAAGAAGCCCTCCGTCGATGTCGCCGGCTTCGAGAAGCGCCTGCCGCCGCTGAGCCTGACCCCGGCGGATCGCCGCGATCTCGTGAAGCTCATGACCCGCCGCGGCGTCAAGACTGCGCCCCCCGACAAGGAGCCCCCGGCGATCATGTACACGCCGCGGCCGAGCCGGGTGCGCCGGATGCACCTCTCCGCGCTCGGGGCGCTCTTCGATGCCGAGGGGACCTGGGATCCCCGCCCCCACGACGTCGATCTGGTGAACTGGCGCCACGTCGCCGCCGTCGGCCGCGACACCTACGTCCGCATTCTCCGCGCCGGCAAGCTCGGCTGCTGCGGCCACAGCGCGGTTCTCGCCGTGGTGACCGAACGCAAGTTCGAAGCGCTCGGCACTGGGAGGGCCGCCGTGCTGCGCAAGAACTTCTTCCTGATTCCCACGGAGCCCGTGCGCGAGTACACGGGTGCCGGTCACGAGTTCGCTGGACGGAACTTCCCGTTCTCCCGCGTCGAGATCCTCACGAAGGTGACTCCGAACCTGGCTGAGCCTGGTAAGGGCAAGTCGTTCGCCTGGGGGACCAACGACAGAGAGGCAGAGAAGAAGGGCACCAGCAAGGATGAGACCAGCGAGGATGACGGCTTCGCCTTCTGGCCGATGCTGGGCGTTGGCAATGGCCTGATCGACTTCCGGTTCGACATCCTCGCCACTGACAGGTCGGGCAACCGTGTGCCCTTCTCGATCCCGCTGCTGTTCATGGACGAGAAGAGCAATCGCGACCACGCGTCCGACCTGCAGAACATCTACAACGACGAGGCCAACGAGCCGCGCCGGACCGCCGATCTCCGAGGCGCGAGCGTGTGCTACGTCCCGCCGGGCGGCGACTCCGCGAAGGGCGACCCGCGCCTGCCGACCGGGCGGATGGTGTTCAGGGCAGGCAGGCTGGCGCCGCTAAAGGTTCTCCATGCGTTCGCACCCAACTTCTATCCCGAGACCGAGCTCGCCAGCGTCGGGATCCGGCCGATTCAGAAGCTGCTGGGCCAGCCAAACGCGGTCGTCGAGGTCACGTACCCGGAGGTGTACAAGAACTCCGGCTTCGACCTGCCCGCGAACAAGGGTGAGACGGAGCCCGAGAACAAGGGGCAGCTGTTCCTGCAGGTCGTGGATAAGGCACTGCCGCTCGCGTTCGGTGGCAAGCCCGAGGAGGCCAAGAGCGACGCGCTGGGCGCGCTCGCCGCGCCACAGATGACGATCCTCGGCCTGTCGCGGCTCATGGGACCCGTGGCGGGCAAGCCGCCGCCCGACCTCACCGTCCCGAACTGGGCGGACTCGGCGCTCGGCGACATCGTCGGCAGCACGTTCGATCCGAAGCAGTTCTTCGAGGGCGCCACGATCCTCGGCGGGGTGGAGCTCGCGACGATCTTGAACACCGTCAGCGCGCTGACGGGAGCCGACGTTCCCAAGCTCGTCTCGACCGAGCTCGAGGACAGGATCGAGTCCCGCTTCGACTGGTCGACGAAGATCGCCAAGCCGGATCCGCTGAACCTCCTCCTGCCGCGCGCGGACGGCGGCCATGACAGCACGCTGACGATGAAGGGCCTCGTCACGACCCAGCCCGCGAACCCGGCCGGATCGAGCTACGAGGCGACGGCGACGCTCGACAACTTCAAGGTCAACCTCTTCGGGTTCATCATCCTGTGGTTCCGGACCATGGCCTTCGAGGCGCGTAACGGTCAGAAGCCCGACGTGACCGTGGACCTCCATCCCTCCGAGGGCGTCAGGTTCGGCGGCCCGCTGGAGTTTGTGAACACACTGCGGGAGATCATTCCCTGCAACGGCTTCAGCGATCCGCCCGCGCTGTCGGTGACGCCAAGCGGGATCGCGGCGAGCTACTCGCTGAACCTGCCGGCGCTCACGGTCGGCGTCTTCTCGCTGACGAACGCGTCGCTCGGAGCGGGGTTCGGGCTGCCCTTCGACGCGAAGCCGGCGTCGGTGAAGTTCAGCTTCTCCACCCGCGAACAGCCGTTCACGATCGCCGTCATGATGCTTGGCGGTGGCGGGTTCTTCGGGATCGGGATCTCCGCCAACGGCGTCGACGAGATCGAGGCGGCGCTCGAGTTCGGCGCCACGCTCGCGATCAACCTCGGCGTCGCCTCTGGCTCGGTCGAGATCAAGGCCGGGGTGTACTTCCACTGGCTCCAGCCGCTTGAGGACAAGAAGAACAAGGGGGGAGGCTCGGTCGAGCTCACAGGTTACGTGCGCCTGCACGGCGAGCTGTCGGTGCTCGGTCTCATCTCCGCGTCGCTGACGTTCAACCTGCAGCTCTCCTACACGAATGCCGGTGGGAGGAAGACGGTCTGGGGAGAGGCGACGCTGACGATCGAAGTGGAGGTTCTCTTCGTCAGCTTCGACGTCTCGGTCACCTGCAGGAAGGAGTTTGGCGGCGACGACTCGGACCCGAAGTTCATCGAGTGCATGCCCGAACAAGAAACGTGGGCGGAGTACTGCTCGGCGTTTGCGGAGGAGGCGGCCTGACATGGCAACTCAGTCACTGCTGTGGACCACCCTGCCCAACGGACTGTCCGACGGCGGCAAGAGCCTGCGGGTGTCGGTCATGCTCGCGCCGCGCCTGGAGCCAGATTCCGGCGACCCGCCGCTGCTCAGCAGCTTCCCGGAGTGGCTGAACTGGCCGGCGGCGCTGTCACAGGCCACGGTCAGCATTCACTACGGTGCGGCGACGGTGGCCGTGCCGATGACGCAGCTCGCCGGCGCCAATCGCGTCGACGGCTCGCTGGCGACACCTGATCCCGCGGTGTGGACGGCGCTCTTCAAGCCGCACCTGCGGGTGCGTGGCGCCGAGACGTACACCGACCACACCGGCAAGCAGATCCTGTCCTTCGGCACGACCGACGTGCACACGCTCGTAGAGGGCCTCTACACCAAGCTCGCGCAATCGGCCGACGGCGACCTGCCGACCGTCACCGACCTGTGGACGGAGTGCGCAGGGCTTGCAGAAACAGTCAACGAACTCGACGGCACGTACGTCGACCCCGTCAGCGTTCCCGTCGTCGAATCGAGCGACCCGGACTACCGAGAGGTGACGCTGCGCGACATCGACCGACAGTTCAACGATTTCAAGAACGACCGGCTGGCCAACCCAGGCGCGCAACGCACGCTGGCGACCGCGCAGCTGTTCCACACGCCGCCGTCGAAGCTCAAGCCACAGACGACGCACCGACGCGGGGACGACGAGCGCATCCACGCGGCGTGGCGCGAGCACGCGCAGACGAGGCTCGACGCCGCGAAGGCCATCGACGAGATGGACTTCCACCAGATCGTCGGCGCGATGAACCAGTACCCGACGCTCCTGCGCAAGCTCGGGCTCGTCATCGACCTCGCGCTGGACCGCGCGTCGTTTGCGGCGAGCCCCGACGCGCCGCTGTGGGCGACGGTCTCCTTCCCGGCGAACGTCCTCAAGATCCCCCGCAAGCCGGCCCCGCCGCTCGCGCCCGACGTCTCGCCGCGGACCCACGCCGTGCTGACCTCCTCGTCGTTCAGCGCCCATCCGGACCCGATCCCACAGACCAACGACCTGCGCCTGCAGGGCGGCCTGCTCGCGCTCGACCCCAAGCAGTTCGCGCTCGTGCGGATGGACGTCGACGGCGCCGCCCTGAAGCTCATGAACTTCCTTCGCACGCTCTGGCGCATACCACCGAGCAGCGAGAAGAGCGTCGACCCGATCACGCGCAAGGAGAAGCAGCTGGGCGCGCCGGCGCTGCGCACCGCCGGGCTCATGCTCGTGCAGAAGCAGCGCGCGGGCATGCTGAAGGACAAGTTCGCGGCCAACAAGGTGACCAACCAGATCGCCCAGGCCGTCTTCGACGGCAAGCCGGGGGCGACGGCGCCGGCCCTGTACGCCGAGGATCTCCTGCGCGGATTTCGCTTCGACCTCTGGGACAATCACAGCAAGAAGTGGCGCTCGCTGTACCGCCGCACCGCGGCCTACCACCTCGAGGGTGGCCTGCAGGTCACGCCTCCCGGCGGCGAGGAGGAGGGCACCGCGCGGCTGGCCGCGACGAAGTCCGCGGACGGCAACAACCACGACCTGCTGTGGCTGCACGAGGCGGTCGTGTCATGGACTGGGTGGAGCCTCGCGGCGCGGCCTCCCGGCCGCGCCATCATACCCGACGACACGGTCGACCAGGCGCCGCAGACGGAGGCCTCCGTCCCGCCGGGCCTGGACTTCAGCTCGCGCTTTCAGGCTGTCGCCGGGTCGCTCCCGCGGCTGCGCTTCGGTCGGGACTATCGCCTGCGCGCCCGCGCGGTCGACCTCGCCGGGAACTCGCTCCCCGCGACGGATTCCGCGTTCACCGGCCAGCCGCAGACCGACGAGATCCCGTTCATGCGCTACGAGCCCGTAGTCGGCCCGGCCGTCGCGCTCGTCAAGCGTAAGGACGACACGACGGAGCGGCCAGCCGAAGGCGAGTCGATGCACCGCATGGCGATCCGCAGCTTCAACGACGATCCGGTCGCCGACGGGGCAACGCCGTCGGCGCAGGTCGCGCGGCGCTTCGCGGTGCCCCAGCAGGTGACCGTGCGCGACGCCGAGCTGCACGGCAAGCTCGACGCCGGCGGCAAGCTCGATGCCGCGAGCTTCGAGCTGCTCGTCGACCGCGACCGCGACGCGCACGATCCGGACGCGGCGCTCATCGAGGAGATGCTGCCGATGCAGGGTCCGACGGATCTGGAGCCCGTTCCGACGACGTTCGCGGTCTACCGCGACGGTATGTCGCTCACGTACCTGCCCGATCCGCTCGCGGAAACCGTGGGGGCGCGCGTGCTCGGCCACCCGCAGGCGCCCGACGCGACGATCGTCGTGCCGTTGTACGCAGCGTCGTCGTCCTGGCCCGACGCACGGCCCTTCAAGATCGAGCTGGTCGACGTTCCCGGCACGCTGCCGTCGTACGACAAGGTCGCGCACGTGCTGCGCATTCCTCTGGCCAAGGGCGACCGCGCGACGCTGCGGCTGTCGATGAAGCTCTCGCTCGAGTTGATCAAGAGCACCATGGCGGCCTGGGGCTGGCTCGTTCCGAGCGGCGCAAACCCCCAGAACCCCCAGGAGCTCCAGAAGCTCCAGAAGGTCCAGAAGCTCGCCACGGAGGGCAGGCACTGGATGCTCACCCCGTGGACGACGGTCGAACTCGTGCACGCCGTCCAGCGTCCGCTCATCGCACCCGCGGTCGACAGCAAGGGGATCACCGTCGTGCGCACTCCGGGCGCGACGTCGGCCACGATCGAATTCATGGCGTGGTGCAGCATCAAGAGCACCGACCGCATCGATGTCCGGGCGGTATGGAACGAGCCCAGCGACGACCCCGCAGCCAAGGAGAGCGAGGTCCAGCTCGCCAACCGCGGTCGCGACGACACCGCGTTCTCGATGAAGATCACCGGACCGGACGACTACCAGCGCCAGAAGCTCCCCGATTTTCCGCACGGTGGTGTAGCCGACCACGCGGTGGCCGTTCCGGAGAACCCATCCACTGCTCCCGACGGCGCCGACCTCATCGACAGCGAGCGCCGTTGGTCGCACGAGTTCTACGACACGCGGTACCGGCGGGTCGAGTACTGGCTGGAGGGAACGACGAAGTTCCGCGAGTACCTGCCGGCAGACCTGCTGCTCAAGGACCCGTCCGATCCGGCGACAGCGACCGACGAGCACATCAAGGCCGTTGGACCGAAGGTCGTGACATGGGTGCCGAACTCCGCCGCGCCACCGGCCCCGGAGGTGCTCTACGTCGTGCCGACCTTCGGCTGGGTTCGCACCGCCGCCACCCATAAGGCGTCGAGCTGGCGTCGCGGCGGCGGGCTGCGCGTCTACCTCGACCGCCCGTGGAACGTCTCCGGATACGGCGAGATGCTCGCCGTCGTGCTCGCGCCCGCCACGTTCACCGGCGACCCGAACACGAAGCCCGCAGCGAGGCCCTACAAGACCCTCGTGACGCAGTGGGGCAACGATCCGATCTGGGCCTCGCCGTGGGTGACGGGCAGGGCGCCGAAGAAATCGGCCTTTCCGCTGGCGCGGACGGCCCCCGATTCGCACGGAGGATGGCTGCCGAGGGACGCCGGCGGGCAGCTCATCACGCCGCTCACCGAGGCCCATCAGCCGCCCCGGCCCTGGAGGACGACGCAGCTTGGGGCCGCGGACGCGCCCGTCGACGTCGCGCCGCACGATGTCTTCTTTGATCACGAGCGGCGGCTGTGGTACTGCGATATCGAGATCGATCAGGGCACCGCGTACTGGCCGTTCGTGCGCCTCGCGCTCGCGCGCTACCAGCCGGCTTCGCTACAGGGTCAGGAGCTGTCGGAGATCGTCCTGACGGATTTCATGCCGCTGACCGCCGATCGGTGGCTCACGGTCGGACCGGGCGCGAAGCGCCACGAACGTCACGTGTCGGTGCAGGGCGTGCGCTACACCGACTCCAGCGCGAATTACGAGGTCGAAAGAGTTGCTGCTGCCCCGGCGGGTGACCAGGTCAAGGTGGTGGACGTCGCGAAGACCCCCGTCGTCGAGGTCTGGGTCGAGCAGCTCGATCCGGCAAAGGGCGACGACTTCGGCTGGGAGCGCGTCGTCACACCGGTTACGAGCAAGAGCGGCGCGCCCCAGCCCGTGCAGGTGACGAACCCGGCTACGCCGTCCGATTTCGTCGCGGCGCCGCAGATCCTCCGCGCACGGCAGCTCAACGCAGAGCGCAAGTTCAGCGAGCTCGTGACCGAAGGGCTCGTCGACAAGCTGTTCGCCTGGAACACGCTCTGGGAGGGCAGCGTCGTCGTTCCCGACGCCGGCCCCGGCGCCCGGCTTCGGCTCGTCGTCGCCGAGTACGAGGAATACCTCGTCGACGAGGAGGACCTCGACCGCTACTACAACGCGATGCCCGAGGCGAAGGGACGCCGCCTCGTGTTCATCGAGTACGTGGATCTTGCATAGGAAGTTCAACCGCGAGTTAAGGAAACAGTAATGGCACAGCTATCGCCGACCAAATCGCCTTTGGAGATCGGTCTGGCACGTGGATCGGAAGGCCTCGGCGTCGAGCAGCTTCAGACATATCTTCGACAGTTCGGCTACCTGCATCTCGAAGATGCCGGGGAGTTCAGTGCGATCCGCGCCGCCTCACCGCTGCCCCGCCCGACACCGGGGCAGTTCGATGCGGCCACGGTACGGGCGCTGCGGGCCTATCAGCAATTTCAAGGGCTTCCTGTCACGGGACGGCTCGACGACGCCACGGTGGCCTTCATGGCGATCCCTCGGTGCGGCGTTCCCGATGTCGGCGATACCGCTGGCATCAGCAGCTTCGTCGCGCAGGGCAACCGCTGGCCGACCAACGACATCCGGTATGGGTTCAGCAACTTCACGCCGGACCTGACGCAACAGCAGGTCCGCACGGCGATATCGGCGGCGTTCTCCCTGTGGAGCGCCGTCACGCCTCTGACGTTCAGTGAGGTCCCGGTTGCGCAGAATCCCGAGATCGTCATCTCCTTCGCCGCCGGCAGCCACGGCGACGGCAAACCGTTCGCTGGCGCCGGCGGTGTCCTCGCGCACGCGTTCTATCCGCCTCCCAACAAAGGTTCCATCGCGGGCGACGCGCATTTCGACGAGGCGGAGACGTGGAGCGTCACGATCCCGGTGCCCGCGGGGCGCTTCGATCTCGTGACGATCGCCGCCCATGAGTTCGGGCACGCACTGGGTCTCCGACACAGCGACGTGCCGAGCGCCCTGATGCGGCCCACCTTCACCAGCGGGGCGGCGCAGCGCTTCCTCACGCAGGACGACATCGACGGCATCCAGTCGATCTACGGCACGAAGACGGGAGGATGGAAGAACCTCGGCGGCGTGCTGACGTCCGCTCCGGAGGTGGCGTCCTGGGACTGGAATCACATGGATGCCTTCTACCGCGGCCAGAACATGACCGTCTGGCATCGCTCCTGGGATGGCAACGCGTGGAGCGGCGAGCAGGACCTCGGCGGCGGGTTGACGTCTAATCCGGCCGCCGTCTGCAGGGCACCGAACCACATCGATCTGTTCTACCGCGGGCAGAACCAGGCCCTGTGGCACCGCTGGACGGCCGGGGGCGCGTGGAGCGACGAGGAGGACATGGGCGGAGGGCTGACGTCGGGCCCGTGCGCGGCGTCGTGGGGGGTGAATCGCATCGACGTCTTCTATCGCGGCCAGAACCAGGCGCTCTGGCACCGCTGGTGGGACGGCAATGCGTGGAGCGGCGAGGAGGACCTCGGCGGGGTGCTGACGTCTGACCCAGCCGCCGTGTCGTGGGGGGCGAATCGCATCGACGTCGTCTATCGCGGCCAGAACCAGGCGCTCTGGCACCGCTGGTGGGACGGCTTCGGGTGGAGCGGCGAGGAGGACCTCGGGGGTGTGCTGACCTCGGCGCCCGCCGCAGCGTCATGGGTGCTCGGCAAGCTCGACGTCTATTACCGCGGTCAGAATCAGCATCTGTGGCGCCGCCGGTGGTCCGGGGTGTGGAGCAACGAGGAAGATCTGGGCGGGACCTTGACATCGGACCCCGCGGTCGTATCCCGGGTGTTCGACCGGACCGACATCTTCGTCCGCGGCACTGGGAGCTCCCTCTTGCACAAGTGGTGGGACGGCGCGTTCTGGAAGCCGTAGAATGTCGCGAGACAGCGGAACGCGTCGACAGTTCGTCCTCGGTCGTGCTCGCCCACATCGACGGCGTCGGGCGACCACTGCGACAGCAGCGCCAGGGTCGCCGCACAGGAGAGCCGACGAAGCTCGAGAACATCGCTCTGCGGATCAGCCGAAAGCTCGGGCAGCGCGTCCGGGGGCAGCGGACGCTGCGCGAGCAGCACAACAGCCGGCAGCGCATCCAGACGCCGCGCGAGCACACCCAAAAAGCGCAACGACATCTCATCGGCCCACTGCGCGTCATCGACCACAAGCAGCAGCGGGCGGCGCGTCGCGAGGTTCGCGCACAGCCAGTACAAGCCGTGCAGCGTGCCGAAGCTCGCGTCGACCGCGCCCGCGCCGGCCGCGAGCTTGGGCAGCACCACATGGGCCGCCAGCGTCGCGGCCCCATCGAGCAGCCCCGCTCGCTCATCAGCCAAGCAGCGCCGCAACACCGGCTCGAGCAGCTGACGGGCGATCCCCAACGGCCACTCACGCTCAAGCTGCGCCCCCCGCGCCCGCGCGACCTCAAACCCGCGCCGCTGCCCCTCCACTGCCGCTGCGCGCAACAGACTGGTCTTGCCCAGGCCGGATGCGCCCTCGATGACCACCAGCCGGCCCACGCCCCCGCGGGCAGCATCAAGCCGCGCACCCAAAAGACCCAACTCACGCTCACGCTCCAACAACAAGGACACAGCGCTCTAAGTATCGGGTGCACGTCCAGGGTGCCCCCCGTCGCGAGGATCCCGCGACCACCGTCAATGTGGCCTCCTCGCCAACAGACAGCGCCAGCGCGGCGCAGACGCCAAGGAGCAACACATGGCAACCGCCAACAAGCCCGACCTTCATCCCATCGCAGGCAGCGATGACCCGACGAAGTCCACCAGCGGATCCCGATCGTGACTGAGGCCGTTGGAGGCGGGGAGTTCTGATGCCTGTTCTGCTGACGACAATCGGGTCGCGTGGCGATGTCCAGCCGTTGGTGGCGCTAGCGGTGCAGTTGCGCGAGCTTGGTCACGAAGTCCGTGTGTGCGCGCCGCCTGACTTCCGCGACTGGATCGACGGCCTCGGGATCTCCTTCACGTCCGTCGGACCCGAGCTGAGCTCGAGCGGCAAAGCCAGTCCATCAGCAGCCCCACTCACGCCCGAGGAGCGGCGTCAGATGGCGGAAGCCTCGGTCGCCGCCCAGTTCGAGGCGGTCACGGCGGCAGCCAACGGCTGCCACGTCATCGTGGCAGGCGGATACGTGGTAGTCGCCGCTCGCACGGTGGCCGAGCAGCTGGGAATCCGCTACGTCTGGGCGGGCTACTGCCCGATAGCGCTGCCCTCCCCACACCACGCGCCACCCGTGTATTCAGTGCTGGGAGACAAACCCGCGGACGGGACGGTCGACAATCGCGCGCTCTGGGCTCGGGACACACACCGCTACAACATCTTTGGCGACGCTCTCAACTCGCATCGTGTATCCGCCGGCTTGGCCCCGGTCGATGACGTGCGAACCTACATGTTCACTGAGCGGCCCTGGTTGGCCGCCGACCCGACGTTGGCGCCCTGGCCTGAGTCTACGGACCCGAACGTCGTTCAGACGGGCGCCTGGATCCTTCCGGACGAGCGTCCATTGTCCGCGGGCCTGGAGGAATTCCTTGAGGCCGGCGAACCACCCATCTATTTCGGCTTCGGCAGCATCCGCGCTCCACAAGACCTCAGCAAGAACATGATCCAAACGGCCCGTGAGCTCGGACGCCGCGCGATCGTGCTCCGCGGGTGGGCCGACCTGTCACTACTGGACGACGAACCCGACTGCTTGTCCATCGGAGAGGTCAACCAGCAGGCGCTATTCAAACGGATCGCCGCCGCCGTGCACCACGGCGGCGCGGGCACCACAACCACAGTCGCGCTAGCCGGAGCACCCCAGGTCGTCATCCCCCAGATCTTCGATCAGCACTACTTCGCACAACGCATCCACGACCTCGGAATCGGAACCGCGCACCCCCCGACCGTGCCGACCACCGACTCGCTGACCGAGGCTCTCAGTCGCGCCCTGCAAACCAACGTAGCAATGCGTGCCCAATCCGTCGCCGACGCAGTGCGAACCGACGGCGCAAAGGCCGCCGCGCAGCGATTGATCGCGGCGGACGCTCAACACTCATTCTGAAACGCGCTTTAGGTCCGCATCGCTCGCATGTCACGGCTGACGCCCATCCGGTCTTCAAAGCCATGACAACCACCGCTTATCACCCAAATCACCGGCGGGCAACCCGCCGGCGGTCACGACGCCGCACAAACAACCATCATCGATCCACCGAAACGCGCGCGTGCGCAAAACAAGGAGACATAACATGACGTTGGTAGTTGACAGGGTAGCCCGATCAGGAAAGGAAATCTCGGCACGACGACTGACTGTCGCGGCGCTGGCGGCGGTCGCAGTCGCGTGCAGCGCGCTGGGCTTCAGCACGGCGGCCGCGGACGCAAGCTCCTTCGTAACCCCGTACTGGAAGATGAGCTGCACGACCTGGACGGGTACGAACTTGAGTACGAACCGCTACTACGGCGCCGCACACTGCGCAGGGGACGGAATCTGGCGCGTATCGACGTCTTGCTCGTGGGGCTGGACGTATAAGAGCTG